>JAFZAF010000139.1 GCA_017548335.1 Bacteroidales bacterium | reverse complement strand
TCAACCTCTCAGAGCACTTCGAGCACATGCAGGCCGGCAACCCCGTCGACATCTGCTACTCCATCGCCGAAAACTACTACCGCGGCATCGCCAACATCCAGCTCCGCGTCAAGGACATCAAAGAGAAGGAACTCTTCTAGCAAATCCATATCCGCTTCGGCCGATGAATGATCTGACTACATTATCAGATGCGATCCGGGCCGGTTCAGAAGCCGCGTTCGAGGCCTTTTTCCGGGCTGAATTCCGAAACGTGGCTTTTTTCGTGAACCGCTACGTGCGGGATGAGGTGCAGGCGGAAGACATCGCCCAGGAATCCTTCCTCGCCCTGTGGAAGAGCCGCGAACGGATCGATGCGCAGCAGAACCTTCGCAACTACGTGCTGACCATCGCGCGCAACCGGGCCCTGAACTACCTGCGTGACGTGGTCTCCCGCAAAGGCGGCACGCTGGAAGGCCGCGAGGCCGACATCCACGCGCGCATCCTGCAGCACCCCGAAGTGGAGCAGCGGATCGAGGCGCTCGAAACGGAGCAGATGCTCTCGCGCGTATTCCGTTCCCTTCCCGAAAAAGCCCGGGAAATGTTCCTCCTTAATCGGGAGGAGGGCTTGACCTATGCCGAAATCGCTCGGAAACTGGGTGTTAGCGTGAAAGTTGTGGAATATAACATTGTGCTGGCTTTGAAGGCGTTCCGGCGGGCCATCCCGAAAGTTTCGGGAATTTTTCTGGTATTCCTGTCACTTTTTTTCGGGAATCGTTGAAGAAGAGGGTATATTTATCCAGAATTGTGAGAAATGAACGACGACATTCTGATCCGATATATTCAGGGTAAGCTCAGCGAAGCGGAGCGTGAAGCCGTGGTCGCTTGGATCGAAGAAGATCCCGCGAACCGGGCCCGTTTCGAGCGTCTCCAACTCGACGATACGTTTTCGGGGCTGCAACTGCCGGAACTGTCCGAGGAAGAGGCGGTCGAGCGCCTTGCGGCGGCCGGCTGGCCGGGCGAGGCGTCCGGACGCCGCGTGGCCGTCCGATGGCTGCGCATCCTGACCCGCGTCGCTGCGATCCTGCTGATTCCGCTGGCCGTCGCAGGAGCGCTTGTAATCGGGAAGAAAAACGCGGAGATTGCTCGTCTCAATACGGCTATGACTGCTGAACGCGTCGTTCCGATCCAGGAAGACGCCTCCTGGCTCTATACGGTCAACTCCGGTGTAAAGGGCGACGTGACCCTTCCCGACGGCAGCCGTGTCCGGCTCAACAGCGCCAGTACGCTCCGCTGCCCCGACCGTTTCGCGGCTGAATCGCGTGTGGTCGAACTCTCCGGCGAAGGGTTCTTCGAAGTTGTCGGCAATCCCGACTGGCCGATGTATGTCAAGACAGCCAAGGGCGTGACGGTCAAGGTAACGGGAACCAAGTTCAACGTCTCGGCCTACGAAAATGATACGGCGATGAAGCTGACGCTGGTCGAGGGCAACGTCACCGTGATCCACGATGCAACGGACCGGCAGTATGCCGTACGGCCCAATGAGGAGATGGTGTTCTATGGCCAGGACAAGGCCGCCCCTGTCAAAAAGGAAGTCGATGTTCAGCCCGCCATTGCCTGGAAAGACGGCATTCTTCTCTTCGAGAATATGCCGATGCCGGAAGTCGTCAAGCGTTTGGAACGGTGGTACGGCGTCTTCATCACGGTTCAGGATCCGTCCATAATGGCTATGAACTTCACCGCCTCCTTCGAGTCGGAATCCCTCTCGCAGGTGCTTCAACTGCTCCGGATCACGTCTCAGATCGACTATCGGATCGACGGCCGGCAGGTCTTCCTGTCCAGGAAGTAACTGGTTTTTCCCGCCTCCTTTCTTTTTTTTAGGGGAATTCCTTTCCCCACGTGTATATGGGTTAGAACTAATCCTCATATCTATGATAAACGTAACTGTACCCATCAAAGCGCGCTTTCCGAGGAAAGGCGCGCTGCTGGCCTTGTTGCTGCTGCTGGTCCCGCTTGCCGGGGCGGCGCAGAATATCAGGCTGGACTATCGCAACACGCCGCTCGTCACGGTCCTGAACGCCATTCAGAGCCAGAGCGGGTACAAATTCGTCTACAACAACTCGCTGGTAGACGTGAACCAGAACGTCACGGTCCAGACTTCCGGTGAAAAAATCGAGACCGTTCTCGACAAGGTCCTGAAAGGTACCGGCATCACCTGGAAGATCGTCGACAAGCAGATTGCCCTTTCGCCTGCGCCTAAGGGCGGCAATCAGCCGGCCGGCTCCATTACGGTCCGGGGCCGTATTACCGACCAGGACGGGGAACCGCTGGTCGGCGCTGCCGTGCAGAATCTCGTTGACAAGACCTACGCCATTACCGACATCGACGGCAACTATGCCCTCGAAGTGAAGAATCCAGCAACGGCCACGCTGGAAATCAGCTCCCTGAGTATGGAGACGATGACGATGCCCTTGAACGGACGCGCCCGGCTCGACGTCCAGATGACGCCCGACCGCGTTGTCCTCGACGAAGTAGTGGTCACCGGTTACCAGACGCTCTCCAAGGAGCGCGCCACCGGTTCGTTCGACATCGTGGGAAAGGCCCAGCTGGACAAGGCTTCCAGCAACGTTGCCACGCGCCTGGTCGGTGCCGCGCCCGGTATCGCCTATACGACCGATATCTACGGTAACCCGACCTTTTCCATCCGTGGTACTTCCACCTTTTCCGATCAGTCGGCTCCGCTGCTGGTCGTCGATGGATTCGCCGTGTCGAGTTCGTTCTCGGACATCAACCCGAATGACGTGGAGAGCATCACGATCCTGAAGGACGCGGCTGCGGCCTCCATCTGGGGCGCCCGGTCGGCCAACGGTGTCATCGTCATTACGACCAAAAACGCCAAGAAGGCCGCCGAAGGCCGTGCCACGGTGACTGTCGACTATTCCGGTTTCTATAAGATTTCACCGAAACTTAATCTGGAATACACGCTCTCCCGCGCTTCCTCCAATGACGTTATCGATTATGAGGTCAACAACTTCCACCACTGGGATGCACCGCTCTGGTATCCCGAGGAAACCGATTATTCCGGCGGCAACAGCGTAGTCTATGACCTGCTGAACGAGGCCCGTCTTGGACATATCACGCAGGCGGAGACCCTGTCGCAAATTGACAGATACCGCAATATCGACAATACCGACCAGCTTCGCAAGTATTTTATCCAGAATGCTTCCACGTTCCAGCAGAACCTCACGATAAATGTGTCCACGGCGCGCAGCCAGAGCGTTCTCTCGCTGCTCTATGAAGACCAGCACAAGATCTACACGCGCAATCAGGACAAGAAATATATGGTGAGTTTCCGCAACCGGACCAACCTCTTCAAGTGGCTGGACCTGACGGTCAACGGCACCTATAATTACGTTAATTCCAACAACAGCAACACCGGTCTGCCGAGTCTTTCTCCTTATGAATTGCTGACGGACAGCCAGGGCAACTACCTCCGCTACAGCGGGGGCGTTTCGCTCCATTATCTGGATCGTCACGTCCCGGTGGAGAACTTCCCTTATTCCGACTGGACCTGGAACCCGGTCGAAGACCTGTATGGCAGGGAACTGACTTCTACGAGCACCCTGGCCCGTATTCAGGCCGGCCTGACCTTCAAGATTATCGAGGGCCTCACTTTCGACGCGAAGGCCCAGTACGAGATGGTCCAGGGCCGGACGCACAACTATTATACGGAGGCCACCTACCTTGTCCGGAGCACCGTGAACGCGGCGGCCAGCTGGGACAAATCGTCCAATAAGGTGACACTGAATATGCCCAAGGGCGGATTCCTCGATCAGAGCACGAGCCAGCGTGACGTACTGACCCTCCGCGGACAACTTAACTTCAACCGTACCTTTGCCGACCGTCACGCCTTTGCGGCAATTGCCGGCTTTGAGACCGTCGACAACGTGTACCAATATTTCGGCCATCCGCGCACTTATGGGTATGATGACAAAACCCTCAGCGTGGGTACTTTCCCCAACGGCGTGGGAGGTAGCGGCGCTCTGGCGCTCAAGAACTGGCAGGGATCGAACCAGACATTCTCTTACACCAATTCCTTCTCGTATTCCACGGACCGCTATTTCTCGGCCTTCGCCAACGCTTCCTACACGTTTGACGGCAAATATACGATTTCCGGAAGTGCCCGTACCGATGCGTCCAACCTCATCACCGACGACCCGAAGTACCGCTATGCACCGTTCTGGTCGGTTGGCGCCAGCTGGCAGGTCGGCAAGGAAGACTTTATGAAAAGCCTTCCCTGGATTGATTTGCTGACGCTCCGTGCCACTTACGGCTATAACGGAAACGTTGACAAAAGCACGACCTTCAAGCCGCTGCTCAACCCGAGCGCAAGTGCAAGCACGCTGACCAATGAATATACGGCCACGATGGCCAGCTACGGCAACCCGGCCCTCCGCTGGGAACGTACCCGTACCTTTGATGTGGGCGTGGACTTCGCGGCTCTCGGCAACCGGCTGCACGGCAAGATCGACGTTTATAATAAGCACTCGTTCGACTTGATCGCAACCGTCTCGCTTCCTGCCGTTCAGGGTACGAGTTCGATGAGTATGAACAACGGTGAGATCAGCAACAAGGGTATCGAAGTGGAAATCGGCACGACGCTTCCCGTCAACCGGAACATTGTCTGGGACGGCACGCTGATGTTCGCCTGGAACCGCAACCGCATTCTCGCCCTGAACCAACTTCCCACAAGTGCGTATCAGTTGGTCTATTATGGTATCGGAGACTCCCATACCTGGATGGAGGGGTATGATATGAATACGGTATGGAGTTACCTTTACGGAGGTATCGAAAACCGCGGCACGGAATCGGTGCCCGACTGGCAGCCGACCCTCGTGGGCAAGGACGGTGTCCACCAGACCTTTGCCTCCTGGCCTTCGGGCGATGCGATGAACATCTCCTATGACCAGGGAACAGCCGTGGCGCCGGTCAACGTCGCCTTCTCGACCTCGCTGAAGGTGTATGATTTCGACATTTCGATGATGATCACCGGCAAATTCGGCCATATCTTCCGCCGTGAGTCGTTCAACTATCCCGGCATCAGCGGACGGTCCATCCCCAACGCCAAATACAGCGAGATCATCGACTGCGATCCGGCTGAACGTATCCACCTTCCGATGAAAGACGGTGAAACCCGCCTCTATTTCTGGGACCGTTTCTGGGGCTATATGTCCTACCTGACCGAGGACGCCTCTCTGATTCGGATGCAGGAAATCGACGTGGCCTACAACCTGCCGAAATCCGCGACTGCCTGGCTCGGTGTCAACAATCTCAAAGTGTTCGTCCAGGCAACCAATCCATTCAGCATCTATTTCAACAAGTGGCACGAGGATCCGGAATTCCCGCGCGGCAGCGCTCCGCTCCAGTCCGCTTATCTGTTCGGTGTTAAGTGCAACTTTTAAATGAAAGCGACTATGAAACTGAAAAATACCGCGGCAATCCTTGCCTGTCTTACCGTCCTGATCCTGGGCGGATGCACCGTCGTCGACGATTTCCTCTCGGAGGATCCCTCCAAGAGTTCCCGCAAGACGATCCAGACCGCTGAACAGCTGGATATGGTCCTGGCCCGCTATGCCGGTTTCTATCAGGAGAATCCCGACTATATGCTTGCCAGCGACGACTATGAGATTTCTCCGGAAATCAACACGGCGATGAACAGCAGCTATAGCACCTATCAGCTGATCTATGGCCTTTGGAACGACCAGAACAAGGCGGATACCCGCTACCACACTTGGAAACAGGAGTATACGAAGGTCTATTACGCCAACCTGGTGCTCAACAACATCGACGATGTCGAGGGCGACGAGGCCTTCAAGGCCAACCTCAAGGCGGAGGCCCACTTCCTGCGCGCTTACTGCTTCTTCCAGATTGCGTTGGCACACACGCTTTACTATACCGGATCCAACGGCGACGAACTGGGTATCACCCTCAAGCAGACCACTTCGTTCGAAGAGCCCGTCGCCCGTGCCACCCTGCAGGAAACCTGGGACTTCATCGAAGCCGACCTGCAGGAAGCCCTAAAGGTGACCAAACCGTTGGTCCGCAACGACGGCAAGCGCCAGAACTGGCGCGCCACGACCGCCGGCGTCAAGGGATTCGCCGCCCGCTACTATCTGTACCGTGCCGACTACGACAAGGCGAAGCAGTATGCGGAGGAAGTCCTGCGCGAATACAGCGCGCTGAAGGACTTCAACGATCCGGCCCAAATGTACCGGCACAGCCACGTGGACACCTATACCATCAACCAGGGAACGCCCGACCAGGAAGTTGTCACCGTGTACTTCCCGTACACCTATCCGCAGATGTCCAGCGACGCCACGCGCGTGGCCTTTGCGGAATGGACCGAGATGCTCTATATGCGTGCCTGCTACTACGGTTCCTGGTGGTATATCCCCAGCCAGAGTCTGCTTGAGACTTTCGCCACGGACGTTCCGGGTGGCGATCCCAACAACGACCTGCGCTACTATTACTTCGTGCTGCCCGATTTCGGCCTGCGCTATTGCCAGAAGACGACATTGGGCCGCAAGCCCGGCTACTGCCAGTTCTTCTACGATACGATTGTCTCCGGCCCTACAACCGCTGAGATGAACCTCATCATCGCGGAGTGCCTGGCCCGCAGCGGCGACGTGGCCGGTGCGATGAACTACGTGAACAAGGTCCGCAAGAACCGCATCGCCCGGGCCGTGTATGTCGACCTGACAGCATCCTCGAAGGATGATGCCGTGAAGAAAGTGCTGCAGGAACGCCGTCGCGAGTTCCCGTTCGTGCTGCGCTGGTTCGACCTCAAGCGCCTGAATGCCAACGATCCGGCCAACCAGGTGACGATCACCCGCACGTTCTACCCGTACAACGAGACCACCATCCAGACCGGTGAGCCCACGAAGCAGTATGTGCTCGAGCCCAACAGCCGCCACTACGCGATGCCGATCAGCGAGGATGAGATCACCAAGTCGAAGGGAGAAATCCAGCAGAACACGTATTGATCGATCTGAACCCGGAAAAAGTATGAAGAGAATCCTCATCCTGATTTCCATCCTTCTTCCGATGGCCGCCTGCACCGATGGCGGCCATCGTTTGAATGGAGATGGCAAGGTTGACCTGAAAGTGCTCTATGTGGGCGGTCAGCCCGACTTCGAGACAATGGGAGCCCGCTACAGAGCCGACACCATCGAAGCGTCGGTCATCGCCCGTATGGCTTCGTTCGAGGCATTCCTGAACGAGAAATTCACTGCGGTCAAAGCGGTCCGCGGAGATGATTATACGCCCGAAATGTCGAACGACTACGACGTGACCATCTTCGACGGCCGTCCGCCGGTGATTGAGCCGGCTCGGCAAGGGTACGACAGCAAGGGCAATTCGCTGTACAAACGCGCGCGCCTGCTTCCGTACGACTTCGACCGGGCGTGCATCACCATCGCTTCGATGGGCGAGGTCGTAACGCGGGCCATCGGCACGAAGAACGACTGGTACTGCCTCTGCCTCGACGAGCACGCACACCACTGGGTGGCGGAGCACCCCATCTTCCATGGCCCGTTCCCGGTGGAACTGCCGACCGAGATGCGCCCCACGCCGGAAGATGCGAAGCACTATACCTACTTCTACGACGCGCCGCTGCCCGACTCCACACTGATGTGGCAGGTGCAGCGCAACGGCTACTCGGAAAAGCGCGATGCCTTGATCGGAATGGTGGCCCGTCCCTGGGGTTACGTGGAGGCGCACGATTCGGAATACATTTCCAGCGGCGTCTGCGCCAAGACCATCGACGCAGTGGCCATCGGCCGCCACGGCAACTTCTTCCACTGGGGCTTTGCCGCTTCGCCCGCGGATATGACGGAAGCGGGAAAGCAGGTTTTCGCCAACGCGGTTGTCTACATTTCGCAGTTCAACGGCAAGGGAATCCTGGTCCGCAAGGACAACGACCGCATCTCCACGCGGGAATACATCAAGGAGGAGAAGTATCTCGCCACGATGGAGCCCTATGAAGAACGGGTCGGCTGGACCCTGGAGGCCAACGAGGAGGGTCTTGCCAAACAGCAGGAGGCCCGGACCAAACAGCGGAAAGGCGGGAAACTGACCAGCGAAGAGCAGTACTATCTCAACTTCAAGCCCCAGACCCCGATGACGCTGGAGGAATACCTGCAACGCTACGAGACGGAAGCGTTTGAGGTGCTGGGCACAGACCTGGAGAAGTATCCGGCCTATTACGACGAGAACACGCCGTATTTCTATGGCGGGGACGGTTCCTATACCCTTGTGATCGACGAGGATTGCAAGGCCTGGGGTATCGACAACCACGACGTGCGGCTGCTCGACAAGGCGATCGGCTGCCTGGAGAAAGGGGATGAGGTCGAACGTGCACAGCGTGTGCTCGACCGCTATACCCTCTGTTCCTTCGGCACACCCAAAGCGTGGAGGAACTGGTACAACAAGTACCACAAGAAGATGTTCTTCACCGAAAGCGGCGGCTGGGTCTTTATGATCGACGGTCCGGCGACACTGCCTGGGAACGACTTCTATGCAAAGAAACGGGCACGGCAGGAGGCCGAGGAAACTGCGGTAGCGGCGATGACGGCCGAGCAGGAGACGCTCGGTGTCCCGACCTATGAGAATCCTGTCTGCGTGGCGGCCAAGTGGGTTCAGGGTCCGGATAAGGGAAAGGGCCAGATCGAGCTGTCATTTGCACTCTACAAGGGATTCCACGTGTATCGGACTGTCTCGGATAAAGATCCCTACATCGTGATGACCGTGGAGAATTCGGCTCCCTATGGCATCCGGGTCGGTGAATTGATTGCACCGCCGGCACGGCCTTTCGGCAATCCCGGCACGACGGTCTATGAAGACAGTTTCCTGCTGACGATTCCGGTGACGGCCCAGGCCGAAGGCCCCGTGACCTGCACGGTCGGCTGGCAGGCCTGCGACGACAAAATCTGCATCCCGCCGCAGACAAAGACGTTTACCGTGATGGTGAAATAAGTAGAAGGCCGGTTCATTTCAACCGGCCTTCTGTTTACGTAGCCTGGAAGACCCTTCACGGAGTTTTTGCGGGGAGGCTTGTGCGGATAGCCGTAGCGGAGTGAAGGGTCTTCCAGGCTACGCTTTTATCGACGGTTGATGATCTTGTCGACTTCTTCGTAGAATTCTTCGCTCTCACCGCTGCCGCGGTAGACGATGGTGCCGCGGGGGTCGACAAGCACTTTGGTGGGGAAGCCCTGGACGTTGAACTTGGCGACATAGTCGTTGTCGCCCTGCCATTGCAACAGGTTGGTCCAGGTCATCCTGTGTTTTTCCATACAGGCCTTGACTTTTTCCACGTCTTTGTCATTGGCGATGCCCACGAGCACCAGTTTGTCGGCATTTGTCTCCTGGAATTCACGCATCGCGGGCATACCGGCCAGGCAGGCGCCGCACCAGGTGCCCCAGAAGTCGATGATCACGTATTTGCCACGGAGATCTTTCAGATCGAACGGGTTGCCGTTCACATCCTTCCCTTCGACGTTGGGGCAGGGAGCGCCGACGGCGGCGAGTTTCGCGCCCTCGACGCGGCCGGCTACAGTCTGGTAGAAGTAGTTGTCGTGGTATTTCTTGTCCACTTTCGCCAGCAGGGGCTCGAGTTCAGAAGGCTCGATCTGCGAGCGGATGAGCATATCTTCCATCAGCCAGAGTCCCGCCAGGCTGGAAGGATGCTGCGTGATCAGGTCGCGCCGGATGCGGTCGCTCTCCTGTTCAAGAGTTTCCGACTCTTCTTTCAGGGCCGCCCGCTGCTCTTCCGTGAGCGTGGAATCGACCGACATAGCCACTGCGATGTCACCAAGTCGACTCTGGACTGGCATATAATCGTTTGCGAAACGGGCGAAGACGGCGTTCTCCTTGTCACCGGTCGGGTAATAATCGACGAAGTTCTTGTCCGTCAGGTCGGCCGATCCTTTCAGATTTGTTCCTGGTGATACGACGAACCAGAACGAGGACGCCTTGTTGGGGAAATAACCCCTTCCGGCCCACTTGAAGAAACGCTTGTCTTTTGAGAAGGTCACGCGGAGTACGGCCGGCTGCGGCGTCGTGCCGGAGACGACGATTTTGCCGTCGGTAACGGGGATGTAGGGCTTTGCCGGGTCGGGCAGGTCCAGCTTGACGGAGTCGCGGAGTCCGAAGACAGTGATCGAGGCCTCTTCGGACTCGATGCCTTTGAGGTCGAATTCTGCCCGGAAATCGTGGGTCTTCTCCTTACAGGATACAAGGATGAAGGCGGCGAAAAGAATACTTGCCAGAAATAGCACACGTTTCATAGTGTCAAGTTTTTTGCAATATACACTTTAATACGCAGAATCCCTCAATGAATGCCAAAATTAAATGAGGGGGAAACCGAAGATCCGTGTATTATTTATGAATGAACATATGTTTGAAATGTTTAGGTTATTAGGTGAATCAATCCGCGAGAAAGGGCTGGCCAAGCCAGCCCTTTTATGCCTTGTGCTGGCGTCTATGCTGGCGTTTAGTTGCGGCGGCAACAAAAATGAATTGAGAATCGAAGCGCAACTCGATTATCCGGGTGACAGCGTGGACGTGATGACGGTGGATTACGGTTCTACGACCGTCGACCGGAAACGTTATGCGCTTGAGGACGGGCATCTTGACCTGACCCTTCCGCTGGAGAAACCGACCTCGGTGAGCATCCGTGTGCCGGGCGACTATTATCACTATGGGATCGGTTTCCCGGGTGTCCCTGGTGAGAAGGTCGTTGTGTGGGGTAGCTTTGATGACTATACCGTCAATGGCAGCCGCTTTTATCAGGATTATGCGGCAATCAGCGATATGTTGAAGCCCGGTTATGTCAAACTGGGCAAGATGCGCGAAGATTTCGAAAACCTCTACAAGGAGTTGGTGAAGGACCGGGAGAAGAATGCGGATCGGCTCAAGGCAGAGAAAGAGAGATATCATACCGAGTATGAGGCGGTTAATAGGGATTTGAAGCAGAAAGTCTATGACTTTGTGGCCGCCCATCCCGACCAGGATGCTTCGGTTAGTTTACTTAATAGTATCGATCCAAACCAGATGGAAGATGTCGTCGCCAGCCTCAATCCCAAGGTGGCGAACGGCAGGATGAAACCGGTGATCGACGCCCTGCGCAAGCAGGCCGAGAATGAGCGGATCCGTCAGGAAGCGGTTGAATCGATCAAGGAAGGCATCGAGGCGCCCGACTTTACTCTTCCCGACATCGAAGGCAAATCGTTCACCCTTTCGTCGATGCGCGGTAAATGGGTGATCCTCGACTTTTGGGGCTCCTGGTGCGGCTGGTGCATCAAGGGCATTCCCGATATGAAGAAGTACTATGAGAAATACGCCGGTAAGTTCGAGATTGTCGGCATCGACTGCCGTGATACGCAGGAAAAGTGGAAGGCCGCTGTCGAAAAGTATGAATTGCCCTGGCTCCACGTCTACAACGCCGATGCCGACGGCACGCCCGACAAGTACGCAATCCCCGGCTATCCTACAAAGATCATCATCGATCCCGACGGCAATATCAATAAGATACTAGTCGGCGAAAGCGAAGAATTCTATAAGTATCTCGATACGCTGTTCGGGGAATAAGCGTCACACAAATTCTTCCGGCGCAATGATTCGGGGGCTCGTCCAGTCGGGGGCGAGCCCTTGTTGGATATTGAAATGTTTCGGGTTGTGGGTGACCAGGAGGTCGCAGTTGCCTTGGGCGGCGCAGACGGCTTGCAGGATGTCTTCGAAGTCGGGGCCGGACAGCAGAAGGGCTTTGTCGAGGATGGCTGCATCCATCGGAAGCACGTCCACGAGGACCGATATCTGCTTCAGCGTCGGGATCAGGATGTTCTGATTCAGGGTTTTGCGGAGGACATAGGCAATGTTCGCCATTGAGAGGATGGACGTGTGAAGCGACACTTTTCCATCGGATCCGGCCTGCAGGATTTCGAGAGCGGACTGGTATCCGGGCCGCTCGAGCAGGATATCCAGCAGGATGTTGGTGTCGAGGAAGAGGCGGGGATTCATTTCGACAGGATGTATTGGAGCCGTTCGTCCGATTCAGCCTCTTCGTTTTCGACGGCATTCTTCGCCACGCCGACCAGGCTCAGGATTCTCGGATCGGTCACGCCGGCCGGAACGGCGGGCCGCCGTTGCTCCGCTTCGGCTTCCAGCAGGTTCTCGATGTATTTTTTCAGGGAAATGCCCTCTTTCCGTGCCTGCTGCGAGAGGATCGTGAATACCGGCATATCCAAATCGATCAATTTCCGTTTTGTGGCAGAAGTGTCCATATATATCTTTTGTGCAAAGATATATATTATTTGGAGATTAATCAATAGCCTGTCAATTTATCGGCGGAATTTGCTAAATTTGAAGGAAAGATCCGAAATACCTATGAAAAGACTTCTTCTGATTACCCTGGCGGTGGTGGCCTCCTGTTGCTCCTGCACGAAATACCAAGTGTCCGGAATTTTGGAGGGCGGGGCCAGCCAGCTGGCCGTGGTCCAACTTGGCAACGGCGGGTTCGAGCGCATCGATACGCTCGACTGCCTGGCCGGCGCTTTCGCTTTCGACGTGGATTACGACAAACCCGTCACGATCATCCTGACCGACCTGGCCCGGCAAGGTCTCCAGACCGGAAAGTGCATCCGCCTGATGACCGTCCCGGGCGAACACGCCATCGTTTCGGGCTCGCTCGATAACTATACGGTCACAGGCTCCCAGTTCTATCAGGACCAGGCTGCCTACGAGGAAATGATTGCGCCGCTGGGCAAGAACGAAGCACAGATTGCCGAAACCGCCTTTGCTTTCGTGCGGGAGCATCCGTCCTCGCTTTTCTCGGCCACGATCCTGGGCGATTGCCTCGACCACGCGCCCGAGGCCCTGGATCTGCTTGCCCCGTCGGTGAAAGACGGCGTGATGAAACCCCTGATTGCCGCGCAGCGGAAAGTCCTGGAAGCCCGGGAAAACCTCTTGACGGCCGTCGACCGCATTTATCCCGGTGCGGAGGCGCCCGATTTCTCCTTGCCGGCCCCCGACGGCCAGACGATGTCGCTTTGGAACGCAATCGACGGAAAGTATCTGCTCCTCGACTTCTGGGGCAGTTGGTGTCCCAACTGCATCGAGGGCCTTCCGAAGATGGAGGAAATGTACGCCAAGTATAACGACCGGCTTACGATCTTGGGCATCGACTGTGATGAGACGAAAGAGCAATGGCTTGGCGCCCTTGTCCGCTATGGGATGCCCTGGCGCCACGTGATCAACAACGGCGACGTGGATGTGGCGGCCCTCTACGGCGTGACGGGGTACCCCACCAAAATCCTCATCGGTCCGGACGGCCGCATCGTGAAGCGCTTCATCGGCGAAAGCAAAGCCTTGTACAACTACATCGACGACCTATTCCGGTAGCATAGTCAGGGTGGCCAGCAGGGCCAATAGCAACTCGCTGTCCGCGAGTTGTTCCCGCAGCAGTTCGATCATCCGGCCTTTCCGCCGGATGATTGTGCTTTCTGACACGCCCATCTCTGTGGCGATCTCGGCCAGGGTTTTCCCCTCTTGAAGCAGGAAGAATATGTCCTTATAGTCGGCAGGCAAGGACCGGATGGCCGTGTACAGCCGATCCAGGGTTTCATTTTCGATGATTGTATCGACCAAGTCTTCTTCCGAGAGGGGTAGGGAGGCAGAGTAGCGGGAGCCCGAATTACCTTTCCGGAGCACGTCGATAGCTTTGTTGTGGACCGACGCGTAGAGCAGGTTTCGCAAGGCGGATTCGGAAGCGATGTTGTCGCGGCGCTGATAGGCTTTGTAGATAGCCTCTTGCACGCAGTCTTCAGAGAGGAATGCGAACCGTTCGGTCAGGCATTGCGACGCATACAGGAGCAGCGGGCGGTACAGTCTTGTGTAGACGCCGCTTATGTCTCCTTTGCGAAACCGGTTCAATATGCCGCTAGTTTCCCCCATCGGTTACAAAAATAACATAAAATATCGAATTGTTTGACAGTTTCGGGATGGCATTGCGTTATAATAGATGAAGTATCACTATGAAAACGCAAGAAATTATCGATCTTATCGCCCGGACTGTGGCGGGTTGCGCCACGGAAGCGGAACAACGGCAGTTGGACCTGTGGCGGGCGGAAAATCCCCGGAATGAACGTCTTTACCGTCAGATTGCAACGCGTTTCGCTGACCGGGCGGAGTATGAACGCTGGAAATCGGTCGACACGAAAGGCCCCGCCGAGAGGATGGCAGGCCGGCTAAAACGCGAAAAGCCCCATTGGCGGACAATCCTGATTCCCGTACTGCTGGGTGCCGCCGCCGGCCTCGCGTTGTTCTTCCTGCTTCGGACGGGCATCGGGAATCCTTCCCCTTCGGCAATGCCGTCCGTGCCGACTGACTATATCGCCTCGATCGTACCGGGCCACGTGCAGGCCACGCTGACCGATTCGGACGGAGAGTCCTACGAACTGGTGTCCGACCGGATGCCCGATGCCGTGTCCGTGGCGAAGCCCGTCGCTGACCGGCAGGCTTCTGACCGTCAGGCGCTCAACAACCTGTCGGTGCCCCGCGGCGGCGAATTCCACATCATTTTGGAAGACAGTACGGAGGTCTGGCTCAACGCCGTTTCCAGTCTCCAGTATCCTGATGTGTTTGGTGCTGAGGAGCGCAGCGTCGCGGTGACCGGCGAAGCATTTTTCAAGGTGGCCGCCGATGAGCGACCTTTCCGGGTGAAGTCGGCCGGCCAGGTCGTCCAGGTCTTCGGTACTGAATTCTGCGTGAATGCATACCCGGAAGACAACAATGTCTATACGACGCTGGTTTCGGGCAAAATCGGCATCCGTCCTAACGACGAATCGTCTTCCATCCTCTATCTGACGCCCGACCATCAGTCGGTATTCTCCAAGGCCGATGAGACCATCGAGGTCAACCCGGTCAACGCCAAGATCGTGACCAGCTGGAAAGACGGAATGTTCGTTTTCGAAAACCAGACGCTGGCGCAGATTATGGTCCAACTCAGCCGCTGGTATGATTTCGAATACCGCTTTGAAGATGAATCTGCCGCCGCCATCCAGTTCAAGGGCCGCCTTCCCCGATACGGGAAGTTCGGCGACGTGCTGGACGTCCTGGAGGCCAGCGGGCGACTTTCTTTCTGCGCCGAAGGAAAATGTATCCTCATATCTAAAGCTAAATAACTATGTACAAACGGATTGCACTGGTCTTCCTGTGCCTGATCTTCAGCCTGCCTCCGCTCTGGAGCCAGACGTTGGATGTCAATTACAACCGGAGGACCATCGAACAGGTCATAGCTGACCTAGAACAGAAGACGGACTACACGTTCGTCTATCAGACGCAGGAGCTTTCCGGCACGCCGCAGATTACGCTCAATCTGCGGAACGCGTCTTTCCCTGCCGTCCTGGAAAGTGTCTGTAGCATCGCAGGTCTCGAATATGAGATCATCCAGAAGACCGTCGTGCTTCGCAAGGCGTCTCCGAACAAAGGTCCGGCCGACCGCTTCTTAGCCCGGGGACGGGTGTTTGACAGCGACGGCTTCCCGGCCGTCGGTGCCACGGTCTTCGACGCTAAGACCAACAAAGGCGTGGCAACCGATGTCAATGGCAACTATTCATTGGAAGTGCCGCGGGGGACGCTGCTGACCATTTCTTCGGTCGGTTTCGAGACCGTCAACATCCTGGCTTCCGCGTCGGGCGACGTAACCCTGTCTCCGGACGTCCAGTTCCTGGGACAGGCGGTGGTGACCGGTTACCAGACCATCTCGAAAGAGCGCGCGACCGGTGCCTTCGACAAGGTGGAAACCGACCATCTTGCCCAGCCTACCACGAACGTCGGAGAACGGCTCATCGGCTCCGCCGCGGGTCTTGCGGCCACGACCGATGCCAATGGCGACATCTCCTTCCAGATCCGCGGTCTCAGCACCCTGGTGGCTTCGAACAAGGATCCGTTGCTGATCGTGGACGGATTCCCCATCGAAGCGCCCATCAACTCCCTCAACCCGAATACGATTGAAAGCATCACGGTGCTGAAGGACGCGGCGGCGGCCTCCATCTGGGGCGCCAAGGCGGCCAACGGCGTGATTGTCGTCACCACCAAGAACGGACAGAATGCCGCCGGCGGAAAGGGGAACGTGCAGGTCACCTTCAACTCGATGTGGAAGCTTTCCCCGAAGATCGACAACGATTACTGGAGTGCAAATGCTTCCAATCAACAGATCATCGACTGGGAACTTTACCAGTTTGAAAATGCCCAGTTCGGGTATATGGCCCTTATCGGTGACAGTAACGCCAACAACAACCTGCGTTACAACTACAACTCCTATTCGAACCTGTTCGTGATGCTCAACGAGAACCGCCTCGGTTATGTCTCCGACAGCGAACTCCAGAGCTATATCGCACGAATCCGTACCCAGAGCAACAAGCAGCAGATCAAGGACTACCTGCTGGCCAATCCGTTTACGCAGCAGTACAACCTCAATATCGCCCAGAACGGCGAACGGATCAACTCCAACGTGGCATTCCTTTACGAGGGCGGGCAGCGTTATCTGCAGGGCAACAGTTACAACAAATACACGTTCAACTCCAATACGACCGTCAAGGTCTACAAGTGGTTGGATTTCAATATCAACGGTGCATTCTACTATAATGTCGCACACGAGAACGGTACCGGCTTCCTGGGCCCCGAGTTCGACCTTTTCTTCGACCAGAACGGCGACTACACCGACACGGTCCGTCAATGGCTGACCCAGAATGAACGCACCTATTACACGCCCAATATCCGCCGGCACCTCAACTGGACCCAATTCCCTTACGAGGACTGGGGATACAACCCTGTCCAGGAGATGCGGGGCCGCAACTACACGACCAAGACCCTCGACGCCCGCATTCAGACCGGACTGAAATTCAAGTTCGCTCCCGGCATCAATTTCGAGTCGAAGTTCCAATATGAGATGTTGAAAGGGGAAAACCGGAAAGTCGATGATCCGACCACCTGGTATGTGCGCTCCACCATCAATATGGGGGCGACTTCCGACAAGACCCCGACCGGAAAAGTTACCCCGAACTATCCTTCAGGCAGTATGCTGCGGCAGAGTTGGAATCAGGTCTCTGCTTATGACTGGCGCAACCAATTCAATTTCGACCGCACTTTCGCGGGCCGTCATCAGCTTACCTTCATCGCCGGCGCGGAGATCTCCGACAGGGTATATCAGGCAATAGAGATGCCCCTTACGTATGGCTACAACGACGAAACGCTCGCGGTCGGCAAATTCCTCGGATCCGCTTTCGCCTATAAGAACTATACCGGAGCCAACCTGACTTTCGGCGATACCGTCATCAAGAACCTGGCCTACACGCAGGACCGTTACTTCTCGGCCTATGCGAACGTCGCCTACACGCTCGATGGCAAGTACACCCTCTCGGCCTCGGCCCGTACCGACGCCTCGAACTTCATCACGGACGATCCCAAGTACCGCTACGCGCCCTTCTGGAGCGTCGGCGCCAAGTGGATTGCTTCCAAGGAAGATTTCCTGGCCTCGGCCGATGGAGTTGACTATCTCGCATTCCGCCTGACCTACGGTTACAACGGAAACGTGGACCGCAACACCTCCGTCTGGCCGGTCCTCAGTTACAACACGGCTCAGGATGCGCTCATCCAGGATCACACAGCCACGTTCAGCAGTTTCGGCAATACGTCTATGCGTTGGGAACGGACCGGAACGGTCGATTTCGGTATCGATTTCGACTTCTGGGGCGGCGCACTTTCCGGAAAACTGGACATCTACAACAAGAAGGGACGCGACCTGCTGGCTACGATCAACCTGCCCGGTGCAACGGGTGCCGCCTCCAACAAGATCAACGCGGCCGAAATGACCAACCGCGGCTTCGAGCTGGAACTGGGTACTTCCCAGAAATGGGGCGATTTCAGTTGGCACGGCAACCTGATGCTGGCCTACAACTTCAACCGCATCGACAAGATGATCCGCACCTCCTATACCGGTTACAATCTGACCGGAAACAGCGGCGGGGATGAAGCGCGTTACCGTGCAGGCTACAACGCCAACACCCTCTGGTCGTACGAGTACGGCGGAATGATCAACATCGGTACCGAAGCGGCTCCTGCTTACTACCCTTCGATTATGCAGGGCGATAAGAAGGTGACTCCCGTCAACAACCAGACCGGCGACTGGAGCGAATGGATGATCAATTCCGGCACCTGGGTGGCGCCCTGGAACCTGAGTCTTTCCAATACCTTCAGCTATGGCAACTTTGACTTTTCGTTCCTGATCACAAGCAAGTTCGGACATAAGTTCCGCAGGCTTGTGTTCAACTATCCCCTTATGCCGAGAAACCTTCCCAACCTCGCGATGGACGAAGTCCTGGAGCAGAACGGCGACAAGTACTTCCCCTTTGCCGCCGCACCCTACACCGATTATCCGCTTGCTTCCAATATTTCAAGGGATATGAACTGGTGGAATTCCTACATCCGCTATATGACGTACGGCATCGCGAGTGCGACCTACTTCCGGCTGCAGGAAGTCACGCTGGCTTACCGGCTCCCCGCACCTTTGGTCAAACGGATCGGAATCGGCGGCCTGTCGGTCTATCTCAAGGGCAACAACCTGGCCCTTCTGACCTTCAACAAATACCACGAAGATCCGGAGTTTCCGCTCGGAAACGTCCGTCCCGTGGCATCCGGAACGCTTGGCATCAATTTCACCTTCTAAATCAGACGAGCTATGAAAAAGATAACGTTGTTTTCTGCCATCTTGATTGCATCTCTCCTTCTGAGCGGCTGCATCAACGAGTTTCTGGAGGTTAAACCCACCAAGAGCTCTGCCGTAGTGATTGAAACGGGTGAACACCTCAATGCACTGCTCAACAGCTACACTACCTTCTATATCGAATACAGCCCCTGGCTCATCAACGGTACCGACGACCTGGAATGCTCCATCGACACCTACGCCATCACCGGATCTAACAAGTGCGATGTGTATCTGCCCGCGATCCTGAGTTACGCCGTATGGAAAACGGACGTCGTCGACAAACAGACCGACTGGACGTGGAGCCCTGAATACAAGAAGATCTTCTACGCCAACGCGGTCCTCGAAAACGCCGACAAGGTGACCGGGCTTTCGGACAGCGAACGTGAGGCCTTCAAACGGGAAGCCCATTTCATCCGGGCTTACGAGATGTGGTATCTGGCCCAGATCTATTGCCAGCCGTATGTGTCGGGAAACGAAGACAAGCAAGGACTTGTCCTGAAGTCTACCACTCAGTTTGACGAGCCGCTCAAGCGCGCCACCCTCAAGGAAACCTACGATTTCATCGAGGCTGACCTTGCGGAGGCGCTCAAGATAGAAACCCCGCTGCAGCAGATCCCCGGAACCGCCCGCTGGAAGAGCCACCGTGCAAACAAAGCGGCCGTCAACGGCTTTGCGGCGCGGTATTATTTCTATCTCAACGACTACACCAATGCCCAAAAGTATGCTGAAACGGCTCTCGCTGCACACAACCAGCTGATGGACTATAACAAGGATATGACGACGGCTCCTCCCGTCACCGTGAACATCGGCGGCCGGACGGAGACCATCATCTTCCCCTATACTTTCCAGAGCGGTTCGGGCAAGGTCAATGATTTTATGTTCGAGTGGAAAGAGTTTATGTACTTCCGGATGGAGGAAGACCACAACTGGTGGTATCTGCCCAGCGAGTCGCTGCTCAGCCTGTATGACCAGCAGTATGACCTTCGCTACAAATACCACATCATTCCGAATTACTCCTGCTATGTCAACGTCGACGCCCACATTCCGGCCTATGTCTTCTTCTGGAAGGACCGGCTTCCGTCCGGCCCCACCACGGCTGAAATGCTGCTGATCAAGGCGGAGTGTGAGGCGCGTGCCGGCAATGTCTCGGCCGCGATGACGACCGTCAACCAGCTGCGTGCCGTCCGGATGGACAAGAACGCTCCGGCAAGCGTGATCAACCTGAGCGCTTCTTCCAAGGAGGAAGCCGTGAAGAAGATCCTGGAGGAGCGCCGTCGCGAGATGCCTTTTGCCAAACGCCTCTGGGATATCCGTCGCCTCAACTATAATAGTGATTCTTTCGACGATGTCGGTGACATCAACAAGGTTTTCTACGAGTTTGATCTCAACAACATCACAAAGGGAGCGACCAAGACCTACACACTCGGCAAGAACGACACGAAGATAGCCTGTCCGATACCTCACACCGAAATTGTGGCCAGCGACGGCGTGATCGAACAGAATATCTACTAACTTTGAACGTATGAAAAGAATCCTGTTTTTCCTCGTTTTGGCGGCCGTTTCGATCGCCTGTGGCAGGAATGCCTATAAGATCGACGGCGTTTTTACGACCGACGACGGGACAGAGGTTTACCTGATTGACCTGGACCGTAGCGACACGCTTGCCGTGACTACGGTCCAGGACGGCAGGTTCTCCTTTACGGGCAACGTGAAGGAGCCTTGTCTCGTTTATGTGGGCCGCGAAAAGAAGCGGGTGAATCTCATCTTGGAGCCGGGTGTCGTGACGGCCGACATCGATGAGCGGACGTCGGGCGGCACACCGCTGATCGACGAATACAACGCATTCCACAAACGCTTCTACGCCTATAAGCGTGAACAGCGGGCTGAGAAGGCCGCATTGACCGATTCGATCGTAAAGGCCAATCCCGACAATCTCTTGGGCGCCGTAGCCCTTGAAGACCTCGCCCACGTCGATACGTCTGCTTTCCTGGCGCTCTATCGGCAGACTGTGACCGACAGGGTCCGCAATTTCTGTCTGGTTCGCAAAGCTTTTGATGCGATCGAACTGCAGAGCCGTACGGCTCCCGGGCAGATGTTCACGGACTACACCATCGTTGGCGGCAATCCCGACGGCACGGACGTGAAACTCTCCGACTATGTGGGCAAGGGCAAGTACATCCTGCTCGATCACTGGGCCTCCTGGTGCGGCCCCTGCAAGGCGGAAATGCCCTATATCAAGAAGACTTGGGAGGCTTTTGCAGGCGACCGCTTCGATGTGGTCAGCATCGCTGTTTCCGACAAGCGCGAGGATACCGAAGCAGCGCTCGCAAAGTTGGATATGCCCTGGCACCAGATTCTCGATGCACAGAAGATTCCCGGCGAAATCTATGGCATCGCAGCCATCCCGCATCTGATTCTTTTCGCGCCCGACGGCACCATCGCCAAACGCGGCCTTCGGGGTGAACAAATCTACGAAACCGTAGCGGAAATCCTTTGAAATTGCTAAATTTGAGGAAAAGATCCGATACGGCTATGAAAAGACTTCTTCTGATTACCCTGGCGGTGGTGGCCGCCTGTTGTTCTTGTACCGATCGTGTACGGCCGAAGGCCGGCCACGTCATTTTTATCGGCGTGGACGGCGTGTCGACGCCGGCGTTCAAGGATCCGGCGCTGCTGGCGCGGATGCCGAATGTGAAGATGATGATGGAACAGGGGAGTTATACCCTTGGCAAACGCTCCGTGATGCCTTCGTCGTCGGCCATCAACTGGGCGACG
>JAFZAF010000138.1 GCA_017548335.1 Bacteroidales bacterium | reverse complement strand
GAACGCTACATTCAGACGAAAAAAGCAGCCGCCATCATCGACCGGCAGATCAACCTGCTGCCTGAGGAAGACCGTGATGATGCTCGGGAACGGGCCGAAAAGTTGTTTTATGAGGATGGGGCACTGGCCTCCGGTGACATCGAGAAGGCGCGCAAGTTGGCCAATATCTTTAACAACCAGCTTCTGGGCCACGAGTTGAAGGTTCAGGCGGAAGCACAGGATGAAGTCGCCTGGGCCGACTTGAAGGAAGCAGGCGCCAATGCCGTCATCATGGCCTGCGGATCGATCACCGTCGGCCTGGCCGGCGAGGCACTTGCCGGAGCCTACGGCGCCGGCACTGCCGCCACGATCTGGGGTTCCCGCGCCATCGGTGCCGTCTATGGCGGCGTGACCGGCTATATCGCCGGCGGTCCCGGCAAGGCTGCTTCTTCCGCTGCCGGATATTTCCACCCGGTCACGGGAACCATCGCCTCGTTCATCGAAGGCTATACGGCAGAAGGGAACGAAGGAATGTCGACCTACGAAAAGATGTGGGAAGGGGCCAAGAAGGCCGGTACGGATTACCTGATCGGGAAAGGGATGGAAATCGCCGCTACGGGCATTGCAAAGACAGCCGCGGCTTTCCTGCCCGACGGCATCGCCAATTTCAATCTTACGAAAGGCTTTTCGTCGAAACAGAAACTCGACGTGATGCGCACCCAGCGCGAACGGCTGGAAGCGGAAGATGCCGTCAAGTCGTTCAAAAAGCTGAACAACGAGTACATCAGTATGCTGGCCGACGGCAAAACGCCGCAGGCGAAGCTCGATGCCGCCCGGAAGGAAATCAACCAGCTGGCCGCCTCGATGAACTCGGACTATCACGCCAAGTGGTATATGAAATACAAGGCCGACCCGAACCTGCGGGCCCATTTCGACCAGGCCGTCCAGTCCAATTACCGGCAATTGACGCCGAAGATGTCGGAATCGCTCGCCAAGCAAGGCTACGATATGAGCGACATCGAATTCAAGCAGTTCCGTAATTCGTCGAGCTCCGGTTCTTCGAGTATGGACCTCGATCTGGCTCCCGTTTCCAAGAGCACGGGCAAAGAACCCGTTTTCTACAAGAACGGCAATAAGGTGACCGCGAAGGAGTTTATGCAGGATGCGCAGAAGACGATGAACACGGAGTATTTTGAACAGACCGGCATCAGTGCCAAGGCCTCTGAGATGAACCTGACCACGTCGGCACACCCGGAAGCCTACAGTACGGCCGAATTACTGAAGAAAGACGTAGATTACAGCAAACTCAAGGCGGAAGACATCGCCAGCATCGGCAAGGTGCTTGAGGTGAAGACCAATACCATTGATGGGAACATCCGGATGACTGAAACCACGAAATTGCAGGCCAAGAGCCGGGAAGCCACGAAAGAGATCGACAATATGCTCATCCCGAAACTCAAGCAAGAACTCAAGGCCAGCACCAACGTCAAGGAGGCGGAAAGGATTGCCGGCGACATCGAGTACTGGCAGGATATGAGCAAGAAACTCGGGGCGATTGGCAAGGAGACGAGCAATCCGATGGAAATCCTCCGTCTAAACAATGAGATTCAGCGGTTTACGGGCGGCAAAGATGCACCGCAGGTGGTCAACGACCTGATCCGTGAATTCAACCCCTCGTTCAACAAATAAGAAACGTCCGTCAGGAATCCTGTGATGGGCCGTTGGAATCAGCGGCCCATCGTGTATTCCAGTGTGCCGCCGGCTACAATGTCCTTGTAGTTGATGTAGGGGAGGTCGTAGGGCTTTCCGTTGAGTTTAACGCCGCGGATATAGCGGTTCTCGTCGGAAAGGCCTTTGGCCGTGATGGTGAACGTGCCGCCAGCCACCTTGATTTCCATTTTTTCGTAGTTGGGCGCACCGAACCAGAAACGGGGAACAGCTGGCTCAACTTGATAGAAGCCGAAGCTGGACAAGAGGTACCAGGCGCTCATCTGGCCGACGTCCTCGTTGCCGGCAAGGCCTTCCACATCGTTGAAATACATCTCTTTGTACACCTGGCGGATCCGGTCGGCGGCCTTGTCGGGCTCGCCGAGCATCGAATAGAGGTAGATGGTATGATGGCCCGGCTCGTTGCCGTGCGCATACTGGCCGATCAGGCCGGAAATGTCCATCGAGGCATTTTCGCCTTCCACGACAGAAGAAGCCAAGAAGAGGCTGTCCAGCTTGGCTACCGTAGCCTCGCGGGAACCGAAGAGTTCCACGAGCCCCTCCACATCCTGCGGGACCAGCCAGATATACTGCCATGCCGTTCCTTCGGTGTAATCGTCGGACCGGTGGTCCGAGCCGAGGGGGTTGAAGGGCGTGCGGAAACTGCCATCGGCCAAGCGTCCCCGCATGAATTGGGTTTCAGGATCCCAGAAATGGCGATAGGAGTGGCTGCGCTCGCGATAGGCGTCGGCCGTGGCGGCGTCGCCAAGGTATGCGGCCGCATTGGACAGGGCGCCGTCAGCAACGGCATATTCCATATCGAATGCGACCGATTCGTTGAACAGGTCGGACGGAATGAAGCCATATTGCATGCGCAAGTCTTGCCCGCGGTCTGGACGGGTGGCCGTCGCGATCATTGCCTGCAGCAACTGCTCGCGCGAAAGACCTCCGTCAAAGCCTTTCACGATATTGTCGGCAAAACTGATCAAACCCGGATTGCCGACCATGCAGTCGGTCTCGTTGCCCATCAGGTGCCACACCGGCAGGTCGCCCTGCTCCTTGTAGATGTGATAGAAGGTCTTCGTGATGTCGTTGCAGCGTTCCGGATGCAGGATGGTCATCAACGGCATGGCTGCCCGGTAGGTATCCCAGAGCGAGAAGGTCGTATAGTTCTGGAAATCGCCCTGGCGGACCACGTCGTCGGAACCCCGGTATTGCCCGTCTACGTCGTTGAAGACGGAAGGCGCTACCATCGTATGGTATAATGCCGTATAGAATACAGCGCGGGCATCGGGATCGTCACAGGTGAGATTGACGCAGCTCAGTTCTTTGTTCCAGGCCTGGCGTGCCGCTTTTCGGGTTGCCTCGAAGTCCCAGCCGGGCAGTTCCGCAGCCATGTTGGCCTTGGCGCCGTCGACGGAAACAGGGGAGAGGGCCACCTTCAGGAGCACCTGCTCGCCAGGCTCCGTCTTGCCGAGGCTGAGATAGCCGTACCGCGGCTCACGGCCGGGGCGGACAGTTTCCGGATTGATTTCTTCCGCCAGTTCGCCTGGACGGGATACTTCGGCCCAGAAAAACACTTTCTGGTTGTCCGCCCAGCCGTGCGAAAAGCGGTGTCCGCCGAAGGCCGTCACGCGGCCTTCCTCATCACGCACCACCTCGTCGAAACCGGTCTCCGTTACCATATCATAGCATCCGCCGTTCTCCAGGTCGAATACGAGGAAAGCATCGTCCGAAGCGGGGTAGGTATAGCGATGGAAACCCACACGCGTCGTAGCCGTCATTTCTGCCACAACGTTCCAACGCTCCAGCGGGACGCTGTAATAACCGGGTTCACAGACTTCCTTCGTCCGGTCGGCATACGACCAAGCGCCAGTTTCCGGATGATCTTCCGTTCCCCGGCCCGGCGTGGGCCTGCCGGTCGTCGGCATGACCGTTACGTCGAACAAGTCACCGATACCCGTCCCGGACAGATGCGTGTGGCTGAATCCGATGACCGTGCTGTCGCTGACATGATAGCCGGAGCACCAGTCCCAGCCGATCGGAATGCTGGTCGGGCCCAGTTGAACGAAGCCGAATGGGACGTTGGCTCCGACAAACACATGGCCGTGCCCGCCAGAACCGATTTTGGGATTCACAAAGGCGGCATAATCCACGGCAGGACGTGAGCAGCAGTCGCATGCCAACAAGGCGACGAAAGCCGCCAGAACGAAGAAGAAACGCTTCATATTCAATAATTGTATTTTTCCCACAGTGTCTGGAGCCTGCGGCGGATTTCCGCTTCGCGGGCATTGTTTCCCGGCTCGTAAAACTTATGTCCGCGCAAAACATCCGGGAGAAACTCCTGGTCCACGAAATTACCTTCGTATTCGTGGGCATATTTATAATTCTTATGATAGCCGAGATCTTTCATCAATTGGGTAGGGGCGTTGCGCAGATGCAAGGGGACAGACGGGGCGTCGTTGGTGCTCTTCACAAGGGCAAGTGCCTCGTCAATGGCCATATATGCGGCGTTGCTCTTGGGAGAAGTGGCCAGATAAATGCAGGTTTCCGCCAGGATGATACGCGCTTCCGGCATACCGATCTGATGGACGGCATTGAAGCATGCTTCGGCCAAAAGGGCTGCGTTGGGATTGGCCAGGCCGATGTCTTCCGAAGCCAGGATCAGCATGCGCCGGGCGATGAAGAGGGGATCCTCGCCACCGGCCAGCATCCGTGCCATCCAGTAGATGGCGCCGTTGGGATCGCTGCCACGCAGGCTCTTGATGAAAGCCGAGATGATATCGTAGTGCTGCTCGCCATTCTTATCGTAGAGAGCGATGTTTTCCTGCAGGCGGTCCGTTACAATCTGGTTGTCGATCCGGATCGGGGCATCGTCAGGGAACGACTGTACAATGATATCGATGATATTGAGCAGTTTCCGCCCGTCGCCGCCGCTGAAGCGGAAAAGCGCCTCTTTTTCAACGACCTCTATCTGCCTGGTTTTCAGATAGTTATCTTCCGTCAGGGCGCGATTGAGAAGTGTCTCTAAATCTTTGATTTCCAGCGACTTAAGAACATATACCTGACAACGGGACAAGAGCGGTGAAATGACTTCGAACGAAGG
>JAFZAF010000137.1 GCA_017548335.1 Bacteroidales bacterium | reverse complement strand
TCGAGCCAGCCGGTGCGGCGGGGACGGCCTGTCGTCGCCCCGAACTCATGGCCTTTCTGGCGAAGCGTTTCTCCGGTGGCGTCGCTGAGTTCCGTGGGGAAAGGGCCGCTGCCCACGCGGGTGCAGTAGGCTTTGAAGACGCCATATACCCGGCCGATGCGGCTCGGAGCCACGCCCAGTCCGGTGCAGGCACCGGCGCAGGCTGTAGAAGAAGAGGTGACAAACGGATACGATCCGAAGTCTACGTCGAGCATCGATCCCTGGGCGCCTTCGGCCAGGATGGCCTTGTCGGCGGCCAGCAGGGCGTTGGTCTCGTATTCCGCGTCGATGATCTCAAAGGTCTTCAGATAGGCTGCGTCCTTAAGCCATTGCGCTTCGGCTGCTTCGAGGTCGAAGGGATAGGTGAAGTCATATTGGGCAAGGCGGGACAGGTGTTTGCGCTTGAGCGTCGCATATTTCTCTTCGAAGCCGGGTTCGAGCAGGTCGCCCACGCGCAGGCCGTTGCGGCCGGTCTTGTCGGAGTAGGCCGGGCCGATGCCCTTCAAGGTGGAGCCGATCTTGGCCTTGCCGAGCGCCGCCTCGTCAGCTGCGTCGAGCAGTTTGTGCGTCGGCACGATGAGATGCGTGCGCCGTGCGATACGGACCCGCTCCCGGACCGGGACGCCGAGGGCCTCGATGGCTTCGCATTCCTGACGGAAAATGGTCGGGTCGAGGACCACGCCGTTACCTATAATATTGATGGAACCTTCCCGGAAAACGCCGGAGGGGACGGAATGCAATACGAAAGAGGTTTTTCCGAACTGGATGGAATGGCCGGCGTTGGGGCCGCCCTGAAAACGGGCCACTACGGGATAACGCGCAGCCAGTACATCTACGATCTTCCCTTTTCCTTCGTCTCCCCACTGGAGTCCAAGAACCACGTCGAGTGTTTTCATATTTCTATATGCGTTTTAATCCGCTAAGTTAACGTTAATTTTTGGATTTATGAAAACAAGCGGCCGATTTTGATTGCCGGGGCACGGCAACCGCTGAAAACGTGCCCGATGTCCTGGTTTTTGGGGACACCGGGCACGTTTTTAAACATTTTTGTGCCCCGATGTCCACATTTCAGAGACATCGGCGACGTTTATTTGTCATTTCGCCCGTTTTTTCGTATTTTCGTAAGTTCGTTTTATTGGGAAATATAACAATCGACCATATGACTGCAACTACGAAACAAACCTTGCGGGATTCAGCGACGATACGCTGGATTGCGCTGCTTCTGCTGGCGCTGGGCATGTTCTGCGCCTACATTTTCATGGATATCCTCTCGCCCATCAAGGACCTGATGCAGGATACCCGCGGCTGGGACAGCGCCGCGTTCGGCCGCATGCAGGGCGCCGAGGTGTTCCTCAACGTCTATGTGTTCTTCCTCATCATTGCGGGCATCATCCTCGACAAGATGGGAGTGCGCTTCACGGCGGTGCTGTCCGGCGCTGTCATGCTCGTCGGCGGTATCATCAAGTTTTACGCCTGCAGTGAAAGCTTCATCGGCACCGGTGCGGAACAGTGGTTTACCAACCATCTCAACTGGAACGGCGAGCTGCCGGTGATCGGCGCCATCCTTCCCTTTGACGCCGGGATGCCCGCCTCGGCCAAACTGGCCGCGATCGGCTTCATGATCTTCGGTAGTGGCTGCGAAATGGCCGGCATCACGGTGAGCCGCGGTATCGTCAAGTGGTTCAAGGGGCGTGAAACGGCCCTGGCCATGGGCTCCGAGATGGCCCTCGCCCGTCTGGGCGTAGCCACCTGCATGATCTTCTCGCCCTATTTCGCCAAGCTGGGCGGCGATGTGAACGTCGCCAACTCCGTCAAGTTCGGCGTGGTCCTGCTCTGCATCGCGCTGATCATGTTCATCGTCTATTTCTTCATGGACAAGAAGCTCGACAGCCAGACCGGCGAAGCCGAGGAGAAAGACGACCCCTTCAAGATCAGCGACCTGGGCAAGATTTTCACCAGCCTGGGATTCTGGCTGGTCGCCCTGCTCTGCGTGCTCTACTACAGCGCCATCTTCCCGTTCCAGAAGTACGCCGTCAACATGCTGCAGTGCAACCTCACGCTCAACCCTGCCGCGGAAGGCACCTTCTGGGCCGGAGATACGGTCACCATCGTACAGTACATCATCATGCTCATCGTCGCGGTATGCGCCTTCTCCAGCAACTTTTCGAAGAAGAAAGGCTTGAAGTTCGGCCTGATGGCCGCTGCCGTCGTCGCCCTGGTGGCTTACTGTTATATGGGTTACATGCGCGGCACCGCAGAAACGATCTTCGCCGTGTTCCCGCTCCTGGCCGTCGCCATCACCCCGATTCTCGGCAACTATGTCGACCATAAGGGCAAGGCAGCCACCATGCTCATGCTCGGATCGATCCTCCTGGTGATCTGCCACCTGACCTTCGCCTTTATCCTGCCCGCCTTCAAAGGCAACGCAGTAGGCGGAACCGTGGTGGCCTACGTCACCATCCTGGTGCTCGGCGCCTCGTTCTCGCTCGTGCCTGCAGCCCTGTGGCCTTCCGTGCCGAAACTGGTGGACGAGAAGATTATCGGCTCTGCCTACGCAGCCATCTTCTGGATCCAGAACATCGGCCTCGGCCTGTTCCCGGCGCTTATCGGCATGGTCCTCAACAACACCAACCCTGAAGGCACCGCCGCCCATGAGCTCAACTACACTTGGGCCCTGGTTATGCTTGCAGCCCTCGGCATCGCCGCGATGCTGATCTCGGTCTACCTGCGGGTAGTTGACAAGAAGAAGGGTTACGGCCTGGAAGAACCCAATATCAAGTAATTTCCCAGCACTATGGCAACTGATACCAAAACCCTGAAGACCAGCAAGATTGCCTGCTGGCTGGCGCTAGCCTGCCTGGTGGTGCCGATGTTCGGCTCCTATTTCTTCGACGACATGTTCTCCACCGTGTCGCAGATCTTCAAGAATCCGGAGATGCTGCAGCTCGGCTGGAACTCCCAGCAGTTCGGCTTCTATGCCGGCGGCTACTCTTTCCTCTGCGTATGGGGCGGCCTGATCATCTGCGGCATCCTGCTCGACAGGTTCGGTGTCCGGCTCATCGGTTCCTTGTTTGTTGCAATGATGGTGATCGGCGCCGCCATCGTGACCTGCGCCATCTCCTCGAAGAGCCTGACGCCCAGTTCCTCGCTGACCATCGCCTATGTCGGCTGCATGCTCTTCGGCCTGGGCAGCGAGATCGCCGGCGTGGCGGTTACACGCTCCATTGCCAAGTGGTTCAAAGGCAAGAACGTAGCCCTGGCCATGGGCCTGCAGCTGGCCATCGCCCGCATCGGTACGGGCCTGGCGATGCTGCTCTCCCCGGTGCTCGTCCTGAAAAACCACGCGGAAGGAACGATGCTCACCCTGTCGGAAACCAACAAGCCCGCCATCGTGGGCCTTTCCCTGCTGTTCATCGGCATGATCCTCTGGGCCATCTTCGTGGCCATGGATGCCAAGTATGACCGCCAGGAAGGCATCGCCACCCAGCGCGGCGAGGTGAAGGAAGAAGACAAGTTCAAATTCTCCGACATTCTCAAGGTGCTGAGCAACCCGCGCTTCATCATGATCGCGCTCCTTTGCGTGTTCTTCTACTGCTGCGTCATCAGCTTCAAGAAGTTCGGCACCTCGATCATCATCCCTCGCTTCGGCCTCGACGATTCCACGGCTTCCGTGATGATTTCGATGATCGCCTTCGCCCCCGTGATCTTCACGCCGCTCTTCGGTGCACTGGTCGACAAGGTGGGCAAGGCCACGACCTGGATGATCACCGGCGCCGTGCTGGTGTTCTGTGCGCACCTGATCATCGGCTTCGCTCCCAGCGTGCCGTTTTACGGCTACCTGTCGATCGTCTTCCTGGGCATCGGCTACTCGCTG
>JAFZAF010000013.1 GCA_017548335.1 Bacteroidales bacterium | reverse complement strand
GACGGTCGGCGTCTCGAGCTTGGCGAAGATCTCATCATTCTCGTGCGAGAGTTGCGTCCAAGTGCCGTTGGCCAGCGAGACCGAGACAATCTCGGCCGGGTGCAGCATCGTGGTCTGCGTGGTGATGATGCGGTCGCCCACGAGGATCGGGGAGCCGAAGTCGGCCCACTCGTGCTGCGGGGTCACGCGGGTGAAATTGCCCTGCATGTCGGTCTTCCAGATTTCCTTGACGCCTTCTACTTCGGCGTTGAAGTAAATCTCCTTCGAGTCGGGCGACCAGACGGGCGAGCCCACGTTGTACTTGAAATTCTTCGACAACTCGATGCGCTCGCCGCTAACGATCGGCGAGATGAACAGGCGCACCTTGTCGGCCTCGTAGCCGTCGCGCTCCATGCTCAGCCAGGCAATGGTCGAGCCGTCGGGCGACCACACAGGGTCCGTGTCATAGCCCATCATGCCGGCCGAGGCGTTGTACTGCGGGTGGCCCACACCGGGCTGCTCTTCCATATTATAGACATAAATGTCCGTGTTCGTAGAGAAGGCGTAGTCACGGCCGGTGAGCTTGCGGCAGGAGTAGGCGATCTGGTAGCTGTCCGGAGCGAAGTCGAGTTGCTCCAGGCCGCCGAACGGCTCGGTCGGCAGTTCGAACGGCGCGCCGTCCAAGATATCCACGCCTTCACCCAGCGTCTTCCCATCGAATTTGGCATAGTAGGTATGCGGGATGTTCTCCACGAAGTGGTCCCAGTGGCGATACATCAGGCCTTCGATGGTCCGAGCGGTGGATTTTTCCAGGTCGGGATAGATGTCGACAGGTTTCTTCGCCACCTTGAAATCGGTGACATACATCACATAGTCACCCTTGGGATGGATCTTGAACTCGGAGATGCCGCCCGGCACATCGCTGACCTGGCGCGCGCCGGTTCCGTCGGCATTCATCACATAGATCTGTCCGCCTTTCAGGTAGGCGATGCGCTTGCCTCCGTCGATCCAGCGGGCGTTATTGATGCTTTTCGGCGAATGGGTGAGCTGGTGGTTGTCGCTGCCGTCGATGTTCATCACGAAGAGATTGCGGTTGCTGCGGTTCTCTTCGATGGATGTATAGGCCACGCCGTAGAGGATCTTCGAGCCGTCGGGCGAGACCTGCAGGTCGGAAATCTTGCCCAGCTGGTGCATGATCTCGGGCGTGAAATGGCCGTCGACAATGGCGATATCGTGCTTCTCCAGCACAGGTTCTTTCGGCGCTTTCTCGCCGCACGCGCTCACAAGGGCCATGATTGTCAAAAGAAAGAAGATACGTTTCATAGGCTTATTCATTTTCATCCTCATACCCATACCCCAACTCGATGCCTTTGAGGGTGGCGGGGACGCCTTTCGACATCCAGATTGGCATCGGGGCGCCTTTGAGGAAGTGGTCGAAGAACTGGCTGAGACGGATGCTCAGGTCCTTGCGGTTGCGGCGCTCGCGCAGGTTGTGCGCTTCGTCGTTGTACTGCAGCATCCAGGCCTGCTTGCCCATGCGGCGCAGGCCGTTGTAGAATTCGATGCCCTGCCACCACGGCACGGCACCGTCGGCGTCGTTGTGCATGATCAGCACCGGCGTGGTCACGTTCGGCACGTGGAACAGCGGGGAGTTCTCCACATAGAGGTCAAATCCTTCCCAAAGGTTCTTGCCGATACGGCTCTGCCCTTCCTCATACTGTCCCGTGCGGGCGATGCCGCTCTCCCAGCGGATGCCGCCGTAGGCACTGGTCATGTTGCTGACCGGCGCGCCGGCGCCCGCCGCCTTGAAGCGGTTCGTCTGGGTGATCAGATAGGCCACCTGATAACCGCCCCAGCTCTGGCCCTGGATGGCCATGTTGTCGCCGTCCACCCACGGGTACTCGCACAGCATGTCGCAACCGGGCATCAGGCACTTCAGGCAGCTCTGGCCTGGATGGCCGTCGGTATAGACGAGGTCCGGAACAAAGACGATGTATTCGTTGCTCACGAAATACGGGATGTTGACCGTCGAGGCGCTCGGCGCAGGAACGCGGGAGTTGTAGAGCGTCTCGGAATTCTTCTCATAGAAATAGATCATCACCGGATACTTCTTGGAAGGATCGAAGTTCTCCGGCTTGAAGAGCAGGCCTTCGAGCGGCTTGCCGTCTTCGCTCTTCCAGCTCACGAGTTCGACCGTACCCCAGTTGTAGTCGCGCTGCTGCGGGTTGATGTCGCTCATCTGCTGCTGCGTCTTGAAGTTGTCGCGCGTCATCCAGACGTTGTTGCCGTCTTCGAAATTGCCGCGGGTATAAAGCAGCGCATCTCCCTTCTTGCCTTTCGAAACCGCCAGGCTGCCGAAGGAATAAGGACCTTCATAGACTTTCTGGAGTTTAGCTTTCTTCCGGGTAAGGTCCTTCATCGCGTAGCCGCGCTCCTTGGTCGTGTGGTTGAAGGTCGTGAACCAGGCGGGCTTGCCGGTCTTAATGTCTCCGCCGCCGAAGCCGCCGATCGGACCGCGGGCATCGGGATCAAAGTAAGGATTCGTGTAGTTGTAGGTGGTTTTGGTCTCGCGGCCGACGCCTTCCGTCACGCGGAACGGCGCCACGGCGCCCGTGGGATCGAACTGCCAGAGGTCGTACTGGTCGGGAATCCACACGAATTTTGAATCTTCCGACCAGACGGCGCGGCCCCAGGAGCCCGGATCGGCCGGATGGTCGTCGTCTTCGTTCCAGAAGGTCACGCCGAGCTGCGAGGTGAGATCCTTGAACGCACCTGTCGCGAGCGTATAGAGGTACCAGTTGTTCTCTTTGGAATGGAAGGCCACGGCATAGGCACCGTCGGGCGAAACGGACAGGTTGCTGAACGGAGCGTCTTTCAGGATCAGTTCGCGGCTGCCGTCCTTGAGTGACAGTTTGTAGATGTCGTTGTGTGCCGCATAGCTCCAGCTGCGCTGCACGCGATACGGCTTGTCGGAGGTCACGACGAGATAGTCCTGCGTGTTCTTGTCGCCGATGACGACATTGGGAATCTCTTCGTCCGCCAGCTGCACGAAACCGCTGCCGTCAAAATTCACCTTCGCCAGATAGGTCTTGGCAAGGTCGCGGCGCAGGTTGTTCTTCTGCACGGTCTGGATGTAATCGTCATCCCACTTCCAAATATCGAGCTTGGGCTGTTCGAATTCCACCAGCGTGGTATCTTTCTCGCGGGGGATCGGGCAGGTGCCGAATGTCACGAAATCGTCGAAGAAACGGACGGCGGCCGCGTCGCCCAGCTTCCAGCCCTTGGGCAGCGCCTTGCCGTCGTGCGCCACGACTTTCTTCGCGGAACTGCCGTTGTACAGCCAGAGGTCGAGGGTTTTCTTCGTATCCTTGGCCGTGTCGAGCGTGGCGAAGAACGCCAGCTTGTCGGCCTTGTCACTGAAGGCAAGGCCCTTGAACGTGGCCTGTTTCTCGCCGGTGAGCACGTCCGTCTTGTTCCTGGTGGCGGGATCGTAAACAAAGACACCCCGGACATTCACGCTGTCTTTCTTATCGGGCTTCGTGATGTAGGCGATGCGGTCGCCCTCTTTGGAGACAATGAAAGACTCCACACAAGGGATCGTATCGACCGCCAGTGTCTTGGTGTTCAAAACATACAGGTTCTCCTTGGTGGCATTGGCATCCGGGCCGGCGCCATCGGGCCGCCCAGGCATTCCGGGCGCACCGGGTCCGCCGGGAGGCGGCGGCATTCCCGGGCCGGGCATTCCGGCCGGCGGGCCCTGCATTTCGGGCTTCTCAGGTGCGCCTTCAGGCTTCTCGCCTTCTTTGGGCTGACCCTTTTCGGATTTCTTCTTGTCCTTCGGGGCCGGTTTTTCGGCCTCCTGATAAGCGACATAGTCGCCCAACTTGTCACCCAGCTTGAAACTCTTCAGGAACGGATATTTTTCGATCTTGCCGGTGGCCAGGTCGAGAATGCCGAGCGTATCTTTCGGTGTCTCGTTCGGTTTTTTCTTGTCGATCTTGGCCTGACGCGTTTCCTGGAACTTCGGCGCGATCTTGAACACGACCTTCGTGCCGTCTTCCGAAATCTTCGCCTGCGAAGCCCGCTCGATGTCGTACGTCTTGCCGGTCTTTACATTATAAAGGTGGAGGACGATGTCGCCCTCCTGCGGCGCGACAGTCCACCGCGCCCAGTCGCCGTCGTTCTGAACGGTGAGGCCGCTCACGCTTTTCCAGCCATCATAGACCGAATGGTCGAGCGGCGGTTTTGCGGCGAAACTGCACACAGAAACGAGCAGGGCCGCCGCGAGAAGAAAGGTTTTTTTCATATGCTAGGAATTTTGATCGATAATCTATTTTTTCTTCGCCCAAGTGTTGACCAGGACTACGGCCGCTATGCAGAGTACGACCACGATGCCGGAAAACAAGGCCTTGAAAACGTTTCCGACCTTCAGCAGAAGCAGCGGCATCAGGCAGGCGACGGCCAGCAGAACCACGCCCACGACAAACCGGAGCCTGTGGATATTATATTTTTCCTTTTCTTTTTCAGAAGCCGTGTTATACCCGGCAATCAGTTTATCTCCTTTGCCCAGGAGAATGATAATGCCAAAAATGGCGCAAAGCGCGGCGATGCAGATGAGAACTTTCATGGCTATTCAGGTTTAACTTAGCAAGCTGTTACCGGTGCTCGAACCACCAGCCGTTCCAGTAGAGGCGGGCGGCGGCGGGGTCGAAGGCATCGGGGAAATTGACGGCGTTTTCGTAGCGGTCGAATACAGGGTTTTCGTCGTCGGAGATCGGTTGGGGACAATCCTCGGTACTGATCGGATAGAGAATATTATCGCCGTGCGGGGCGTAGAACCAGAACAGTTGGCGGCCATAGACACCCATTCCATCGTCGCCGTCAAAGAGCGGCTGATAGTTCAGGCCTACCGTCCAGGTCCCGGCGTTGACCTGCCAGGCCTTGAGCTCGAAATGGTCGTCGAAGTTGCCCATCGGATCTTTCCAGACGCCACCGATGAAGAAATTGTCGTGGTCGCAGATAATATCGGCATCGCGCTCCCAGATACCGGGCGCGTCGGCGCCGTACCAGGCCCATTGCACGAGCATCGGCAACGGAAACACCTCGACGATGGCGTCGTAGATGGCTTTCATGTCGGGTTCGTATTCTCCTTTCCCTTTCTGCCCGGTCACCACAATTTCGTACTTGCGCCAGTCGACTGGCAGCTTATGTTCGACGTCGTCCATCGACATGACGTTCTTAAGCGAAGGCGCCGTACCGACCGGTGTAATCCGGATCCTTTCTTCAGGTTCGGGGACGGGCTCCGCAGCCGGTGCCGCATCCGGGGCAGCAACAGATTCTACATTGGATTCAGGGGCAGGCGTCGTCTTGCCGTTCTTTCCGCAGGACGTGACCCCGACGAGCCCCGCCACCACCAACACAACGCCTATCAGCAATAATCTTTTCATATATAACTGTTATTTTTGATTTCAAGATACCACAAAGATACCAAATCTCCCGCTATCTTCAAACAGTCGAAAGCCGACATTAGCGGCACGAAAATGGGCAAAAACGTGCCCCGGCTGGCGAAAAACGTCGGTCGGGGCACATATCGACAGGTTTTTGTGCCCGCATCGATTACCGCTTGCGGGAAGACAGCAGCCGGATGGCGTTGTCGTGGTAAATCTTCCGGAGAACCGGATCGGAAAGGCCGATTCCCTGCATGGGCCAGTGGTAGGACTGTTCTTTGAGGTAGAAGTGCTCGTCTTCCGTCTCGAGGATCCGCCACTGGTCGCGGTACATCTCCGGAACCGGGTCGTTGTCGGTTCCGAACAAGATCCGGTCCTGATATTGCTCATAGAAGCGCTTGGTCGCCCGCGGGGTTACGCAGGTCTCCTGGTGGCGGGCCGAGATGTCGATCCAGAGATTGGGATGGCTGTCCAGAATATCCCCAAGCCGGGCATAGTCGTGGTTGATGTTGATCAGGTGGCAGGCGATGAATGTCGTGTTCGGGTGCCGTTCGACACATTCCACGAAAGCATTGACCACCTCGTCCAGGTCCAGGATGCCGGGCGTGGAGAGGTCGATCTGCCACTCCTTCGCATTCATCAGTCCGTCATTGTGTCCATCCATGGGCTCGTACATCCAGATCGGATCTCCGCTGTGGATGCTCACCGGCATACCCAGCTCCGCGCATTTCTCGAACAGGGCGTCGAACTTCGAATCGTTGAAATGCAGGCCGGGCTCGCGGACTTTGCAGGAGACACGTTCGCCCATACCCTTGTCGATGAGTTCGCCCACGCCGCCGGCACCTTTCGCATGGCAACGCTCCAGTTCCGCGACAGCACACGCAGGGAATTCCGGCTGGTCCCATTTCGTCATGTCGAAGCCACACCACAACTCGAATTTATCGGAAATACCCGTAAACAAATCATACAAGCGGTCAAATTCCTCCCCGTAGGCTCCGGTATGGACGATGACCTTCTCTATATTGTTTTCTTCCAGAATCTTCACCCATTCCCGGATGCCCGCTTCGTCCCGGCGGTAGGCGTGCGAATGGAGGTCGATGGCAGAGAACCGGGCGGCGGCCGGATGGTGTTCTTCCATCTTGAAGACCGAGACAGGATCGTAATCCTTCAATGTGAGTCCGTCCACCGCATCCTGGGGCAGAACGTTCTTCGGGCCGGTGCAGCCCAGGGTCAGCAGCGCACCGGCAAGCAAAGTCATAAGTGTCTGTTTCATAAGCACAAATTTAAAAAGATTTTTGGCGGTTTGGAATATTCTCCGTACATTTGCAGCCCTGCGAAAAATGCGCAGAAGTATTTAACTTATTAGTAAACACCAAATTAAGCACCAAATGCCTGGTATTATTGGAAAAAAAATCGGAATGACTTCCGTTTTCAGTGCCGAGGGAAAAAATCTTCCATGCACTGTTATCGAGGCTGGTCCGTGCGTGGTCACGCAAATCCGCACAGTTGAAAAAGACGGTTACGCCGCTGTGCAGCTTGCCTATGACGAAATCTCTGAAAAGCACGCCAGTAAGCCCCTGAAGGGCCACTTTGAAAAGGCAGGAACCACCCCCAAGCGCAAGCTCGTCGAGTTCAAGGACGACTTCCCGATGGAGCTCAAGCTGGGCGATACGGTTACGTTGGGCGACCTCACGCAGCGCGAGCTCAAATGGGTCGACGTGACCGGCATCTCCAAGGGCAAGGGTTTCCAGGGCGTTGTGAAACGCCATCACTTCCAGGGCGTCGGCGGACAGACCCACGGTCAGGACGACCGTCTCCGTCACCCCGGTTCCATGGGTGCATCTTCCTGGCCTTCCCGCGTGTTCAAAGGCATGCGCATGGCCGGCCACATGGGTGGAGACCGCGTGAAGGTTTTCAACCTTGAGGTCGTGAAGGTGATCCCTGAGAACAATCTCATCGTTGTCAAGGGTTCCGTCCCCGGAGCCAAGGGTTCTTATGTAATTGTGGAGGACTAAGCGCTATGAAACTCGACGTTTTGAAAATCGACGGCACCGCTTCCGGCAAGCAGGCCGAACTCGACGATGCCATCTTCGGCATCGAGCCCAACGATCACGCGATCTACCTCGATGTGAAGCAGTATCTGGCTGCACAGCGCCAGGGCACACACAAGACGAAAGACCGCAGCGAAGTCGCTTTCTCCACCAAGAAGATGGGTCGCCAGAAAGGCGGCGGCGGCGCTCGCCACGGCAGCATCAAGTCCAACATCTATGTGGGCGGCGGCACCGCTTTCGGACCGAAACCCCGTGATTACGACTTCAAGCTCAACAAGAAAGTCAAGCAGCTCGCCCGCTTCTCCGCCCTCTCCTACAAGGCGAAAGAGAACGCCATCACGATGGTCGAACCGTTCGCGATGGACGCTCCCAAGACCAAGGAGTTCATCAAGATCCTGGAGAACCTCAAGGCTTACGGCCGCAAGACCCTCGTCGTGCTTCCCGAAAATTCGAAGAATATTTACCTGTCGTCTCGCAACCTTCCTGAAGTCAAGGTGATCACCATTGACGAAATCAACACCTACACCCTCGTGGACGCCAACCGGCTCGTGCTCGTGGACGGTGTGCAGGACATTCTCGCTGAAAGACGCAAATAAAACCTGAAGACAATGGGAATTTTAATCAAACCCCTCGTAACTGAGAAGATGACGGTCCTGGGCGACAAGCACAACCGTTATGGTTTTCTTGTTGACCGCGATGCCAACAAGATTGAGATCAAGAAGGCGGTAGAGCAGATGTATGGTGTTTCGGTAAAGGATGTCAATACGGTGAACTACCACGGTAAACGCAAGAGCCGCTATACGAAAGACGGTTTACAGACAGGCCGGACGAACCACTACAAGAAGGCGTTCGTCACCTTGGCCGGAGATGATAAGATTGACTTCTACAGCAACATTTAAAGGCCATGGCTATTCGTAAGTTCAAACCGGTTACCCCCGGTACCCGCAATAAGGCGATCAGCGCTTTCGACGAGATCACCTGCACGACCCCTGAAAAGAGCCTCCTCCGTCCGCTCCGCGGAACCGGCGGCCGCAACAACCAGGGCAAGATGACGATGCGCTATCTCGGTGGCGGACACAAGAAGATGTACCGCGTCATCGACTTCCTGCGCGACAAAGACAACTACACCGCCACCGTCAAGACCATCGAGTACGACCCGAACCGCAGTGCCCGCATTGCGCTGGTCGTCTATGGCGACGGTGAGAAGCGTTATATCATTGCTCCCAACGGACTCAAAGTGGGCCAGACCATCGCTTCCGGTCCCGGCGTCGCGCCGGAAATCGGCAACGCGCTTCCGCTGGCAGAGATTCCGCTCGGTACCCTCGTGCACAACATCGAACTCCGCCCGGGCAACGGCGGCGCGATGGCACGCAGCGCGGGCACTTTCGCCCAGCTGACCGCACGTGAAGGCGGCCACGCCATCCTCCGTCTCCCTTCGGGCGAGACCCGCATGGTGCTGGTGACCTGCCGTGCCACCGTCGGTACCGTCTCCAATGCCGACCACAACCTGGAAAGCCACGGCAAAGCCGGCCGTCGTCGCTGGCTCGGCCGCCGGCCGCACAACCGTGGTGTCGTGATGAACCCTGTGGATCACCCGATGGGTGGTGGTGAAGGCCGTGCTTCCGGCGGACACCCGCGTTCCCGCAAGGGTCTGCCTGCGAAGGGCTACAAGACTCGTAACCCCAAGAAGACTTCCAGCAAGTTCATCATCGAGAGAAGAAAGAAATAACGGAATAAAACTGCATTAAGATTATGAGTCGTTCACTTAGAAAAGGTCCGTACATCCAGGAAGCTCTGGAGAAGAGAGTGCTCGCGATGAACGAGGGCACCATGAAGAAAGAAGCCATCAAGACTTGGTCCCGCTCCAGCATGATCTCCCCTGATTTCGTAGGCCACACGATCGCCGTCCACAACGGCACCAAGTTTATTCCGGTCTATGTCACGGAGAACATGGTAGGTCACAAGCTCGGAGAATTCGCTCCGACCCGTACCTTCAAAGGCCATTCCGGCAACCGTTAAAATTTTAAAAAGAGTACACAATGGGAGCTCGTAAAAGAGAAATGGCCGAGAGGCTGAAAGAGATAAAGAGACACACGGCGATTGCAAAGCTGAATGATGTCCCTACTTCGCCCCGCAAGATGCGCCTGGTCGCAGACATGATCCGGGGTGTTGAAGTCAACCGCGCTTTGGATATTCTCCACTATTCAAAGAAAGAGGCTTCTTACCGGCTGGAGAAACTGGTGCGCAGCGCCATCGCCAACTGGGAAGCCAAGAACGAAGATTCGCGCAAGGAGCTGGAGAACGGCAACGTGTTCGTCCAGACCATCATGGTCGACGGCGGCCGTCAGCTCAAGCGCATCCGCACCGCGCCGCAAGGTCGGGCCGCCCGCATCCGCAAGCGTTCCAACCATGTGACCGTGATTGTTGGCACCAAGAACGAAAAACCCGCAGAAGAACCGGCACAGGAGGCCGTTGAGGCATAATTATGGGACAGAAGACCAATCCGATCAGCAACCGTCTGGGTATCATCCGTGGTTGGGACTCCAACTGGTACGGTGACTATCCTTCCCGCATCCTCGAGGACTCCAAGATCCGCGAGTATCTGAACGCCCGCCTGGCGAAGGCTTCCCTGTCGAAGATCGTCATCGAGCGTACGCTCAAGCTCATCACCGTCACCATCCACACCGCTCGTCCGGGCATCATCATCGGCAAGGGCGGCCAGGAGGTCGACAAACTGAAGGAAGAGCTGAAGAACATCTGCAACAAGGATGTCCAGATCAACATCTTCGAGGTGAAGCGTCCCGAAGTGGATGCCAACATCGTGGCCAACAACATTGCCCGCCAGCTCGAAGGCCGTGTGTCGTATCGTCGCGCCATCAAGATGGCCATCGCTTCGACCATGCGCATGGGCGCCGAGGGTATCAAGATCCAGATTGCCGGCCGTGTCGGCGGCGCCGAAATGGCCCGCAGCGAG
>JAFZAF010000136.1 GCA_017548335.1 Bacteroidales bacterium | reverse complement strand
CGTCATCTGCGTGGTGTTGAACTCGAAGACACCATCATTGACCGTCAGGGCATACGGATAGGTAACATTCGACTGGGCGTCGACATAGCGCAGACCGGTCGTTCCGTTGCCGCTATTACCATAGTCACAGACGAGATACTTTCCGTCGTTGAACTTCAGATAGTAATTGTTCCCGCTCTTCTCCACGGTGAACTCGTAGGCGGAGAGAGTGCGGTCGTAGTCGATGATGACACCATTCTCGGGCGAGACACTCACATAAGAACCGTCCGCTAAACCTTTGAACAAACGGTCATCGTCCTTATCCACGATCAAGTAGGTTCCGCCGACCGTAATCGAGGCGGCCTTCACATACGACGCAGTGCTGCTGTCCAGGACCGTAAGGGTATAAGACGCACTGCCGGCCTGATAGCGGTCATCCTCGTCGGCTTCGGCGGTAATGGTCGCGATGCCGATACCGACGACGGTCACGTTGCCATTGCCATCGACCGTGGCGACAGCCGTGTTGTCGGAAGAATAGCGGACCGTGGAATAGTTACCCGAAAGCACCGGCTTCTCCGGGGTGCTGCCCTGGAGGCAGGTAACGCTCTCCGGCTCGAACTTGAGGCCGCGGGCCTGCTTGCCGCCCTTCATATAGAGGTGGACGCCGACACCGACACCGCTGCCGCCGATCTTGAAGCGGTCAGGACCCGTGCCGCCCGCAGACGCAGGCTTGTAATACAGTACCTGATTCTTCTCGGAGGTGCTGGTCATCTGCGTGGTGTTGAACTCGAAGGCACCATCATTGACGGTCAGCGCATACGGATAGGTAACATTCGACTGGGCGTCGACATAGCGCAGACCGGTGGTGCCATTGCCGCTATTGCCGTAGTCACAGACGAGATACTTGCCGTCATTGAACTTCAGATAGTAATTGTTCCCGCTCTTCTCCACGGTGAACTCGTAGGCGGCCAGGGTGCCGTCGGTGTCGGTGATTACACCATCCACGGGCGAAACACTCACATAAGAACCGTCCGTCGAGCCCTTGAACAACCGGTCATCATCCTTAGAGACAACCAGGTAGGTACCGTCGACGGTAATCGACGAGGCCAGGGCGTAGGACGACTCGTCGAGCGGCGCCGGGGTAAACTCCGCCGTCGAGGAGAGCGTATAGAAATTCCTTCTCTCCAGGGTGATCGAGCTGGTGATCTTCCGCTCGTAAATGCCGCCCTCCGTGTCCTTGACGGTGAGGGTGAAACCCTCGCTGAACGTAACGGGAGGCAGCATCAGCCAGAATTCCTCGTATTCGTCCTGATTCAGGGCAATCGGCGTTTCGAGCGTCATCGTGACGACGTCGGCGGCATTGCTCGGATCGAAAGTCAGGACCGGCGTCTCATTCTCGTCGAAAGACACCTGGGGATAACCCGACAGGTACTCCCCGTTGTTGCCCTGAAGCGTAAGGGAAGCCACGGAAACGCCTTCGCCTTTCAGGCGGACACCGAGATAGGACCCCACGTGCTTGAAGGTGAAGTCGCCGGCCTCGTCACGGGCGACCATCAGCATACGGGCGCCGATACCGCGGGCGTCATCGTAGTAGGTCTGCTGATCCGGAATTACGACGGTCAGCGTTCCCTGCGCATCGCAGGTGTTGCCTTCGTTATAGGGATAAATGGCATACTGATAACCGCTTCCGATAGTTTGTCCAGGTACCGGAGACGGATCCGTTCCCACGCGGCCGAAATCGCCGGAGGTATTGCCGTCACGGTTAAGGAACTCATATTCCCGGTTATAGGTCTTGTCGTAGAAAATGCTCACGCGGTCGCCCCGGTTCCAGAACACGAAATACTTGTTCATATCGGAATCGAAGGTCGCATAGGCTTTCGTAGCAGGGTCGGCGACAGTCTGCTCCATCACCGCGCGGAAAAGGCGCGTAGGCTGGGCGGGCTGCAGGTCATCCTTGATGCTGCAGGATGCCAGGGCTGCCAAAGAGAGCAGCCCCAGCAAAATATGTTTAATCCTCATCACAATCGTAACCAATTACTCGAGCACGTTGTTCCTGAAGGCTTCAATCACTTCATCCGTGAACTGATATTGACTATTGCTCAGGCCCTTGACATAGCTTTCAACCTTTTCCTGAAGGGTGTTGCCCTCCTGTTTGTTGAAGAAAGAAATACCATCGCTGAACAGACCGGAGTTGCGGGTCCGGTCACCGCTCGTCACGTTCCTGGCAAAACTCGTCAACTCGTAGTCGATAGAACAGTCTTTGATGGAAACACCAAGCAGGCCCTCGATCAGCAGACCCCAGAAACCGGTGCGGTCAGAACCGATGGCGCAGTGGAAGTAGGATGCTTTCCCCGCCGCTGCCGCATCAAAGAAACCTTGCAGGGTTACCCGGGCCTTTGCTGCATCCGTACAATCGCTGACGCTGGCATTCATATTACCGCAAACGTACACAACGGAATAATCGTTCGTGAAAGCTTTCGTTCCGCCTGCGCGAAGATCGATATCGTATCCGACATTCATATAATTCGCCAGGAGGCCCTGCTCCGAATTGTTGGGAGACACATAATTCGAGATGGATTTACCTGATGTGCTGTCGAGGTTCGTACCACGGAAGATCATATTGAACTTGATCTTTCTGCCATCCGCAGTTACCATACCACCAAGGTCGCGGCAGTTGTTCGCACGATTCATATTTGCCTCTTGTCCGACTTTCATCATACGCCGACGCCCCTCAGTCTCGAAGACACCCTTGAGCAGGTAACCGGTATTATCTTCAACCGTGCAATAATAGGTCTTGCCAGGAATCAAGTTGAAGACAGCAGCGGATGTTGAACCGCTCGTCGCGGTCTGGACCCACACCTCGTTCTTCAAGGCTTGATCGGAGAAAATGGTGATGGTCGCGGTTCCGGAACTCTGGGTGCCCCACTCGATGGTCACAGGATTGGGCACATCCAGACGGTTAGTACTGCTGGCACCACTTGCGAAGGAAGAGACAATCGTGGTGGACAGGTTGCTATCCGTGTATTCGTTAACGGCTCTGTCAAGGTACTCTTTCACCTTGGCGTTCTCCAGATTGAAGGTGCCAAGATCTTCGAATCCGCCCGGAGCGGGAGTAGAAATGCGGAGGGTATACGTTGCGACAGCCTCCTTGTACTCGATGCCGTTCACCGTACCGGCAGGGGCGGTTGCCGTGATGGTCGTCGAACCGGTGCCTTTGAGGGTAAGTGTCGTGCCGTCGATGGTGGCGACATTCGTGTCAGAGGACGTATAGGTTACCGTCGTGACGTTACCAGAGACCGTTTGCACAGCGTAGGGCTGATTCAAAACGTGGTCGCCACCCTCGCCCACCGTCCAGCGGACCGTCGAATTTGCGAATTTGAGGTTCTGCGACGTAGCCGGCTTTATGGTGCTATATAGGGCAGCGATGTGGGAACTGCTCTGGCTGGTGCTGATGGTGAATGCGTTACTACTTGTGCTGTAATATAAGTAGTACGTATCGGACATCACATAGTTATTATCAGCATTGTAAGTCCACTGATTGTTCGACGCTGTGCTGGATTTGTCGCCAATGGAGAGCGAAGAACTGCCACCCCATCCGCCCCAGCCACCGGAGCTGGAAGAGCTGGACCTTCTGAGATACTGGCTATTATTGGTCAGTTCGCTGCCGGATGTTGCAGTCCAGATAATTGCGGCGGGAGCATTCAAGGTGATGATGTCGTTGGAAACGGTTACCGCGGTGGCAGCCACGGAACCATTGTTGTTCTGGAGGGCATAGCCGTTGGAAACAACCAGGTAGGTCTGTCCGGCGACCATCTCATCGGCCTTGTACCAGGTCTGGACCGTGGCGCTTGTCACATTGATAGTGTAAGTGGCGGTGGCACCATAGTAAGTGTCGTCCGAATCAAGCTTTGCAGTAATGGTCGCAGATCCGACCTGATGGACGGTTACATTTCCACTTGCATCGACCGAGGCCACGGCCGGGCTGCTGGATTCCCAGGAGGAGACATTGGTGCGGGCATCCTTCAGTGTGGGCTTATTTGCAAGAACGCCGGCTCCATTCACATCAAAGTCATAGTCGACAGTATTCGGCTCGAAATACGGACTCTGTTTCTCTTTGACGGAGCCGCCCAGGAGGTAGAGATGAAGCTTCTGTCCGGAATTGTTTTCCTCGTAGTAGAAGCCATTGCTCGCGGTATAGGCGAGGAGATATTTGTTACCTCCGGAAGCTCCGTAGATGGAACTCAGGATCTGGACGCCGTCCTCAGCCTGCACGAATGTATGATAGTATTTATAAGTCGTACCATCGATATCCATCTCATTAATATCCTTGATCTGGAGCGCATCACTGGCATCGAGAGTACCACCGCCGGTGGAATAGAACACATACTGACCTGCGGAGTTCCGAACATTGTAGGCGTAGTGGCCCGAGTCGTTGGAATGTTGTATCGGGTTACCATTCTCGTCTTTCGCGACTTCAATGGAAACCGCAAAAGAAGAGAGGTCCTCATCCTCCTGAGGGATGACGACGCCATCCACAACGGTAACAGGGATAGCGTATTTCTGGGTCTTGTATTCCGCAAAAGCGGCAAAAGCCATACTGGTCTCTCCTTGCTCATATACCAACAGATAAACACCGTCTTCAGGCTCGCCACCCACCGGAAGTTCAACCTCAGTACCGGAACCGGCGTCGGGGTTCGTGGTGCTGCTTTCGTTAAAATGAGCACCGACAGACTGAATCGCGCCGGAATCGAAGGCTAAACCATCCGCTCCGACTTCAATGGTGCGGTAGAACACAATCGGCAAATCCAGTCCGGTAGGATGCACGGCCGTAATCTTGAGCTTGAGTTTGCTACCGGCAGGAGCCTCGAACGGGGCGAAGGCCATATAGAACTCGGAGGAACCGTTGTAGGCAATTTCCGCACCATTTTCAACAGTCAACTTCACCACCTTGGTGGCACCGGAACCCGCGGCCACGGCAGGGTTCTCACCCGTGAGGTCTGCGGTAAACGCACCGGCAATGGGGGAAGTCGCCGTAAATTGGATCTCCTTGACGATGATGGGAAGGTTGCTCTCCGACTCGTTATACACGTTGAATTTGGCTACTGCCAGGAGGTTCGCCGTCTGCACGGTCAGGTCTGCGCCACGGGTTACATCCAGGGTTTTGCCTACCAGCGGGAAATCAGCGCCGGCGAGATGTGCCTTGCTGGCGTTGCCGTTCTGGGTCTGGCTGGCCGGGAAGGTGAAACTGAGCGCGTTGGCCGCCGTGTTCCCTTCCTTGTAAGGATAAATCACATACCAGTCGTTCGTGGAAGAGAGGCGGCTGACCTTTCCGGAGAAGTCGTTGTTCCCGATATACGAGAACTTGGAAGCCGTGAAGTCGCTTCCATTCGCCGCGGAGTGGATAACAGTCAACTGGTCCTCTTCGGCCCAGAGGGTGCTGTTACCGTCATTGGTAGTTTTAGTGGCAGCGCCCAGACTGATGATCATCTCTACGGCGTCATCGTCAAGTACGTCAGAAAAGTATTCCTTCGTACAGGAGGGCGTCAGAAGGGTTCCTAGGGCCAGAGCAATCACGCCGAGGGCCTGGGGAAACAATCGAAATGCTTTTCTCATAAAAAAATTATTGGGTAAATATTCAATATTTCATCGCTTCTCCGCATCAGATCTCGCCCGGTTTCTCTTCCCAGTCCTTCGTCGAGAACTGAAGGATCGGGGTTTCGGTCGAGATGTCGACAACAAAACATTCAGGAGGTAAATAAACTCTCCTGGCCATACTAGGATTAGTGGTCACAGTAAACATAGATTCCCTTTCTCAGAAACGTCTGTTGCGAGTGCAAATATAGGAAAAAGAAAGGAAAAACAATGAGATCTATGCCATTTTGAACACTATTGAACAAATTTATAAATATTAAAAATATTTGTAAATTGGAAGAGGGGGCGGAGCAACATAAAAACCGCCGCCCAGTTCGGGCGGCGGTTTCGAAATATCGAAGCGACTACTGCACGGTAATCGTACCGGAAGTATCCGGGAAGTAGTTGCTCTTGACGGTCACGGTAGTCGTACCGGACTTGACCTTCTTGAACTTAAGCTGAATCACGGAAGCGGTTCCGGCGGCATTCATATTGTCCGTGTAGTCCTTCAGCGTGACGGTCTTGACATAGTAGAACTGCTTGTTGGCACTGTCAACAGTGACCGGCATATCCGTTCCGCTGGGGTTCAGGCACTGGTTGCTGTCGTATACGTTGAACTCGATCGGGAACATCGACGAAGGCAGGTCTGCCGGGAGACCCAGGTTGAAGTTCATTCCGTCGGGGCCGGTAGAGGCGGCAACGTAATTCGGGGTGCGGATTACGCGGACCGTAATGATACGGAAGAGTTTCGCGCCCGTATTCGAAGTTCCCCTCACCTTGAAGGTGGAGACCAGGTCTTTGCCCGCGGTAACCGCATCGGAGGATTTCTTGAGGTTGAAGGTGACAGGATACCAGCCATCGGTCAGCGCACCCTGCGTGAGTTCACCGTCAATGGCGTCACCGGTAACCTCCAGGATCTCCGCCTGCTTATAATAGTTAGCGGAAGTCTTGTCGGCAGACAGGTCGGGAACATACTGATACTGGAAAGTTACGCTCGGGTCGTCGTCGTCGCCGATCACATAGGTGCGGTCGGTGTACAGGGCGAAGAGACCGGAGATACCATCGGAAATCTCGGACAGGTCCTGGGCCGTGGTGGAAACGTTACCATTGGACGTCACGGCATTCTTCGGATCGCTCACGCCGTTCTTGGCAATGGCGCTCAGGGTAACCGTATAATCCAGGTTACGGTAAATCGGGATGTGCGTACCTTCGTCGTCCACCAGCTCGATACGGTAATAGGAAGTGGCGGCACCCTTGTATTTACCGGCAATGATGATGTACGGATAGTTGGAGTCCGTATTCGGGCTTTCGTACACGAACTGATAGTCAGTCGTGAACGCGTCGCCGACCTTGGGATCGTCCGTATCGATCAACGCCTTAGCCGCATCGGGCACATAACCCTTATAGCCAAGCCCCTTCTGGATGTATTCGACCGGGGTCGGATAAGTATCCGTGTCATAGTCGCTTGCGATATAAGCCGCCGCATCCACGAAAGAAGAGCCGGCGTCGTCCATCGGCATAGCGTAGGAACCATACTTTGAGGTACGATAGACCTTGAAACCTTCCACAACGAAATCAGACGAACCGGACTCCACCTTGATCCGTGCGAAGTTGCGGATGAGGCGGACATTGCTGAATTTGGCAACCGCGTCGTCGGAAGGGACCCAGTTGGCGCCATCCAGTTTGGCGGTACCGGCCAGCGTAAAATTCTGCCAATAGGCGCCCTTGTTGTCGGAGGTCATCAAAGCCTCGCCCAACATCAGGTCATTGATCTGGGTCTGGTAGTCCAACTGATCAGGACCGTTGGCGATGATGTGGATGTAACGGGTGGAAGTGGTGGCCAGGAGGGTGACCCTGAGCTTGAAATCCTGTCCGTTCACGGAGGTGTAGCTATTCGTGATATTACCGTCCGCATCCAGGGGGACGGCCAGGGCGTAGTCGTTCAGATATCCCTGACGGCCGAAGACGGCGACGTAGATGTTCTCGATCTGCGGATTGCTGGCCCGGTTCGTCGCCTTGGTGGCCGTGACCACCTGGGGAAGCGACACCGTCATATCGATGGTAACCGTGGCCTCTCCCTCAGGCGCGGGGACGGGAATCCTGTCCGTGCAGGAGGAAAGACCCAGAAGGAGGGAAGCTAAGATATAGATATACTTTTTCATAATTGTCCTCTATAATTATTGATCCTGTTCATCTCCCCACATAAAGGCGTGCTGTGCGGCCGTCACACGGTCGGGTCCCCAATACCACTCGTCGTACACGCAACGGACATATCTATTATCCCCGGTGAAAGTTCCAATATGAGGAGTCACGCTGCTCCCTACGACCGTAATATAACCATTTGCACTCCAATAATCAGTTGATGCGGTCTGGCTATTACTATCGCCAAACAAAACAGGCAACCTGCCCTTGGCTGACAATGTCACACAATACTCGATTTCCGCAGCCGTCGGCAGGCGCCAGCGTCCGGCCGGATAACCATCCTCCTGATAAGAAGCACAACGGCGGCTGCCATTGGCATAGGAAAGAGAATTGGTAACACCATAAGATGACGCTACTCGGAACGCCGGAGCAATCATATAACGGCTCCTGTCACTGGTTTCGGCTCGCTTATAGTATGTCAAACGTCGATTGGAACCACCAGATACAACCGGGGCGCTGTTGAATTGGGTATTATCAATCAAGTCATACTGCCCCTTTGCGATACGGGGGTCGCCTATCGTCTTTTGAGAATCGCTCAAAACCGACGTCGTAATGACATACATATTAGGGTTGGTGTTTTGGCCTGTCAACCCGTGGACACCACCATAGTTATTCGAACCATTGTGACCGCCATTCACATAAACATAGCCAAAATCAACATTCTGAGCACTCCAGCCAGAACCGACCTGATGCATATCGTTCCCCGTATTCGGCATCTCCTCGATGTAGCTCTGCGGATACTGCTTGAAGATGACGGTCTTGGGGTCGGCACCTCCCGTGGACAACCTAACGGTTATTTCATAGAAATACGGGGAGGCATCGAAATAGGTGTTGGTCAGGTCGTTGATCAAGGCGTGGTTCAACGTGATATAGGTGTCCGGAATCTCGGAATTAGGATTCTCGACTTCAGTCAGATCAACCCAGGCCTTCGCTGCATCCAAACTGGTGATATTCTTTCCATTATTCGTATTGAGCGTACCATTCTGGATGATATAACGCTTATGGTCCGTCAACCCAGTGGTAATATAATCCAGGTAATAGATGCTGGAAACATCCCAGTCAATCACCGCCGTTTCCGATGCGGAATACTGCACCTGCGCGCCCTGAACATAGACATCGATGATGCCGTTGGCGTTCTCCTGCTTGCGGTCCACGGTCAGGTACTTGATGTCGCTGATCTGGGTGTTCACCTTGCCGGCGCCGCCGGTGGTCCAGTCGGCCACCTGATAGGTGGCGTCGATGGTCACCTCGGGATCCGTCTCGGTACCCACCACCGTAATGTCCACGGTGAACTGGTAGAAGTTGTTGGCCAGAATCTCAGTGTCAGGCAGCATTACTTTGTAATAGACCTCGCGCTGGGCGGAGTAGAACACGTTGCCGTTGGCGTCCTTGCGGACGACCTTCCAGGGAACGATGATCTTTCCGAAAGGAGCCTGGGCGAGGTTGTCGTCCCAGGATGTGGCGAAGGAATAGAACGGTCCTACCGTCGTCTCGTTGTCACTCCAACTGGCGGGCACGATTGGATTGTAGTCAGTCTGGGTTATCGAAGCAGGGTAGTGCTCGCCGTCGGCGACACCCAGCACGGTATTGGTGACGGCCTGCTGCAGATAAACGCGGACGTTGTTGCCGTTCAGCATCGGCGTCCACGTCTCCGTATAAGTGCCTCCGTCGCCGTCCAGCGTGCCCGAAAGGGACACCTCCTTGGCAACCTTGACGTTGAAAACCATCTTGGCCGCCAGGCGCTCGAGGCCGAGGGTCGTGAAGACTCCGGACACATTGCCCCGGACCTCGGCTTCGGCCGTCATCACGAACTCCATATCGGCGCTGTCGGTAGCGAGGGCTGCACCGTCAGACATAAAGGACTGATCAATTGCGATGGCCTTGAGATCCTCCAATGTAGGAAGAGTCGTCGGAACCGAACGCAGGTTTGCGACGACGAACACCGTCGTGAAATCGTTGGAGCCGTAAAGGACCTCGCGGGTCGGGAACTCGTTTCCACCATAGGTGTTACCAGGCGTGAAGATTCCCTGGTACTTTCCGGAAGTGGCGGAAGGGGCGGCGTCCCGATAGTGGAACACGGCGGCGCCGGACTCAGCGTTGGCAAAGAAGAAGTAGTCCAGGGAGACAACCTTGTTCTCGTTGCCCTCGCCCGGCGTAGTACCCGCCTTCGTAAGTTCCGAGCAGTAGACCTGCAGGGCGAATTCATTGCCTTCGGCGTTCGGGTCGACGGGCTCCCAAGTGCAGGACGCCGCAAGCATAAGGACGGCTCCTGCGAAGATATATGCGATAATCTTTTTCATATTCCTTTCCAATTAAGGCATCTTGACGGTAAGAGGCAGCTGGCTGCGGGTGACCTCGGAATGGAGGCTGTATTCCTTGTCCCCGACGAGGACCGTGAACCAGAGTTCGACGCTGTCGCCGGAGGCGGCGCCGTCGTTGGCAGACACCTGGAAGAACACGCGCTGGTCCACCGGGCCCTCGATGTACTTACCATCACCGGACGCGGAAGCGCCTTCGACATTGGGCGATGCCAGCGTGAAGGAAGAAGCTTTCTCTCCCTTCATCGTAATCCTCCACGTACCGTTGGTAGGAGAATACACGGAGTAGTAAGCGACCAGCGGAGACGAGGCCGACTCCAGCGTAGCGGAGGTACGACTCGGGGAACCGGAGAATCCGGAGACGAACTCCAGGGCGCCGGCGCTGATGATGGCGCCTTCGTCGTCCGCCTCACCGTATTTCGGGTTCTTGGCATTGTCTTCCCACTCCGCCACCTCGGACTGAAGGTAAAGGGTCCAGGTGCCGTCGGGCATCTGCAGCCCATAGATACGATGCTTCTTGCAGGCGGCAAAGGTAAGGTACTGATTGTTCTTCTTCAGGGCAAGATGACGGGACTGTGCATTCTGGATATCAAACACAAGCTCCAGGTCCTTCAGGTCCTGCGGCAAGGCGAAGAGCGTGAAGGTGTAGGGCGCATCCGGGCCGATGGTGGCGGTGAGGCCGGAGATGGAGACCGACTTCCCGGTAGCGGACTTGCAGTCAATGGCTTTCGTAAAGCCGCTCGTGCCCGCGGTGTATGCGACCGTGAAGTCACCGGCAAGGGCCGTAGAGGAGGACACCAGGGACGCGCCCGTAAGGACCGTGTTGGCCTGGGTGCTCTTCAGCGTCACCTCGATGGCGGTGAAGGCGGGCTCGAAGCGCATTTCGACGTTGGGGCCGCCGTCCTTCAGAGGAGTCACGGCGTTGTTGCTGTCGAAATCGGTGGCCTTCAGGGTGATCTGCTGCGCGGCGGTCAGGAAACCGTACTTCGGCATATTCACCTCGAGGTCGCCGGTGCCCTGGTCGGCAGCGATCGATCCGTTCAGCGTACCGGAAGTGCCGGATGCACAGTCGGTGGACGGATAGATACCGTAGAAGGTGTACGTATCCGGCTCGTCGCCCCAGATCAGGCCGTTGCGCATATCCGCGCCGTTGTCGAGGCCTCCGGGAACGGTTTCGTTGTCCAGGGAGGTTCCTTCGATCGTGGCCTTGCTCTCGTGACCGGAGACGGTCGGCTCACCGACAATCTCATAATCGGCATAATTGATATTCGCGTAGCGGTGAACGGCCTTGTCGCTGTAGATACGGAGTTTGTCGCCCGTAACCCAGTTGACGACCTGCCACGTGGGATTCGTTTCGTTGTCGTAGTCGCCATAGGCGGTCTTGGTGCCTACGGAACTGGCGGTGGCGGAGAAACGGATGGAGCCATTGCTGCCGGTGCCGTCGGTCAAACCCGTCTTCTGGCATCCCGCCAGGAAGAGGGTCCCTGCTGCGAGCAGGAGGAGTATGGATTTTCCTTTCATAAGCATTGCCTGGTCCTCCTATTCCCAATTGTGATTAAAATCCTCTCCAGAAAAGTCGTAGTTCTCGACTTCCTGGCCGGTGGAGACAATAGTCGCATTGTCCACGACCGAACCGGCAAGGATCGGCGTCTCCGGCAGGAGGGAAAGATCCTGCAGGACGGCCGGCCTTACGAATTGTTTTTTCTTTTTCATTTTATGCATAAATTTATTTCGTTTCGTCTTCTATTTGTCTATCGGCTCCAACCAGGCCCGGGGTACGCTGGCCTTGGCGAACCAGCTGTCCAGCAGGCGCACCACCACATAGGTGCGGCCCTTGAACTCCAGCACATAGCCTTCCACGCCGGCCAGCACGCCCTTCACCACGCGGACGCGGTCTCCCAACGCCAGAGGGCGGTCGATCAGGCCGCCTTCGTCGGTCGAGAGGTCCAGCACACGGCGGAAGTCGTCCATCTGCTTGTCCGGGACAACCATCAGGGTACGGGTGGCAGGGTCGATCAGGTATTTCACCGGCACGGCCTCGCGGTTGGCGAGTTCACAAGCCCGCTCCTTGGTAGTCCGCAGGAACACCAGACTCGGAATCAACGCGCGTTCATAAGGGACGTGCCCGCGCGTACGAGTGAGTTTTACCGTGGGAAGGAAACTCTCCACACCCAGTTTCTCCAGCCGTCCGGCAACGGACAACTCCGATCCGCAGCGCGTGCGCGCCGCGAACCAGCGGACCTCGGAAACAGGCCTATTCGACTGAGTGGAAGACATTCCCTTTGCTGTTATTTATTATTGCGCTGTGTTGTGCCGTTTTTCTGCTATCCACAATACTACAAGTTGCAAATTTACCACGAATATCTGAATATGCAAGTATATTTTTATCTTTTTTCCACCACGGCTCAGTTTATCCATTTCAGGGGGGGGGTATTATCTGTTTGTATATCAATGCATTGTGTTCTCCCGCACTTCGAGAATTGGCTTTTATCGCGCGCGAACATATTTATTTTTAAAGGGAAGCCCAGCTCCGGCACTGCGGGGTAGAAGGGGGTAGAAGTTGTTATTCTTTCAAGAATAGTATATCTTTGTGAGTCTTTTTAAAAACGTATGAACGAGAAACGCGCACTCCGCCGACGCCTGACAGTAGATACCCTGCTGTCGGCTATGGCGTCGCTGGCGGCTATCCTGATGATGCGCGCCGTGTCCGAGCCGTTCTTCGGGTTCATCGTCGTCGTGGCCTGGTGGACCGGCTGCGGTGCGTTGCTCACCCTGCTGGGGCTGCTCTTTACGGGAAGCACACGGGTCGTCACCCGGTACGCTTCCCTGCGAGGCTACCGCCGCCTTGGTCGTGCAATCCTGATCAAGGAAGCCGGAATGCTCGTCCTCGTGTTCGTGGGCCTGTTGAAATTGCCCTCCAGCACCCTGGCCGTCGTGGCCCTGCTGAGCGACCTGGTCTTTACCACCGTGGCCCTGTTCGCGCCCCGTCTCCTGGTGCGCAGCCTCTGGCGGGAGGAGCGCGAGATCCACGCCGCGACGGGCCGCGCCAGCGCCCTGGTGGCCGGCATCGGGAGGGAATCCGTGACCCTGGCGGACGAGTCGGAGGCGTCCGGCCGCTATTCCGTGCTGGGCTACATCTCCGGAGATCCCGCCGACGCAGGCAAGGTCATCGGCAACCGCATCGTCTATGCCGCGGCCACGCCCGAAGAAATCAACGCCCTGCAATGGCGCCTGGGCGGGGTGGACTGCATCCTGTTCCCCAAGGGAGAAGACGGCGACCGCGAAGCCGGAACGGGCGGTGTCGGCTCGGACATCCCCAACAACGACGCGATGTCTCTGGCAGGACACGCCGTGAAGCGCAGTTTCGACATCGTGCTCTCCGGCCTGCTGCTCATCGTCTTTTCGCCGCTGGCGCTTATCTGCGCCCTGGCCGTGAAGCGGGAAGACGGCGGCCCGGCCATCTACTCGCAGGAGCGGATGGGGCGCGGTGGCAAGCCCTTCAACATCTTGAAATTCCGTTCGATGCGTATCGACGCCGAAGCTTCCGGCGCCCCGGCTCTTTATGCCGGTGACGATGATCCGCGCCTGACCAAGGTGGGCAAATTCCTGCGCCAGCACCACCTGGACGAGCTTCCGCAGCTGTGGAACGTCTTCCGCGGCGATATGTCCTTCATCGGCTACCGCCCCGAGCGGCAGTTCTACATCGACCAGATTATGGCGGTGAACCCGCGCTACCGCTACCTGTTCCAGATTCGCCCGGGTGTGACCAGCTACGCCACGCTGTACAACGGCTACACCGACACGTTGGACAAGATGCTGACGCGGCTCGAACTGGACCTTTATTATCTGAGGAACCACTCCATCTGGTTCGACGCACGCCTGCTCGCGCTTACCTTCCTGCGCATCGTGGGTGGCAGGAAGTTCTAGGACAGATTCCCTTTAATGAGTTCGCCGATGGTGGCGAAGGTTTCCCGCGGCGCCACGCGCAGCGAGAACGGCAGGCGTTTCAGGAATGATGCGGCCGCCTGCAGTTTCCGGGCCACCTTGCCGGAACGGACGGCCTTTTCGCGCGTCGGGTCGAAAAGCCCGAATGCACCGCCAGACAGCACGATGCGGCGCAGCGGGGCGGGGTTGCAGGGCTTGAAATCCGGCAGGCAGCGGGCGGGATCGAGCCCGAAATCGGAGACAAGCAGCGAGCAGAGTACGCGGTGCCAGCAGAGCAGCCCGGCGGCCTTCAAATACTTTTCCAGCAGCTCCTTGTCATACTGCCCATCCGTGCGGTCCAGCGCGACGGCCATATCGCAGAGCTGCTTGCAGCCCACCCCGGCTCCGATGGCGTGCTTGAGGATGTGGGCGGAGAGCAACAGCAGTTCGGCAAAGACGGAAGGAACTTCAGGGAGTTTCGCATCCGGCAGATGCAGGTCGAAGTAGCGGGAGTGCAGCTCCACGGTCACGTCCCGGAAGGTAAAGACGCCCGCGCCGTCCGGGGCCGTGCGTACGCCGGGCGGCAGCGCCTTCGCCTGGTCGAATTCCTTACCCGCGAAATATAGGTCGATGTCGCCGCACTCGCGCAGCAGCGGCTGGGGGTAATACTTCCCCGCTTCGCTCCCCTTCTGCACCAGCGGATGCAGGCCGGCGTCGCGGAAGCGCCGGAGCAGTTCCTGCTGCGCTTCCTCCATCCGCCGGCCCCGGCGTTCGATGCGGTCGATTTCCGCAAGGAGGCGGAGCCGCACATCCGCCGGAGGCATCTGATCTTCAGGAAGATGCGCAATACCGCGATAGACCAGCCCCAGCACCGCCTGCTGCCGGGCAGTCTGCAAGATGACCTGCCAGTCTTCCGCGGCAAGCGCGGAGTGCAGGCGCAGGTCCTGCTCCCACAGGCCCGCGCGCAGCAGCGCGAAGAATATGTCCGTCCGGTCCGGCATCAAGTGGAGATTTCGGGGTAAAGATACGGAAATTCGGTGAAATGACGTATCTTTGTACTATGCATCTGAAAGAAGGTTTTGTCTTGCGGGAGCTCGGCGACGAGCACATCGTGACCGGCGAGGGCCTGACCGTGGATTTCCAGCGGCTCGTGAGCCTCAACTCCTCGGCCGCATTCCTGTGGCACGGGGTCGAAGGGCGTGAATTCGGCGTAGACGATCTTACCGCTCTTCTGCTCGACGAATACGAGGTCGGGCTGGACGAAGCGGCGGCAGCCGCCCGCGACATCGCCTGCGAATGGCTTGCAGCGGGCCTCGTCGAAGAATAATAGTGCAAAAAATCGCGTTGCGCTCTTGTTTTTCCGGCAGATTGCATTAACTTTGCCGTTGGAATGGTGTCTCCATTTCATAGTTTCAGCCCCGAGTCTGCCTGACAGGCCCGACGGCGAAGCCGTAAAATCCGAACAAATAATTCAATACAGATATGCGCAAGATTGCAGTATGCTTGGCGACTCTCCTTTTGGGAGCGTCCTCCCTTTTTGCCCAGAGTCCGTATGACTACGCCGGACGGTTCTATTTCTCCGTCCAGGGCGGTCTGGCGGCCACGCTCAGCGAAAACGTCTTCTCCTACACCGACAACGGGAAGACGATGGACCTCATCAAGCCCCAGGGGTCCGCAGCCATCGGTTACGACTTCAACAGCTACTTCGGCATCCGCCTCTCCGGCGCCTATGCCCAGCACGCTGGCGGGTCCAATGTGTATGACACCAGCCCGAAGAAAGACATCTGGCCTTTCACGTACGAAAGTGTTTCGGCGTTCGCCGACGGTGTCCTGAACCTCAATGGTCTGGCAGAGAATTTCGGCCCGTTCAATCCGAAACTCTATGCCGGTATCGGCGGTGCCTATACCTACAACTTCACCAATCCTAACCACCCGTTCCAGAACCCGGTCAACGGTAACATCGTGATCGGTTTCCGCGTGGGCGCCATCGCGGAGGTCGATTTCCGTTCCGGCCTCGGTTTCTTTGCCGACCTCGGCCTCGAAGCCTACGACGACTGGCACAGCGGCATCCGCCCGTCCGAAGGGGACCAGAAGGGATTCCTCGGCTACGCCGGTTTCCCGTTCGACCTGGTGGGCAGGCTCTCGCTCGGTATCATCTACCACTTCAAATAATCGGATAATCAAAATTCTAACAATATGAAAATCAAGAGATTCGTTATCACGATGCTCGCTCTGGCGGCCGGTCTTTCCGCTGCCGCCCAGGAGACTGAGTATGTCCAGTTAAACTGGTTCGCCGGTGTTGGCGGCGGTGTCAACCTCGGCTGGGACGGCGACAAGTTCGTCAGCCGCGAGAACTCCCATATGGGCCTTGGCTATGCCGCTGATGTCTATCTCGGCAAGTGGCTCAACGACATCGCCGGTTTCCGCGTGGGCTGGCAGGGTCTGACCGTCAGCGACCAGTACACCGACTTCGGCAAGAAGAAACTGATGTACGTGCACGCCGACGCCCTTATCCGTGTGCACCGCAGCTTTATCCCTTACGTGCACGCCGGTTATATGAAGATCGACAACGGCACTGCCGCAGGCGGCGTGGGTTTGATGTTCCCGATCTACCTGGGCAAGGTGGTCCGCATCGTTCCCGATGTGCGCTATGCCATCTTCCCGAACGCCGCGTATGCTGAGGGCAAGCGCAACCCGGCCGGCAACGTGAGCGCCACCCTCGGGCTCGCCTTCAACCTCGGCGGAAAGCTCAAACCGCGCACCGTGTACGTGGACCGTGAGACCATCAAGTACATCGACAAACCGTACGCCGTGCACGACACCGTTACGATCATCAAGCCCGACGTAGCCCAGAAGACCCAGGAGATCAACGATTTCCTGCGCAACACCACCCTCTTCGAGTTCGACTCTTACGAGATTACCGAAGAGGCCAAGTTCGGTCTGGAGCAGGTGGTCGAGTGGATGAAGACCTACCCGAAGGTTACCGCCAAGATCGACGGCCACACCGACAACATCGGTACCGAGGCTTACAATATGGAACTGTCCAACAACCGTGCAAAGGCCATCTACGACTACCTCGTCGAGAAGGGCATCTCCCCCAACCGCCTGAGCTACGAAGGACACGGCTTCTCGCAGCCTGTTGGCGACAACAACACCTGGCTCGGACGTCACCAGAACCGCCGTATCGAGATTACCTTCAAGTACGACTAATTCTTAACCGAGAATAGCAAGGCCCCCGGGTGCAGTTTCTCCGTAAGGGGATGCACTGGGGGCTTTTTGCGTATCTAGATGCCTGAGAAATCACTGAAGGAAAAGACCGTCAACGGTGTGCTTTGGAATGCGCTGAACCGCTTTTCAGCCCAAGGCATACAGTTCGTGTTCAACATCCTCATCGCCCGGATCCTTTTACCGGAGGATTATGGCGTAGTAGCGATGTTGAGCATTTTCCTTGCGGTTTCACAGACCTTTATAGACAGCGGCTTTGCAAATGCCCTGATCCAGAAAAAGAACAGGACGGAGGCGGATTACAACACCGTATTCTATTTCAATATCGCCATCTCCCTGCTGTTCTGCTTTCTCTTATGGATCTCCGCCCCGGCCATTGCCGCATTCTATAAGACCCCGATTCTTACCAAGATTACGAGGATTGTATGCTTCAACTTGATAATCAATGCATTCGGGGCCATTCAGCACGTCAAGCTGACCATAGACATCAATTTCAAGACGCAGGCGGTCATTTCCATCATTTCAATCACCGCCATCGGTGCGGTAGGATTGTGGATGGCCAGGAAAGGATACGGTGTATGGGCCCTGGTCGTACAATCCCTCGTCGGCAGTTCGGTCAACACGCTGCTGGCCTGGATCTTTGTCCGCTGGCGTCCCAAGGCCGTCTTTTCCTGGAAGTCGCTCAAGGAGATGTTCGCTTTCGGGTCCAAACTCCTCGCTTCCGGCCTGATCGACACCGTATGGGGGAATATGTACAGCATCACAATCGGGAAAGTTCTCAATCCGACGGCCCTCGGGGTGTATAACCGTGCGGAATCATTCGCCACGTTCCCGTCTTCGAATGTTTACGGACTGGTCCAGGGAGTCAGTTATCCCGTTCTCTGCTCCATCCAGGACGACAGGGAACGGCTGCGCGAAGCCTTTCGGCGGTTCATCAAGCTGTTCGCCTATGTGACATTCCCTATGATGATCGGCCTGGCGGCCGTGGCGGACCCTTTCATACGCCTCCTGCTCACGGACAAATGGGCGGAGTCCATCCCCTATCTGCAGATCCTGTGCTTCTCCCTGATGTGGTATCCGATCAACGGGATGAATATGACCTTTCCCAATGTCACGGGCCGTTCAGACCTGTATCTGAAAATGGTCGTGATCACGAAGGTGCTCGATGTCGCAGTGCTGTTCATCACGATTCCCCTGGGGCTGGCGGCGATGTGTATCGGACGCATCTGCACGGCCGTCATCGGTTTTGCCATCTGCACCCAGAACATCCGGATCCTGCTGGACTACGGGACCTTGAAGCAAGTCAAGGATTTCTCCACGTCCCTCCTGCATTCCCTCATTATGGGACTACTGGTGATTCTCGTAATGAGGCTCAGCGATTCCCATCTTGTCAAGTTGCTCCTGGGTGCAGGCACCGGCGTCGCGTATTACCTGCTGACATCCGTCATCTTCAAGAAAGAAGAGTTCTATTATCTTAAGGACATCGTCAAACAGAAAATCGGCAAACGATGAATCCGGAAAAGAAGAAATACAGGATCCTCGCCCTGTATCTGCCCCAATACCATCCGATTCCCGAGAATGACAGATGGTGGGGAACGGGGTTTACGGAATGGACGAACGTCGGGAAAGCCAGAAGGCTGTTCCCCGGCCATTATCAGCCCCGGGTCCCCGCCGACCTCGGATACTATGACTTGAGGGTTCCTGAAACGAGGAAGGCCCAGGCGGACCTGGCCAGACAATATGGAATAGAAGGGTTCTGTTACTGGCATTACTGGTTCGGGAACGGAAAAGAGCTGCTTGAGAGGCCTTTCAATGAAATGCTCGCCTCGGGAGAGCCGGATTTCCCCTTCTGCGTCGCGTGGGCGAACGAGTCCTGGAGAGGCTTCTATCACGGTGTCGGGGAGAGGGAGGTGCTGATCGAGCAGACCTATCCTTCCGAAGAGGACCACATCCGTCATTTCCATCGCCTGCTGCCGGCATTCAAGGACAGACGCTATATTAAAAAGGACGGGAAGCCGGTGTTTATGGTCTATAATCCCGGAGGCCTTCCGAATGCGGAGTCGTTCATCGGCCTGTGGCGGAGACTGGCGGCAGAAAATGGCCTGCCCGGTCTTTTCATCATAGGCCACACCTATGATCCTTCCAAGACGGACCTGTTCTTAAGCCAGGGCTTCGACGCCGTCGAGACCATCAATATTTTCCGTTATTCCGACGAGGTCTCCTTCCTCGACCGGACCGCCACGAAACTTGCGCACCGGCTTCTCGGTTTCCCGAGGATCGTCAGTTACAAAAAAGCGAGCCGGTATTTCGTCTCCGCACAGGATTGCCGGGACGACGTAATCCCTACCATCATTCCCAATTGGGACCATTCCCCGCGGACGGGAAAGAACGGCATCGTCTTCCACGACTCCAATCCCCTGCTTTTCAGCAAGCATCTGCTCCAGGTCAAGGATTGTCTGGACAGGAAGAGCGATCCCGAACCCTTCGTGTTCATCAAGTCCTGGAACGAGTGGGCGGAGGGGAACTATCTGGAGCCGGATCTACGGTTTGGCAGACAATACCTCGAGGCGGTCAAGCGCATCCTGGGTTAACACTTTCCGGGGGAATGAAAGAAAGACAATCCAATTTCGAATTGCTGCGGCTGGTCGCGATGCTGATGGTGATGCTCTGTCACGCCGTCGGATACGTCCAGGAGCAGGACCTGGTGGGAGCGGCCGGAGTCGGAAAACTGGCCGTCGGGCAGCTCTGCCTGGTATGCGTGAACGTGTTCGTAATGATCTCGGGCTGGTTCGGCATCAGGGCCTCCTTGAAAGGCGCGGCAAAACTGCTGTTCCAGGTCGTTTTCCTGGCCCTGCTCTGCTTCGGCGTCTTTGCGGCGCTGGGGCTGCCGGTCTCTTTCAGGAAAGATCTGCTGCCTTACCTGCTGTTCGGATACGGATACTGGTTCGTGGTGTCCTATCTGATCCTGTATGCACTGTCGCCCGTCCTGAACGCTTTCGTCGAGCGTGCTTCGAAAAAGGAATTCGGGGGCGTGCTCATCGCATTCTTCGCGGCGGAGTTCGTTTTCGGGTTCCTGCTGGACGCCGGTCATTTCGACTATGGATTCTCGCCCCTTTTCTTCATCGGACTCTACCTGCTGGCCCGTTATGTGCGGATGCATCCGGGGAAGTTGTCCTCCTTCAGGAAAGGGACGGACCTTGCCATCTATCTCGGGGCCTCCCTCCTGTCGATGGTCCTTTTCTGGTTCGGTTACAAATGGTTCGGGATGGGTTTCCATCTGAACCATTATGATTCTCCCCTGACCGTCGTCGCCGCCCTGTATCTGCTGCTATTCTTCTCGAAACTGAGCTTCCGGAGCAAGACGGTCAACTGGCTGGCGGTTTCGGCATTTGCCATCTACCTGCTTCACGAGAATTCCCTGGTAGCCCCCTTCTACCACCACTTGTTCGAGCATCTGCACGACAGCGTATGCCCGACCGCCCTGTATCCGGCGATGCTCGGCATCGTAATCGCCCTCGCCTTGGCCTTCATCCTCATCGACAAACTCAGGCTGCTTGCCTGGGATGCACTCAAGGGCCGTTTCTTCCCGGACAGGATATGACGCACGCCTGGCTGATCATCGCCCACGACGAATTCGGTATCCTGCAACGGCTCGTGTCCGCGCTGGACGCCCCGGAATGCGATATCTTCATCCATATCGACCGTAAGGTGCCTGTACTGCCGGAAATCAAGGCGGAGCGCAGCCGGATGACCTTCCTGCAAGACCGCGTGGACGTCCGCTGGGGGTCCGTGTCGCAGATCCGCTGCGAATTCGCGCTGTTTGAAGCCGCCGCCGGCCGGGGGCCCTACGACTTCTACCATATCATTTCCGGCACCACCCTGCCCTTGAAACCCTTCGGGCAGATAGACGCCCGACTCACGGAGAACAGGGGCAAGAACATCCTTTCCGGGCTTTCCAAGGACCTCCCCTATCAAGAAACGTTGAAAGTCCGCCGCTACAACTTGTTCCTGCACGACTACGCCTCCCGCAATGCGTTCCGGAAGCACGCCAGCCAGTTTCTCTGGAAATCGGCCATCGCAGTCCAGCGGGTTCTCGGCATTGAAACCAACCGCGGTAAAGTTTTCTACAAGGCCAGCAACTGGGCGAGCCTGTCCGACGCAGCCGTGCATTATCTCCTTTCCCGGAAGGAGGAGATCCTGAAGACCTACCGTTTCTCTTTCTGCGGCGACGAGTATTTCGTCCCTTCGGAACTGATGGATTCCCCGTTCAAAGATACGCTCGTCAACGACGGGAAGTATCTGTTGCACAGCATCGCCCGCTCCAACGCCAGCACCTACCGGCTCGATGAATACGGGGATTTGTGCGGAAGCGGATACCTGTTTGCACGTAAATTCACGGAAAAGTGAAGCTTTCACGGACATTCCTCTGGCGGAAACTTCGCGAACGGAAGATCCTCAAGACCCATAAGCGGGTGGCCGGGATCTGCGGGTCGCTGATTGCGGAAGACCGGGAGCATCCTGTACATTTCGACCTGAAGCCCAAGAAACGGTTCGGGACGGACCGCATTATCTGGCAGTACTGGGCCCAAGGATATGAAGACGTTCCGCCCGTAGTCCGGCGGTGCCTGGAATCCGTGGAAGAGTATGCCTCCGGATACACGCTGGTCCGCCTGTCGGATGAAAACCTGTCCGAGTATCTGGACCTGCCTGATTTTGTCCAAAGAAAGCGCGCCGTTTATTCCAAGGCACATTTCGCAGACCTGCTGCGTCTGATGTTGCTCAGCGTTTACGGCGGCATCTGGATGGATGCCACCATTCTGCTGTCCGGACGGATACCGGAAGAATATGCCCATTGCGATTTCTTCGTGTTCCGCCGCGATCCGGACGAGCCGGACCATCGCTATTGGCGCAACACTTATGCCTACTATTTCGGCTGGGCCAAAGGGTTCCGCGTCAATATGCTGAACAGTTTTATCGTGGCGAAACGGGGCAACCGGACCGTTTCGGACCTTTGCCGCCTGCTGCTGTCGTGGTGGCTGACCCACGACAGCCTGCCCGACTATTTCTTCTTCCAGATCCTGTTCGACGTGTACGGCTGCGGGGAGGATTTCCCGCTTGTCAGCGACACCCTCCCCCATTATCTGCAGCAATCCATCAGCGATTCCGCCTTCTCCTTGATGAAGAAAGAGGATATCCCGGCGCGTTTCCCCATCCATAAGCTAAGCTATAAATGAGTTCCGAAGAACGCCCCGTCGTTTCCGTCGTCGTCCCGGTGTACAATGCCGCCCGTTACCTGGAGAGATGCCTGGACAGCATCCTCGCGCAGTCCTTCGACCGTTTTGAACTCATCCTGGTGGATGACGGCAGCACAGACCGGTCCGGAGAGATCGCAGACCAGTTCGCCCAGAGGGACAAACGGGTCGTCGTTTTCCATAAGCCCAACGCAGGCGTTTCGCATACCCGCAACTTCGGGCTTTCCCATTCCCGCGGGGAATTCGTCACTTTCGTCGACAGCGACGACTTCCTGTGCGGGAACTACCTGGAAGAATTGATGGGCCTGATGACACCGGAAACGGATTTCTGCTTCGGCAATATGGAAATGCTTTCTGAAAACGGTTCCTTTGTCTATGAGACCTTCGCTCCCGGAAACGGCACGCAGGAAACGCTCTCCAATCTGTTTATGTGCGGGTGGATGTTCGCCATCGGAATCCTCTTCCGGATGTCGTTCCTGAAGGACAACCGGCTTGCCTTCCCCGAGCATATCAACTATACGGAAGACGTCTGGTTCGTGGCAAGGGCCGTTTTCTTCGCCGGTTCCATCGCAAAGACGGAGCAGGCCCTGTATCGGTACAACGCCCTGAATTCCGACTCCATCACCCACAGGTCCCACAATGAGACAGCCGAGGACATCCGCCTTTCCAGTATGGCCGAGACGGTTTCTTTCCTCCAAGGCCACCGGTCGTTCGAGGGTTGCAAGGAGGCCTGCTATTGGAGGATCCTGGTATGGAAATCCTGGATGTCGCTTCATCCCGAAAAATACCCCGAGTTCAACGTGCGTTTCCCCGAAGCGAACGCCTACATCCAGTCGAACCCTTTCCTGTCCGGCAAGATGAAGGTCCTGCTCTGGCTGATCGCGCACGGTTTTTATTTCCCGGCTAAAATCCTGGTCCGCTTATATGAAAGATAACATCTCCTGGAAAGAACGTCTCCTTGAATGGCTCATACGGCCTGAAGGTTATTACATCCGCAGATATCTCCGATTCCTGAGGCAGGAGGAGCGGTTCTGTTTTGCCACGCCCGTCAAGTTGCTTGCATACTGGTATAAGGCCCGCAAGAACCGCCTCGGTTCCCGTCTGGGCTTCATCATCAGCGCCGGCTGTTTCGGCGAAGGATTGCAACTGGAGCATTTCGGCTCCGTAATCGTCAATCCCAAGGCGCGCATAGGCCGCAACTGCAAGATCCACGGGAACTGCTGTATCGGGAGTACCGGCGGTTATCCGGACGATTCCCCGGTCATCGGAAACAACGTGGATATCGGACAGGGGGCGCAGATCCTGGGAGGCATCCGTATCGCGGACGGCGTCCGGATCGGCGCCGGTGCCGTGGTCGTGAAGGATGTCCTCGAAGCCGGGGCGACCGTGGTCGGCGTTCCGGGAAACATCGTTTCAAAGTCCTGAGCATATGACCGGACCCCGGGTCTCATTCGTACTTCCCGCCTGGAAGGGTCGTTTCCTGGAAGAAGCGGTGACAAGCATCGTCCGCCAGACCTGTCCCGACTGGGAATTGATTATCGTGGACGACTGCTCGCCCGATCCGCTCGAAGAAATCGTGGCGGCTCATCCGGACCCTCGCATCCGCTATATCCGCAACGGGCGGAACCTCGGCGGAGAGAATCTTGTCCGGCAATGGAACCACAGCATTTCGTTCGCGAGCGGGGATTATATCGTGCTGGCCTCCGATGATGATCTCTATCGTCCGACATTCTGTGAAGAGGTCGTCCGGCTGGCAGAAAAATATCCCCAGGTGGACCTCATCCATTCTTCCGTGGAACAGATCGACGAAGAAGGCCGGCATCTTTGGGACGACAGCATCCTGCCCGAATTTACCAGCAAATACGAATACCTCAACTGGTGGTTGACCGGGCGGTCTTTCACCTGCATCGGGAATTTTGCCTTCAAACGCTCCGCCCTGCTGGAGATGGGCGGTTTTATGGATTTCCCGTGCGCATTTGGTTCCGACATAGCAACACCCATTTCCCTGTCGCAGAACGGCGTTGCCAACACGCAGGAGATGCTCTTCTGCTTCCGGCAATCCTCGCAGCACATCTCCGCGGACCGTTCCCGGTTCAAAGAGAAACTGGAGGGAATCTCCCAGTTGTCGGAATTCCTGCGCGCCATCCGTTATGAAGAGCCGGACAACCCCGCGGACAGGGAGTACTATTCCATCGTCAATGAAGACTATCTGCACAAGAAGTGCGTTTACGACTATTTCAACCTCGTCATCAGATATCTGCCATTCAAACAATTATTCCCATACCTTAAATTGTGCCGCCTGGCATCCGGGAAGGATAAGCTGATGATGGTCCTCCGTTGGTTTAAGAAGAGAGTATGCAAAAAGACCCGGTCCCTTTAGACGACAGGCAATCCGTCCTGATCAAGGCGATGCGCTTTCCGCTGATCGTCCTGGTGGTGTTCGCACACGCTGCCGGCACTTTCCCAACCTCGACCGTCGAATGGTCTCTGGATGGATGGAATGTGTATCATTTCGTTTCCGAGATGCTTTCAAGACACCTGTTCTCCATCGGAACGTGTTGGTTTTTTGTATTCAGCGGGTATCTTTTCCTGCGTTATCTGAAAGAGGAGGAGTTCGGTTTCGATTGGGTTAAAGCGAAATGGAAAAAGAGGATCCGGAGTTTACTGATTCCTTACATCCTATGGAATCTGCTGGCAGTCCTCGCCCCTGTGATCAAGAATGGATTGTTCCGCCTTTTCTCCCTTGGCCAGGACACGGTCTCCGGCGGACCTTTGTATTGGTTTTTCACCGGACCGGCTGATTATCCTTTATGGTTCCTTCGGGACTTGATGCTATTGACGCTCATACTTCCACTTTTATATTTGGTATTCAAGAAGTTCAAATGGGTTTCCCTGATTGTTCTTATTCTTGTATATCTGTCTCCCTGGAATCCTTCCATCCCGACAATGCGTTCTATCTTCTTTGTCTTGGTCGGAGCCTGGTTGGGGACCTTCAAGATCAATATGCTCTCCATCTGCAGCAAGGTCAAGATTCCTGCTGCAATTGCGGCGGTCCTCCTGTTGCTTATTGCCACTTCCCAAATCGGCAGACCCCTGCACACGCTGCTTCTCAGGTTGTTCTATCCCTTGGGAATGGTTACCTTTATGAATATCTGCGATTCGCTCATAGACAATGAAAAACGTCGCGAACGGCTATGTGTTCTGTCCGGAAGTGTGTTCTTCATTTATGCCGCTCACGAGATCTATATCCTTGGCTGGACGAAGGGACTTTGTCTTCGGTTATTTGGGAATTCGTTGGCCGGTACGTGGATCAGTTACTGGCTGGTTCCCATCATTGTCCTGATTGTCTGCCTGGGGCTGTACTATTTATTGAACCGGCTTATTCCACGCGCTCTCGCTTTTGCTTGTGGTGGACGTTCAAAATAATAAGAGGGCAATGACTCCCCTTACCATCGCTTTCACCCCCAATTACTTCATCCCGGCGGCGACGATGCTACGCTCGCTTCTGGACGCGTCGTCCGGAGGGTTCGAAGTCATCTGCCTGGTCACGGAAGAAATCCCGGAACGGATGCAGGCCGAGCTGGTCCGGATGGGGGCGGGGCGGCTGGCTTTCCGCTATCTGCCACTCAAGGGCAGGCTGGAAGGCGTCTACACCGACCCGCGTTATACCGAGGCTGCTTCCTTCCGGCTGTTGCTGCCTGAGCTCCTGCCCGAGTATGACAGCGTCGTATATATCGACTGCGATGTGATCGTCCGGCAGGATGTCGGCCGGCTCTATGCCGAGACCGAATTGGGCGACAACTGGCTGGCCGCGGTGTTCGAGGCACCCATCGAACGGCAGGCGGAACGTTTCCGGGCGCTGGGCTGCGACCCGCAGCGATACTTCAATTCCGGCTTCCTGCTGATGAACCTCGCGCAGATGCGCAAGGAGAAGGTGTCGGAGCGTCTGCTGAATGCCTGCCGGGTGCCGTATCTGGAATTCCCGGACCAGGACGCCCTCAACCAGGTCTGCCAAGGCCGCGTACTGCCGCTAAGACCGGTCTTCAACAGCATCCGGACCTTCTTCATCCCGAAATACAAACCCGACTTCGTCCGGCAGTATTCCGAGGAGTTGTGGGACGAAGTGCAGCGTGATGGCACCATTCATTATACAGGCGGCAAGCCCTGGAACATCTTCTCCGTCCGCTTCGAGGACTGGTGGCGGGTCTATGACACCCTGCCGGAAGAGATCCGCCGCGAATGGACTCCGCCGGCAAATACGCTGCGCCTCTGGCACCTTTACCAGATTCCCGTTTTCAGGGGGATCATCGAGTCTTTCCGCAAATTCAAGCAAGCCGTTGGATGAAGCACGCTTTCCTCATCCTCGCACATAACGAATTCAATGTGCTGAAACTGTTGGTTTCCTGTCTGGACGACAGCAGGAACGATATTTTCATCCACTTCGACAAGAAAGTGCAGTCGCTTCCGGACATTCGCACGAAGCAGGCCGGACTGACCATTCTCCAAGAGCGCGTGGACGTGCGCTGGGGGGCGCCCAGTATGGTGGAGGCGGAATTCGCCCTGTTCGAGGCCGCCTGCTCCCGGAGTCCCTATCAGTATTATCATCTGCTCTCCGGGGTGGACCTGCCCATCAAAGGCCAGGACTATATCCACGACTACTTCGACCGCTACGACGGAGATGAGTTCATCGGCTACACCTGGACGCAGATGCCACCGGACTTCGCCCGGAAAGTGAAATGCTGGCACCTTTTCCCGGAAGACTTCAAGAGCCGGAGCTTCGTCAAGAAGGCGCTTCGGGCCGGTTTCCTGCGCCTGCAGGAACTGCTGGGCGTCAAGCGCAACCGGAACGTCGATTTCAAGAAAGGCTCGCAATGGGTCAGCATCACCGATGGGATGGCCCGATACTTTCTGGATCATAAGGACTGGATCCGCAAGACTTTCCGGAACACCTTCTGCTGCGACGAACTGGTAATGCAGACGCTCTGTTGGATGTCTCCCTACAGGCAACGCATCCACAGCCTCGAATCGGACACGGCCGGATGTATGCGCGCCATCGGCTGGCAGGAGAACCCCGCCGGCGGCGAAATGGTCCTGCAGGACTGGTCGGAAGAAGACTTTGACTTCCTGAGAGCCTCCCCCGCTCTGTTCGCCCGTAAATTCAACGGCCGCGACCCGGGATTTCTGCGAAAAATTTGCGAACTTGCAGCCCGATGAGATTCAGCATCATTATGCCCGTCTACAATGCCGCCAAGACCCTCGCCGAGAGCCTTGAAAGCATCCGTAGGCAGACCTTCCGCGATTTCGAACTCATTTTCGTAGAAGACGGCAGCACCGATGACAGCGTGGAGATGCTGGAGCGGTTCGCCACCTCCGCGGATTTTCCTTGCCATATCGTCTCGCAGCTGCAGAACCAGGGCGTGGCCGCAGCGCGTAACCGGGGGGTCGCGGCGGCCTGCGGCGAATACCTCGCCTTCGTGGACGCCGACGACCGGATCGAGCCGCAGGCGCTATCTGATGCCGTCCAGGCACTCGACGCATCGGAAACACCCGTCGATATCCTGGGCTGGGACTGGACGCTGGGCTTCGAAAAGAACGGCCGCTATATGCGCCAGGCCGATTATGATACGCCCCTGCAGGCGCTGAAAAACCTTACCGGTGGCACGATGCGCTGGAATCTCTGGCTGTATCTGATACGCAGGGAACTCCTGCTCGAGAACGGCATCCGTTTCATCGACGGGGCCAATATGGGCGAGGATATGATGGTGATGCTCAAGGCCTTCGCCTGTTCCCGGAAGGTCGTCCAGCAGCACGAAGCCCTGTACCGCTACAATGCCGGCAGCCCTACTTCGATCAGCCGGCAGTTCAGCGAGGAGCGGCGTGCGGAAATCTCCACCAACCTTGCAGAAGCGGAACGGTTCCTGCTGGCGGGCCCCTATGCAGACGAGATGGCGCAGTACATCGATTATCTGAAACTTTTCCTCAAACGCCCGCTGCTGATCAGCGCCGACCGGAATGATTACGAAACCTGGTATTCCTGGTTCCCCGAAGCAAACGGTTCCGCAATGGGGAACAAAGCCCTGCCGCTGCGCACCCGCCTGCTGCAGAAGATGGCGTCCCGGCGTTGCTGGACCGGGGTGAGATTGTATTACCTGCTGATATACAAGTTCGTATATGGCTTCATCTACCGATAAACTATGAGAAGGATCGTTTCAGTGACTCTTCTGACCATTCTCGTCAGTTTCTTCATCTTTCCCGTCGGTTTTACCTTCCTTCCGGATTCCCTGAATTCCAAGATGATCCTCGCCGGGACGGGAATCTTGTTCTTCATCTATGATTTACTGAAAGACCGGACGGTAAGGCTTTCCCACACAACGCTGATCTCCGGATTCATCGCCATCGTTTTCTCGGCCTGGTGCCTGTTCTCCACGACGGCAAATGGAACGACTGATAATACCTATGTCACATATTGGCGTTCTTTCGCCACTTGGATGCTCGGAGCCTATGCCGTCTATTTCCTTCTCAGGCAGCACAGCGGGAAAGTGGATCTGTGCACGCTGACACGGTTTATGGCCATCGTGTGCGTGTGCCAATGCGTCATCGCATTGTTGATTGACAACATTTCGGGGGTCAAACGGTTCGTGGACTCCATCTTTGTCGGAGGCGAGTATTTTTCACGGTACCTTCGGCTGTACGGAATCGGATGCGCCCTGGATCCCGCCGGATGCCGATTCTCCGTCGTCCAGGTGATGATCGCCCATCAGATTGCCACGAATAAGGATGTCCGGAACAGCACCAAATCCCTTTTGCAATTCCTTCTGGCCTTCATCACTATCACGGTGATCGGGTCTATGATTTCCCGGACGACTATGGTAGGTTCCGCCCTGGGGCTGGGATTTATCGTCATTTCCGTCTTCAGGTTAAGGAAGGGCGGTTTTATCTCCAAAGACCAGTTCCGGCTGTTCCTCGTCTTCTTCCTGCTCATCATCACCGCGATAACGGTCACTGTCGGGGTCTATCGGGCCAGCAGCGTCTTCCGGAGTTATCTGCGTTTCGGTTTCGAAGGATTTTTCACCTGGGCTGAAACGGGCGAGTTCCATACAGGATCCACAGATACCTTGATGCAGCTGATGTGGATCTGGCCCAACGATCCAAGGACGTGGATAATCGGCAGTGGACGGATCGGGGTGTTCGAATGGGGTACCGACATCGGCTACTGTAACTTCGTATTGTACTGCGGCTTGATCGGGTTGGTGATCTACTCGGGCTATTTCATCTACAACCATTTGTCGCTCAATGGGAAATACCAGAATTTCTTTATTACTTCCCTGCTCCTGATCGCCTTGACCTTCATCATCTGGGCCAAAGTCACCACCGATATCTTCTTCATCGACGCCCTGCTCTTCTGCATCGACGGAGACAAGCGGAACGAATGAAACTCATCTATTGCATCGCTTCCGTCCATCACCCCGGCGGAATGGAACGGGTCCTGCTGAACAAGGTCCACTGGTTTGCCGCGCAGGGAGGGTATGAGCTGATGGTCGTGACCACGGACCAGCAGGGGCTGCCGCCGTTCTACGAATTCCCGCCGCAGGTGCGGATGGTGGATCTGGGCATCGATTATTCGCTCGATAACGGACGCGGCGCTGTCAGGAAGATCCTGTCCTATTTGCGCAAGCGGCCCCTGCACCGCAAGCGTTTAACCGAACTGCTGATGCGGGAGCGGGCCGATATTGTGGTGTCGCTCTACCCTTCGGAGTCTTCCTTTATCCCCGCCATCCGTGACGGCAGCAAGAAGGTGCTTGAACTGCACTACAACAAGTTTTTCCGCCTGCAATACGGCCGGAAGGGCCTGCTGGGCCTGGCCGACCGTTTCCGCACCCGGCAGGACGGGCGGATCGTGCGGCGCTTCGACCGTTTCGTGGTGCTGACCCGGGAGGATGCCGGCTACTGGGGGGCGCTTCCCAACCTGGAGGTCATTCCCAATGCGGCACTGCAGATTCCGGATGTCATCCATGACACAGACAGCCGGCGCGTAATCGCCGTGGGGCGGTTGGACTACCAGAAGGGATTCGACCGTCTGCTGGACGCCTGGGCGTTATTGCCGAAGGATCTGCGCAAGACCTGGCACCTGGACGTTTTCGGACAGGGCGAATGGGAATCGATGTTGAAGAAGCGGATTGGATGTCTGGGCATCGCGGCAAGCGTGGAAATCCATCCGCCCACACCGGACATTTTCCGGGAATATGCTTCCAGCGCCTTTCTCGTGATGAGCTCCCACTACGAAGGATTCCCGATGGTGCTCATCGAGGCGATGGCCTGCGGCCTGCCGGGGGTGTGCTTCGACTTCAAATGCGGCCCCCGCGACATCCTCCGCGACGGGGAGAACGGCCGCATTGTCCTGGAAGGGGATGTACCTGCGCTTTCGAAAGCAATGGAGGGTCTGATGTGTGACGATGCACTGCGCAGGAGAATGAGCACTGCTGCCCGGAAGGTCACGCAGACCTATTCCGAACGGAACGTGATGGAACAATGGCAGAAATGTTTCGACAGCCTGCTCAGGTGAAACCCGGCAACCGCCTGGACCTGCTCCGCGTACTGCTGACGGTCGGTATCGTGTGCCGGCACGCCACCACGGAGAACCTTGCTGCCGGCACTCCGGCGTTCGACACCTTTACCCGCATCGTCATCTGCATCACGGAAATCTGCGTTCCGTTGTTTTTTGCACTCTCTGGTTACCTGTTTTTCCGGAATACGCCGGACAATCCAGATGTAAAATGGTTCTGGGGGAAGTACAAATCCCGTTTCTTTACACTGGTGATTCCCTACCTGATCGCCAACGCCATCGCCTGGGGATGCTATTATTTCGCCATCAAGGAAGTGCCTTCGATGGTGTCCGGATTCTTTGGCGACAACTGGAAGGATCCGCTGTTCGTGTTCTGGAAAGGGCCTGTGAATATGTCGCTCTGGTTCATCCGCGAGCTCATCGTGCTAGTGGCCATCTCCCCGCTGGTGTATCTGTTGGTGCGCTACCTCGGCTGGTGGGGCGTGCTGGCCCTCGGCGTGCTGTGGGCCTTCAAGCTCGGCCCGGAGCCGGTATTCTTCTTCTCCGCCGGAGCCTGCCTGGGCGTGCGGAAGATTGCGCCGGCCGAACGCTGGCTGCTTGCACCCGGCCCCCTCGACAGCCGTTCCCGCGCCTGGACCTACTTCATCTATCTGTATCACTATCTGCTTGTCATCGGGGTCAAGAAGGGCCTGGCCTTGCTGCTGCATCCCGAAGGGACACTGGCGCTCGTCAGCGTCTGGATGGCCAGTATCGTGATTGTGTTGGGGCTGCTGACAGCTCTCTTTTTTGGAATGCGAAGGTTGCTGCCGGGATTCACCAGTTTTATCGTGGGAGGGAAATAAGATGAAGAAACTGCTGCAAATCAACCCCGTGATCCGGGAGAACACCTCCACAGGCAAGATTATGCGCGAACTCGGCGAACTGGCGCAAGCGGCAGGCTGGGAGAGCCATATCGCTTACAGCCGGGCCCGCGACGGGGTTCCGGCACATTCCTCGAAACTGATTCCGGTGGGAACCCGCCTGGATCTGCTGCTGCACTGGCTGGCCACGCGGCTCTTCGACGCGCACGGGCTGGCTTCCCGTTGCGCCACGCGACGGCTTATCCGCCGCATCCGGAAAGTCGACCCGGACATCGTGCACATCCACAACGTCCACGGCTACTTCCTCAACTATCCCCTGCTCTGCCGCTTCCTCGCAGAACGCGGGAAACCCGTGGTCTGGACCGTGCACGACTGCTGGCTGTTTACCGGACACTGCTACCATTACGCCGCAGCCGGGTGCGACCGCTGGCAGACGGGCTGCCATCACTGCCCGCAGAAGAAGGCCTTCCCCAAGAGCTGGCTGCTGGACCGTTCCCGTCGGAACTATGCCGCCAAAAAGGCGGCTGTCGGAGGTATGGATAACCTGACGCTCGTGACCGTGTCCGACTGGATGCGGCAAGAGGTCGGGAAGTCTTACCTGAAGGACAAACCCTGCCGCGTCATCCATAACGGCATCGACCTGGGCGTTTTCCGACCCCGGCCGGGATCGGATATCCGCAGCCGTTACGGGATTCCCGAAGGCCCTTTCGTGCTGGCCGTGGCCAGCATCTGGCTCCCCGAGAAGGGACTCCCGGACCTGGCCCGGCTGACGGAACTGCTGAGCCCGGACATCCGTCTGGCGGTTGTGGGCCGGATGGGTGCGGAGCAGCGGACCGCCCTTCCTCCGCAGGTAACCGTCATCGACCGCACCGCCGACGCGTCGGCGCTTGCGGAACTGTACTCGGAAGCCCTGGCGCTGGTGAACCCCACCTGGCAGGACAATTACCCCACCGTGAACCTGGAGGCCATCGCCTGCGGCACGCCAGTGGTCACATACCGTACAGGCGGCAGCGTCGAATCCATCACCCCGGAGACCGGCTTTATCGTGCAGCAGGGCGACGTGGTGAGCCTCTCCGCCTGCATCCGGCACATCCTGAAACAAGGCAAGGAAAACTATACCGGTCCCTGCCGGGAATATGCCCTGCGGCATTTCTCCCGTACGGAGCGGTTCCAAGACTACATCCGGCTTTATGAAGATCTTGCAACTCGGTAAATTCTACCCCATCCGCGGCGGCGTGGAGAAGGTGATGTGGGATCTGACCCGCGGCCTGTCGGAGCGCGGCATCCCGTGCGATATGCTCTGCGCTACGCTGAAGACCGACCCCGTAGACGTGCCGGACCAGCCCCGCTGCACCCTTACACCGGAAGGGAAGATCATCCGGTTCAACGACTGCGGACGCGTCATCTGCGTGCCGGCCATCGCCAAGAAAGCTGCCACGATGATCTCCCCGGCGATGGTGCGCTGGCTGCGCCGGCACGCTGCGGAATACGACCTGATTCACATCCACCATCCCGACCCGATGGCTGCGATCGCCCTGCGGCTGAGCGGTTTCCGCGGACCGGTCATCCTGCATTGGCACAGTGATATCCTGTCGCAGAAAACTCTGCTCGCGCTATATCGTCCGCTTCAATCCTGGCTGATCCGCCGGGCCGGACTGATTGTCGGAACGACACCCGTCTATGTCCGCGAATCCCCTGCCCTGCAGAGAGTGCAGGACAAGGTTACCTATGTCCCCATCGGCATCCAACCTCTGCAATTTGAAGAAAATACGGCCTTAGCGGTAAAAAACCGCTATCCGGGCAAAAAAATTGTTGTATCTTTGGGGCGCCTTATCCCTTACAAGGGATACGATACCCTGATTGAGGCCTCCGCCTTGCTGGGAGAGGACTATCAGGTGCTTATCGGCGGGATGGGGCCGCTGCGGGAAAGCCTGCAGGCGCAGATCGACTCCCTCGACCTGCACGGGCGGGTGAAGTTGCTGGGATATGTGCCCGATGACGAGTTGCCGGCGTTGTACGGAGCCTGCGACGTTTTCGTACTGAGTTCCGTGATGAAGACGGAGGCGTTCGGTATCGTACAGATCGAGGCGATGTCTTGCGGAAAGCCGGTGGTGGCCACGCGGATTCCCGCCTCGGGCGTGTCCTGGGTGAACGAGGACGGCGTGTCGGGCCTGAACGTGGAGCCGGGCGATCCGGAAGCACTGGCCGATGCCATCCGCCGTATCTGCGACGACCGGGAGGCCTGGCAGAGCTACGCTGAAGGAGCCAGGATGAGGTTTGAGCGGATGTTTACCGCACAAGGTATGATAGATAAAATGACAGATATTTATGAAAGGAAATGTTAAATGGTTGATGCTGACGGCATTCGTCGTGCTGGCGGCATCCTGCACCACTCCCGCCAAACTCGCTTATCTGCGAGATTTGGAATATGACACACCCTACCTTGCCAAACCGGCTCCTGAACTGCGCCTGCAGGTGGATGACAGGATCAGCATCCAGGTTTACAGTACCGATGCGGAACTGGCGGCGCCTTTCAACGTAGGTAACGGCCTTGTGGGAGAATCCGGACAGGCGCTGACCACGGCCACCATCTATACGGTGGACAAAAACGGTGACATCCAGTTCCCGGTATTGGGCACGATGCACATCCTGGGCAAGACCCTGAAGGAGGTGGAAGACTGGGTGGCATCCGAAATAGTCCGCCTGGGCTATATCCGGGAACCTATCGTGAACGTGGAGATGGAGAACTTCACCATTACGGTTTTGGGAGAAACAGGCCAGAGCGTGATGCCTGTCGAAGGCAGCAGCATCAATATCCTTCAGGTCCTCGCCCGTTCCCAAGGCACTGACGAACATTCCAAGATTCCCGACGTAATGGTCATCCGGACGGAAGAAGGAGTACGTATGGCCTACTCCATCAACCTGCAGTCCAAGAGCCTTTTCGATTCGCCCGTATTCTATCTCCGGCAGAACGACATCGTCTATGTGAAGCCTCGCGGCCTCCGTTCCTCCAGTAATATGACAGCCATCATGTCCGCTTTGACGCCTCTGTTTACCGCGACCACAGCTATCACCACCCTTTTCATATTGGCAAAACGCCTCTAATTACCTTATGGATACCTCCCTGAAAAAGAATTCCCGCGGAGAACAAGTCAATTTGGTCGACCTGTTCTTTTACCTTTTGAGCCATTGGTACTGGTTCCTGCTCTGCGCAGCCCTTGCCGTAGGCTATGCCTGGTACCGCTATTCCAAAAGTCCGTTGCTCTACCGGAGCAACGTAACGGTCATTATCAAGGACCCGACCAACTCCACCCGTTCTGTCCGGATGGACAACTACAGCAACATCATCAACACCGTCAGTATGAGCAATGAAATGCTTCAGCTGCAATCAAAGGCGATGATGACCGAGGTGGTACGTTCCCTGGATGCCGACATCGATTATAAGCAACATATCCGCCTTCGCGACATCGAACTTTACCGCAATGCGCCGATACGTCTCTTTTTCTCCCGTGAGGACGGTGAAGAGCCCGGCCCGTTCGTCGCACAAGTAACTCCGCTGGACGCCAAGACCCTCCAACTTGTAATCGGTAACGCCACGCAGAAGGTTGCCTTGGGCGATACTATCGCCCTGGCCGGTGGTCGGGCCGTTTTCCAACCCACATCCTTCTACAACGAAGCCGCTTTCGGGCGTATGATCACCGTCCGGAAGGTGCCCTCTCAACAACAGGCGGCGTCATTCCTGTCCCGGTTGCAGATCAGCCAGGACTCCAATATCCTCTCCCTTTCGCAGCAGGATTTCAATGTCCAACGTGCCTGCGATATCCTCAACGTGCTGATTGAGAAGTATAACGAAGACGCCATCCGGGAGAAGAACCGCGTGGCCGTGAACACCGCCGCTTTCATCAACGAGCGCCTGGTCATCATCCAGGACGAACTGGGTGCCGTGGAAGATAACCTGGCCGCATTCAAGAGTTCCCAGCGGATTATGGATGTGGACGAAGCCGCATCCCGCTACCTTAACGAGAGCCGCGGTTACAATGCGGAAATCGTTCAGATCGAAACCCGGATCTCCCTTGCCGAGTACCTGCGCGATTATGTGCGGGGTTCTATCGGTTCTTTCGAGATGATTCCCGTGAACACTGGCCTCAATGATGCCAATGCCGACAAGGCCATCAGCCAATACAACGAACTGATCCTGCGCCGGGAGAAATTGGTGGCCGCCTCGAGTGCCGTCAGCCCCGCAGTCAAGCAGGTGGAAGGAAACATCGAATCCCTGCGTCAGAATATCCTCGGCATCATCCAGAACCTGCTCACCAGCCTGAACGTCCAAAAGCAGGACCTCTCCCGCCAGGAGACCTCCTCCATCCAGAAGTTCACCGCGATGCCGGCCAAGGCCAAGCAGATGCTGAACATCGAGCGCCAGCAGCAGATCAAGGAGCAGCTTTATGTTTTCCTGCTCAACAAGCGAGAGGAAAATGCCCTTACGCAGGCGATGGCCGACAACAACGCCCGGATGATCGACAGTCCGGAAGGATCCTGGGCTCCGGTTTACCCGCAACGCAACAGGATGCTGATGCTAGCCCTGCTGGTGGGCCTGTTGGTCCCGGCCGTGATCCTCATCGCCCGCCTTTTCCTTGACACCAAGGTTCGCTCGCGCAAGGAGATCGAGGAACTTGTGTCCGTGCCGGTCCTTGCAGAAATCCCGCTTACACAACACAAGAAAAAGGGCCATCGTAAAAAGAAAGACACGGAAGAACCTGAGTCCCCCATCAAATACGACGCATCAAGCAAAAGCGTTTTCACCGAGGCGATGCGTATGATGTGCACCAACCTCGATTTTATGAAGCCCGAAGGAGTGGACCATCCCGTGATTGCGACGACATCCTTTGCCGTCTCGGCCGGTAAGACTTTTATTAGTGCCAATATGGCACGATGCCTGGCGGATGCCCGGAAGAAGGTGGTGCTTGTGGACCTTGACCTCCGCAAGCGGACCATTTCCAAGGCGTTCGGTCTGAAGCACAAGACCACCGGCCTGTCCAACTATCTCTATGAAGAAAGCATCCGGGTGGAGGACATCATCCGAAAGGAAGTGGCGGAAGGCGTGGACTTCGTCCCGGCCGGACACATCCCGCCCAACCCGACGGAACTGCTGAGCCGCAAGCGCTTCGACGAGTTTATCTCCGAACTGCGCAAGCGTTACGACTACGTCCTGCTCGACAGCGTGCCGTTGCAGGTCGTCGCAGATCCGATGATCATCAGCCGGGTAGTGGATGTAAACCTGTTCGTCCTGCGCGCCGGCCAGTTGGACCGTCGCATACTCCCTCAGTTGAATGACATCCAGGAAAGCGGACGTCTGAAGAATATGGCCATCATCTTCAACGGTGCCGAACTCAAGCGGGGTTACGGCTACGGCGGCTATGGCTACGGCTATGGTTACGGCTATGGTTACGGCTATGGTTACGGCTATGGTTACGGAGAAAACGACAACAACTAGCATATGACTATCGCCGTAGACTTCGACGGAACCATCGTCGAGCACAAATACCCCGAGATCGGCAAGGAGAAGCCCTTCGCCATCGAAACCCTGCTGCAACTGCAGGAAGACGGCAACCGGCTGATCCTGTGGACCTCCCGCGAGGGAGAACTGCTGGAGAAAGCGGTCAACTTCTGCCACGAACGCGGCCTGGATTTCTATGCCGTGAACAGCAACCAGCCGGCAGGTGCCCTATTCGCCGGACAGGCGGGAACCAAGATTATCGCGGACGTGTATATCGACGACCGCAACATCGGCGGCCTCCCCGACTGGGGCACGATCTACGAAATTATCTGCAAGAAGCGGGAACGAAAGCACAAGAAACGCCGTAAGTCCCTGTTCGGCAAGATGTTCCGTTAATGATCCCAACTTGAATTTGCCCGTCCCCTACCAGGTCGGGCAAAATTTTTTTACATTTTTTAGTACTATGCTATACAAGGTATTAATTTTTTTATATATCTTTGCAGTGTCAAAGTTCTATAACAATGAAAAAAGTATTGAACATCAGCCTCGGAAGCAGAAGCTTCGCGATTGAAGAGGACGCCTATAAGCGTCTGAGTGAATACCTTGGCCACTTTCGCGCGCGTCTGGCCGCCTCGGCCACCGGCGAGAACGCGGAGGTGATGGAAGACCTGGAGACCCGCATTTCGGAACTCTTCCTGCAGGAGATCGGCGACGAGTCCCGGGTCGTGAACATCGCTCTCGTGGAGCGCGTCACCGGCCAGCTCGGGATGCCGGACGGCGGCCCGGAGAATCCGAAGGCCGCGGAGTCCGCGAATACCGAGCCGGACGCGAACATCCGCAAGAAAATCTACCGCGACTACGACAACAAGCGCATCGCCGGCGTGTGCGCGGGCCTTGCCATCTACCTGGACATCGACGTTGTGCTCGCCCGCGTGCTGATGCTGGTGGCACTGCTGGCCGGTACGGCGGGCTTCTGGCTCTATGTGATCTGCTGGATTGCCATCCCGAAGGCCGTCACGCCCACGCAGAAATGCGAGATGCACGGCGTACCCGTGACCGCGGAGAACATCGCCGCTTATTCCAAAAAGAAGTAGATTATGGAGAACACAGCTGAAAACGTCCGCACGCAGATGCGGAAGGGGGTGCTGGAATACTGCATCCTCTCGATCCTCAACAAACGCGAGGCCTACGCTTCCTCCATCATCGAGGAGTTGAAGGCCGTGGGGATGATCGTCGTGGAAGGCACGCTCTATCCCCTGCTCATCCGCCAGAAGAACCAGGGCCTGCTGTCCTACCGCTGGGAGGAATCCACCCAGGGCCCGCCCCGTAAGTATTATGTGATTTCCGACAAGGGCCGGGAGCAGCTCGCCCTGATGGACGAGGCCTGGAAAGACCTGGTAGACGGCATCCAAACCCTTAAGAACGTATGAAAGAAGTAGAAAAAGTGAGCCTGGGCGGCTACGCCTTCACGATGGAGCAGGACGCCTCGCAGCTGGCCGCCTCCTACCTCGGCGAGTTGGAGATCTTCTATTCCGGCCGCGAGGGCGGCAGCGAGATCATTGAAGGCATCGAGGAGCGGATGGCGGAACTGCTGCACGAGAAGTGCGGGCGCGACGGGGTCGTGTCCCGCGCCGACATCGAGCGGATCATCGGCATCCTCGGGCGGCCGGAGGTCATCGAGGAGGAGGACGCGACGGAGGGAGATTCCGGGTCGCAGCCCGGAATGAAGGTTGAAAAGCCCCGCCGCAAGCTCTACCGCGATATGAACGACAAGGTGGTCGCAGGTGTGTGCAGCGGCCTGGGTGCCTACTTCAACGTGGACAAGACCCTGTTCCGCATCCTGTTCGTCCTGTTCACCGTGCTCGGGCTGTCCGTCTTCAAGTGGAACTTCCACGGGCACCTGAACCTGTCCATCCACCTGTTCTTCCCCGTGCTGTACGCTATCCTGTGGGTCTGTATGCCGGCGGCCAAGACCGCCAAGCAGCGCTGGGAGCAGCGGGGCGAAGACGGAACCGTGCTGGGCATCCAGCAGAGCATCGAGAACGGCGCCCGCGAGGTCGGCGACGCCATCAAGTCCGTGAGTCAGTCCAAGGCCTGGAGCGAGATGGGCGGCGTCCTGGGGAAACTGATCGGCGTGCTTTTGGTTATCGTCGGCTTCTCCGGACTCTTCGCCAGCGGCGTGCTGGGCTTCGGGAGCGGCCTGTTCGGACACGGCGTCGTGGAGCACGGCGGGCTGTTCGGACTCGGGCATCTGTACAACCAGGGTCTGGCCGAACTCCACTACTATGCCCCGTCCGTCGCGGCGGCGATGGCGCGGCCGTGGATCCACGTCCTGCTGGGATTGGTGGTCTTCCTCCCCTTCCTGGGTATCCTTTACGGAGGGCTGCAGCTGCTCTTCGGCTTCAAGTCGCCGAGCTGGCACCCCGGGCTGGTGATTTTCGTGCTGTGGCTGCTGTCCCTGATTGCCACGGGCATCCTGGTCTTCACCGGGATTGTCTCCACGGAGTGGCTGACTATCTGATACTTAAAGTTTTACCAGGCCGAGGCCGGGCGCATCCGGGAGCGTGATGCGGCCGGCCTCGACCGTCATCCCCCGGAAGCGGTCGTTGCTGATGAGCAGGTTGCCGTCCAGGTCGGCGAAATCCGCGACGGGCGACAGATGGGCGGCGGCCGTGACGGCGCAGGAGGTCTCGGTCATACAGCCCAGCATCACGCGCATCCCCTCCGCCCGCGCGTAGGTGGCCATCTTCCAGGCTTCGCGCATCCCGGTGCATTTCATCAGCTTGATGTTGATGCCCGTGTAGGCGCCCTTGATGCCCGGGATGTCGGCCAGGCGCTGGATGGCCTCGTCGGCGAAGATGGGCAGCGGGCTGCGCTCCGTGATCCACGCGTTGTCGTCCAGGCGCTCCCGGGGCATCGGCTGTTCCACCATCACCACCCCCTGCTCTTTCAGCCAGAAGATCTCGTCGAGGGCCTTCTGCCGGTCGGTCCAGCCCTGATTGGCGTCCACGGCGATGGGCAACTGCGTGATTTCCCGGATGGTGCGGATCATCTGCTCGTCGTTGTCCAGCCCCACCTTGACTTTCAGGATGTTGAAGCGGTCCGCGCACTCGCGCGTCTTCTCGCGGACGACCTCCGGCGTGTCGATGCCGATGGTGAAGGTGGTGTCCGGCGCCTTGGCCGCGTCCAGCCCCCACAGCCGCCACCAGGGCTGGCCGAGAAGTTTGCCCACCAGGTCGTGCAGGGCGATGTCCACCGCCGCCTTCGCGGCCGTGTCGCCCGGGGAGAGGCTGTCCACGTAGGCGAGGATGTCCTCCAGCTGGAACGGGTCCGCGAACCGCCCCAGGTCTACCTTCTCCAGGAAGGTGCACACGCTCTCCACCGTCTGCCCCAGGTACGGGGGCATCGACGCCTCGCCGTAGCCGGTGAAGCCGTCGTAGTGGATCTCCACCTGCACGTCCGGCGTGGTGGTGCGGGAGTAGGAGGCCACGGTGAAGGTGTGCTGCAGCTGCAGTTCGTAGGGCTCCCAGCGGAGCTGCATCCGTGCCTTCCCGCCCACCCGGTAGGGCTTGGGAGCCGCTTTGCGAGGGGCGCAGGCGCCGGCCGTGCCCAGCAGCGCCGCCCCGGCCCCGGCGGCCACCGTCGTCTTGAGGAAATCGCGTCGTTTCATATCGACATCAAATATACGAAAAAGAAAAGCGCCTGCAAAGCAGACGCCTGGAGCGGTGAGTGAGGGATTCGAACCCCCGGTACGTTGCCGTACACCTGTTTTCGAGGCAGGCTCCTTCAACCACTCGGACAACTCACCGGTTGATGGGATTGCAAAGGTATGAAAAAATTTGCGAATTTCGCAAAAATGGTCTATTTTTGCAGTCCCTTAATGAGACAGGGGCGTAGCTCAGTTGGTTCAGAGCGCTTGAGTCACATTCAAGAGGTCATCGGTTCGACCCCGATCGTCCCTACCAGAAGCCGGCATTCCAATGCCGGTTTTTCTTTTTTAAAATACTTTATTATCTTTACCGTCCGTTAACAAGCAAACAGGATGGATAAGATAAAGATGACCGTTCCCCTCGTCGAGATGGACGGTGACGAGATGACCCGGATACTCTGGAAGATGATCAAGGATGAACTCATCCTGCCGTTCGTGGACCTCAAGACGGAGTATTACGACCTCGGGCTGCCCAAACGGGACGAGACCGGCGACCGGATTACGATAGAGGCGGCCCTCGCCTGCAAGAAATACGGTGTGGGCGTCAAGTGCGCCACCATCACCCCCAATGCGCAGCGGATGACGGAATATAAGCTGCATCAGATGTGGAAGAGCCCCAACGGCACCATACGCTCCATCCTGGACGGAACGGTCTTCCGCGCCCCCATCACCCTCCCTTCCATCCACCCCGTGGTGAAGAACTGGGAGAAACCCATCACCCTCGCCCGACACGCCTACGGAGACGTGTACAAGAGCGTGGAGATGCGGATCGGCGGCCCCGGCACGGCGAAGCTGGTGTTCGACGGCGAAGACGGCAGCCACGACGAAGTGGTGATCCAGGAGTTCACGGGCGCCGGCGTCGTCCAGGGGATGCACAACACGGACAAATCCATCCGCTCCTTCGCGCACGCCTGCTTCCAGTTCGCCGCGGACACCCGGCAGGACCTCTGGTTCTCCACCAAGGACACCATCTCCAAGACCTACGACGCCCGCTTCCGCGAGATCTTCGACGAAGTGTTCGAGCAATACAAGGCCCGCTTCGAGGAACTCGGCATCACCTATTTCTACACCCTGATCGACGATGCGGTGGCCCGCGTGATCCGCAGCAAGGGCGGATTCATCTGGGCCTGCAAGAACTACGACGGCGACGTGATGAGCGATATGGTGTCCACGGCCTTCGGTTCCCTGGCGATGATGACCAGCGTGCTCGTGAGCCCCGACGGGAACTATGAGTACGAGGCCGCCCACGGCACGGTGACCCGCCATTACTACAGGTACCTGCAGGGAGAGGAGACTTCCACGAACCCGATGGCCACCATCTTCGCCTGGAGCGGAGCGCTCCGGCAGCGGGGCCAGAAGGACGGCCTGAAGGACCTCGTCCGGTTCGCGGACTCGCTGGAAGCGGCCTGCTTCGACACCCTGGGCGAAGGCATCGCCACCAAGGACCTGGTGCCGCTGATGGAGGGCGTCACGCCGCAGCCGGTCAACTCGGCCAGGTTCATCGCGGCCATCCGCGAGCGCCTGGAGAAGCGGCTCGCCTAGGCCGGACTAAGTGTCAACTGCAACATTTGGCGCGATTTTCGCATCTTCCTTTCGGACCCTGTCCGAAATGACACTGAAACGACACAATACATTATCATTATAAGTATGAAAAAGATTGTTACCCTTCTTTCCGCAGCCCTCGTGCTGCTCGCCAGCGCCCCTGCGTTCGCTCAGGCTTCCGTCGGCGCCGGTTATTTCAACTCCATCGATGTCGTCAAGTCCGGCAGCACCACCAACTCCGATCCGCTGAGCGGCTTCTACGCCGGCGTCGGCTTCACCGTGCCCGTGGCTTCCGGTATCAACTTCACCCCCGGCGTTTACTACGGCTATGCTGCCAAGAGCAATGCCACCGACCTCATCATCACCAAGTTGAGCGGCAAGCGCGAGGATCATTTCATCAACGTCCCCCTGCATTTCAGCTACGGTCTCGACCTCAGCCCGGATTTCCGCTTCTTCGCCTATGCCGGTCCGAGCGTCTCGCTGGGTGTCGCCTCCAAGGTGACCAGCAGCGTCGGCACCAGCAGCGGATCCTATGACCGCTATCAGGAGAATTCCGACCTCAACCGCTTCGACATCCTGGTCGGCGGCGGCGTGGGCGTCGAGATTATGAATATGTTCCGCCTCAACATCGGCTACGATATGGGTATGCTGAACCGCTACAACAACACCAACACCGCGTATCGCCGCAACCAGCTCACCGCGGGTGTTGCGTTCCTCTTCTAGAAACTTCGGTTTCCTTTACAAGACGAAGCGTCCGGGATCTCTCCCGGGCGCTTCAATTTTCTGAAATCAGATTATTTGCCTATCTTTGCAATCCGCAAAAACGGAGGTGTGGCCGAGTGGTCGATGGCGGCAGTCTTGAAAACTGTTGAACGGTAACGTTCCGGGGGTTCGAATCCCTCCGCCTCCGCTTCTATTTTTCTTTCTTCTTTTCTTTTTCTTCGTCCTTGGCGAAGAACTTCCACTGGAACAACACCAGATAGAAAGCCCCCACCGTCACGCAGGAATCCGCGAAGTTGAACACGGGACTGAAGAAGATCACGCGCTCGCCGTCCCGGATGAGCGGGAAGAAGAACATATCCACCACCTTGCCGAACATAAAGGGCGCATAGCCCCAGATGATGCCGTAGAACAGGCTGTCGATGATGTTCCCGATGGCTCCGGCCGTAATCAGCGTCAGGCCCACCAGCACGCCCTTCGGGGTGTTTCCCTTCTTGATCAGGGAGGAAATCCACCAGATCAGCGCCCCGCTGAGCAAGATGCGGAAAAGGGACAGCAGGAACTTGCCCACCTGACCGCCGAACGCCATCCCGAACGCCATCCCCTCGTTCTCCACGAAGCAGAGGCGGAACCACTGCCCGATCACATAGATCTGCTGTCCCAGCTCCATATTCGTCTTGACCAGGTATTTGATCACCTGGTCGATGACGACGAGCAGGACGCCCAGCAGCAGGAGCCGTTTGCCTTGGGATAATTTCATATCCCTAGTTCTTGCCCTGCTTGGCGAGCATTTCCTTGGCCTCGACGGTCAGGGTTGCGTGCGGCACCAGGCGCAGGCGCTCCTTGGGGATGAGCTTGCCGGTCACGCGGCAAATGCCGTAAGTCTTGTTCTCGATGCGGGCCAGCGCGCCTTCCAGGTTCTGGATGAACTTGTACTGGCGCTGCGCCATCTGGCTGGCTTCTTCCTTGGAAAGCTGGAAGGCGCCGTCGTCCTCGACCGTGCGGAAAGACGGGGTGGTGTCCTCGATATCGTTGGTGCCGTTGTGCATCACCACCTGACGGAGGGTGTTGTACTCGGCTTTGGCCTTGGCGAGCTTCTCTTCAATGATAGCCTTGAACTCGGCGAGTTCGGCATCGGAGTAACGGGTCTTGACGGCCTGAGGCTCTGAAGGGGTAACTTTTTCCATATTAACGGTTATTTAGTTTGTTTGCTTACTTGGATGCGGAAGGTGCCCGCGCCCCACTCGAGTGTGGCGGCATCCTCCGGGGCTTCGTCCAGGCCTTTGAGCTCCAGCGAGAGCGAGAGGGTCTGGGCTGCTACGTAATCCGCGTATTCCGAGAGCGCGTCGCGGATCTCGTCCGCCACGGCGCCGTCGGCATACAGGACGGTGCGGATCCGGTCCGTGACCTCGAAACCGCTTTCCTTGCGGAGGGTCTGGATCGGGTGGATGAGTTCGCGGGCGTTGCCCTCGCGGACCAGTTCCGGCGTCTGAACGATGTCCAGGGCCAGGGTCAGGGTGCCTTCCGTGGCCACGAGCCAGCCCGGCATATCCTCGGAGCTGATCTCGTAGTCGCCCTTGGCGAGGGTGACGTCGCCGGACGGCAGGTGCAGTACATACTCGGCCTCGGCGCGCTCGATGGCGGCGATCTCCTCCTGCGAAAGGGTGCCGAATGCGGCGGCGATCTCCTTCATCTGCTTGCCGTAGATCTTGCCGAGGGTCTTGAAGTTGGGCTTGATCTTCTTCGTGATGAGCCCCACGGTGTCGTGCAGGAACTCGATCTCCTTGACGTTGACCTCCGTCAGGAAGATGTCGCTGACGCGCTGGATGTGCTCCTTCACCGTGTCGTCGAGGACCGGGACGAGCACCTTCGCTAGCGGCTTGCGCACGTTGATGCCCACCTTCTTGCGCAGGGCGAGCACCATCGAGGAAGCCTTCTGGGCGAAGCCCATACTTTCCTCCAGGCCCTCGTCCACGAGGCAGGCGTCGTACGCCGGCATCGGGCGGTAGTGCACCGAGTCGGAGTCCGGCACGAGGTCCAGCCACAGCCGCTCCATAAAGAACGGCGCGATGGGCGCACCCAGCAGGGCCACGCCCTTCAGCACCTCGTACAGGGTCTGGTAGGCGGAGAGTTTGTCCTCCGTCATCCCGGCGCCCCAGAGGCGTTTCTTGTTCAGGCGGATGTACCAGTTGGACAGGTCGTCGCACACGAAATCCTGCACCAGGCGGCCCGCCGTGGTGATGTCGTAGTCCTCATAGGCGGCCACCACACCCTTCACCAGGGTGTTGAGCCGGCTGACGATCCAGCGGTCGAACATCGGGCGATGCTCGTAGGGCACCGTCTCCGCCGCCGGGTCGAAACCGTCGATGTTGGCGTACAGCGCGAACACCGAGTAGGAGTTGTACAGCGTGCCGAAGAACTTGCGGCGTACCTCCTCCACCCCGGCCTCGTCGAACTTGAGGTTGTCCCAGGGCTGGGCGTTGGTCAGCATATACCAGCGGAGGGTGTCGGGACCGTACTTGTCCATCGCCTGGAAAGGATCCACGGCGTTGCCCAGGCGCTTGCTCATCTTTTCGCCCTTCTTGTCCAGCACGAGGCCATTGGAGATCACGCGCCTGAAGGCGGGCGTGCCGCTGACCATCGTATGGATGGCGTGCAGGGTGTAGAACCACCCGCGCGTCTGGTCCACGCCTTCGGCGATGAAGTCGGCCGTGCAGCCGAAGTCCGGGCTGTCGATGCCGCGCAGGCCCGTCTGGGCGTACGGCATCGCGCCGGAATCGAACCAGACGTCGATGAGGTCGGTCTCGCGCGTCATCTTCCTGCCCGACGGGCTGACGAGGAAGATCTCGTCGACGTACGGACGGTGAAGGTCGATGCGGTCGTAGTTCTCCTTGGACATATCGTCCGGGTCGAAGCCCTTGTCCCTCAACGGGTTGGAAGGCATTATGCCGGCGGCCACGGCCTTGTCGATCTCGGCGTACAGCTCCTTCACGGAGCCGATGCAGAGTTCTTCCCGGCTGTCTTCGGTGCGCCAGACAGGCAGCGGGGTGCCCCAGTAACGGCTGCGGCTGAGGTTCCAGTCCTGGATGTTCTCCAGCCACTTGCCGAAGCGGCCGGTACCGGTGGACTCCGGCTTCCAGGCAATCTCCCCGTTCAGGGCCATCATCTGCTCGCGCACGGCCGTGGTCTTGATGAACCAGCTGTCCAGCGGGTAGTAGAGCACCGGCTTGTCGGTGCGCCAGCAGTGCGGATAAGAGTGGACGTGCTTCTCGATCCTGAACGCCTTCCCTGCGGCCTTGAGCATCACGCACAGGTCGATGTCCAGCGTGGGAGCGTCCGGAGCGAGGCTGCTGTCATAGGCGTTCTTCACGTAGCGGCCGGCCCACCCGGCGTAGTCCGGGCTCACGTGCGTGGCGACATACTGCGGGTCGAGGTCTTCCAGGCGGCAGAAACGGCCCTGGAGGTCCACCTGCGCCTGCGCGTCGCCGTTGCGGTCGACCACCTGCAGGGCGGCGATGCCGGCAGCGCGGGCCACCTTGGCGTCGTCGGCGCCGAAGGTCGGCGCGATGTGGACGATACCGGTACCTTCCTCTATGGTCACGTAGTCGCCCGGGATGACGCGGAAGGCGTCTCCGTCGGGACGGAACCACGGGATCAGCTGCTCATAGCGCAGGCCCACCAGTTCGCGGCCCTTGACGGTGCCGGGAAGCACCTCGAAGGGAACCTTTCCGTTGAACAGGCTGCCCACGAGCGCCTCGGCCACGATATAGGTCGCAGGGGCGCCGGTGTACGGGTTCGCGGAACGGACCTTCACGTAGTCGATGTTGGGACCGACACAGAGCGCCGTGTTGGACGCGAGGGTCCAGGGCGTCGTGGTCCAGGCGAGGAAATAGAGGTCTTCCTCCCCCACCACCTTGAACTGCACGGTGCAGGTAGTGTCCTTGACGTCGCGGTAGCAGCCCGGCTGGTTGAGCTCGTGCGTGCTCAGGCCCGTGCCGGCGGCCGGGGAATACGGCTGGATGCTCTTGCCCTTGTACAGCAGGCCCTTGCCGTAGATGTCCTTGAGCAGGTACCAGAGCGTCTCGATATAGCGGTTGTCGTAGGTGACGTACGGGTCGTCCATATCCACCCAATAACCGATGCGCTCGGTCAGGCTCCGCCACTCGGCGGTGTATTTCATCACCTCCTCGCGGCAGGTGCGGTTGTAGTCGGCGACGGAAATCTTGCTGCCGATGTCCTCCTTGGTGATGCCAAGCTTCTTCTCGACACCCAGCTCGACCGGCAGGCCGTGGGTGTCCCAGCCCGCGCGGCGGCGGACCTTGAAGCCGGCCTGGGTCTTATAGCGGCAGACGGCGTCCTTGATGGAGCGGGCCATCACGTGGTGGATGCCCGGCATTCCGTTCGCGGAAGGCGGTCCTTCGAAGAAAATGAACTCCGGCGCACCCTCCCGGACAGCCAGGGATTTCTCGAAGGCGTGCATCTTTTTCCAGCGTTGGAGCACCTCCGCACCTACGCCGACCAGATCCAATCCGCCATATTCTTTGAATGTCATATTTTTTTGCCTAATTTTGCCTTGTAAATTTAGTCTGCAAATTTAACGATTTCTGCCTATTTAACAAAATAAGGATATGGCTATTCTCGACATTGTTCTCCTGCTCTGTTTCATCCCCGCCATCGTGGCCGGCATTTCCAAGGGATTCGTGAAGCAGGTCATCGATTTCGTGGCGATCCTGCTCGCCGCCTGGGCCGCCTTCCACTTCTCCACGATGCTTGCCGACTGGCTGGGCACCTACGTGACCCTCGACGCCACCGTGCTGAAGGTCATCTGCTTCATCCTGATCGCCATCGTGGTCGCGCTCATCCTGAACCTCATCGGCGTACTGATCACCAAGGCGCTGAAGGCCCTCTCGCTGGGCTTCTTCAACCGGCTGCTGGGTATGGTGTTCGGCATCCTGAAGGTCGGGCTCATCCTCGGCCTGGTGATCCTGCTCTTCGAAACGCTCAACAGCTCCCTGCACCTGGTGAAGCCCGAAGCCACGGAGAACGCCGTGGTATATCAGGCCCTCAAGGACGTCGCCAACGCCATCTTCCCCATCCTGAAGTCCTTCGTTTCGGGCGGGACTGACGCCGCCGGCGCCGCCGCGGCCGCCACCGAGGTCGTTTCCGGGAATGTCTAGGCTCCTGCTCATCGAGACTTCCACCGCACTCTGTTCGGTGGCCCTTGCCGTCGACGGCAAGGTCGCGGCCACCCGCGAAAGCGACCAGCCCCGGGCGCACGCCGCGATGACCGCTCCTTTCATCAAGGGGTTGCTGGACGACGCCGGGATGCTCGCTTCCGACCTCGACGCCGTGTGCGTGAGCGGCGGTCCGGGGTCCTACACGGGGCTGCGCGTGGGCGTGTCCACGGCCAAAGGCATCTGCTTTGCGGCCGGCGTGCCGCTGCTGGCGGTGGGTACGCTCGACGTACTCGTCCAGCAGGCCCGGGACAACGGCCTGGTGCCCGATGGCTGCCGCTATGTCATTCCCCTGCTGGACGCGCGCCGGATGGAGGTTTATACCGCCGTCTTCTCCCCCGACGGGCAGCTGCTGACCGAGGTGGAACCTCGCGTAATCGATGCGGACAGTTTTTCCGCCGAGCGCGCCGGGGGGCCCGTGCTGTTCATCGGCGACGGGGCCGCCAAGTGCAGCGAGGTACTTGCCGGGCCGCAGACCCGTTTCGTGCAGACCTTCCCTCACGCTTCGGCGATGCTCGGGCCTGCGATGCGGGAGTTCGAGGCGGGGAACTTCAAGGATACGGCTTATTTCGAGCCGTTTTACCTGAAGGATTTCATCGCGACGGTCAGCCGGCGCAAACTCTTTTGATTTTCAAGGGATTTTCTTTATTTTTGGACTATGGATTGGGAGGTGCTGATTCCCATATTGATGTTCGCCTTTCCGGTGGTCGTCGCCCTGCTTGACAAGCGTGCCAAGCAGAAACGCGCCGCATCCCAGCCCACCCCGCGTCCCCGTCCCACTTTCCCTTCCTCTTCTCCGGCCGCCAGGGAGCTCGCCCGGAATGACGGAAGATCGGCCGACGGGGCTGCTGGCGGAGTTGCCCCCGGACCCGACGCAGCAAGTGAGTGCAGAGACAGCTCGCTTTCTCTGCCGAGCGGCAAGGAGGGAAACCGCAGGTTAAACCGTGCCACCCTCGGCACCGTAAGAGGGGGGACCGCAAGCGAAGCGCAGCGGTGGGGTCCGACGAAGGAGGACGTTTCGGGGGGCAAGCTCCGCAGCAGCCCAGATCAAGAACAATCCGAAGAGGGCGTGCGGGCCATCCACCGGAAAAAGAAGGAAACGAATGTAGAGAAGCAGCCCGCGGACAAACTGAAGATCGACCCGAAGAAACTGATCCTCTACTCGGAAATCCTGAAACCCAAATACGACGCATAACGAAGAAGGCCGCCCGGCAAGGGGCGGCCTTCTTCGTGACACGCGTCAAGCACTACTTGAGCAGCCTCCGGAGTTCCTTCCGCAGGCCCTCCACTCCCCCGCTGATCGGCGTCGTATTCAGTTCCCCGTCAACGACCAGGAAAGAATTGGGCAGCGAAGTCACGTTGTAGGTGATCACGGCGGGCGAAGCACCGCCCAGACCGTCGTTCACGTTGATCCACGGCAGTTTCTGCGCCAGCACGACGGAAGCCCATTCCGGCTTGTCGGGCGTCACACAGATCGAATAGATCTCGAAGCCGCGCGCGTGGAACTCGTTGTAAAGCGGCAGCAGCGCGTCCAGGCTCAGCATCTTCTGGGAGGCATCGGTGAGATCCCAGAAATGCACTAGGACCACCTTGGCGTCCACCTCGCTGAGGGCGCGCTTCTCGCTCTTGATGTCCGGCAGGACGATATCCGGGAAAGAAGCCACCGGGGCGTTCTGCACCTGGTTGTTGATTTCGAGCATACGCATACGGCTGTCGGCCTCCTTCTGCAGCGCCTTCACGTAACGCGAGTCGGGATAGACCGTCTTCAGCGAATCGACGGCGTTGCGGAAAAGGATGCCGTCCGTGAGCTGGGCGAAGATGGGAGCCTCGCCCAGGCGCTCGAAGAGCACGGGCACCGTGGTGAGCGAGTAAGGATGCGCCAGCACGTACCTGACGCTCTCGCGGTAGTGGTTGATGTAGTCGCGCGTCATCTCCACCGGCGTGGACTCGTGCGCCGCAAGGGCGGCGTGGAAATCGGCGTAAGCCTTGTCGACGACCGCCAGGTCGGAAGAGCCCTTCGACCCCTCGACGGTGAAGCCGCCCAGCGTGTCCGCCTGCACGACGGCCGTCTCGCCCGTCTCCAGCAGCAGGGCTGCGATGCGGGTGTCGCCGTAGAACAGGTAGATGAACTCCGGCTGGCCTTTCTTGACCTCCGCATTGTAACGGAAGGAGCCGTCGGCGCGGGTCTTGATGGTGTCGAGCGTGCGGTAGGTATTGACATCCAGCAGCTTGACCACGACGGGCTTGTTGGCGGCGCCGCTCAGGTTGCCGCGGATATGGGCCTTCTGGCCGCAGGCGGAAAGCGCCAGCACGGCAAGCGCGAGCGCAACGGTCTTATTGCAATTTTTCATATTCCGAGAGGATTGCGGCGGCGATCTGCGCCATTTGCTCCGGGGTCACGACCGGACGGACCTTGCGGAAGTCCAGGTCGCCTTCGGTCTGGAGCGGAACCAGGTGGATGTGGGTGTGCGGGACTTCCATCCCGAGCACGGCCACGCCGACGCGCTTGCACGGCACGGCGGCCTTGAGGGCCGTTGCGACCTTGCGGGCGAAGGCCCAGAGGCCGGTGTACGTGGCCTCGTCCAGATGGAAGATGTAGTCGTCCTCCACCTTCTTGGGGATTACGAGGGTATGGCCCGGTGCCAGGGGGCTGATGTCCAGGAAGGCATAGTAGTCTTCGTTTTCCGCCACTTTCCAGGACGGAATCTCGCCTTGGGCGATGCGGGTGAAAAGCGTTGCCATCAGAGGGAAATGTCAAGGATCTTGAACTGGATGATGCCGGAAGGGACCTTTGCGTCCACGGTTTCGCCCTTGCGGTGACCCATCAGGGCCTTGCCGATGGGGGTCGTGGCGGCCAGCTTGCCCTGGGTGAAGTCGGCCTCGCTCTCGCCCACGATGGTGAATTCCATCACGCGGTGGTTGGAGAGGTTTTCGACCTTGACCCGGTTGAGCATCTGGACCTGGTCGGTATTGAGCTGGGAGCTGTCCAGGACCTTGGCGTTGATGACCTGGTTCTGCAGTTTCGCGATTTTCAGTTCGAGCAAGCCCTGCGCCTCGCGGGCCGACTCGTATTCGGCATTTTCCGAGAGGTCTCCTTTCTCGCGGGCCTCCGCGATGGCCGCGGAGATGACGGGACGCTGCGCCAGCGCCTCAGCGAGTTCTTTCTTGAGCTTGTCCAGCCCTTCCTGGCTGATGTAGTGTGCTTCTGCCATAATCTGGTTTTCGTTCAGTTAACTAAAAAGGAGTCCTGCCTTGTGGCAGAACCCTTGGATGTGTTTGCAAATATACGAATTTATTTG
>JAFZAF010000135.1 GCA_017548335.1 Bacteroidales bacterium | reverse complement strand
GTCGCCGGCGGTTTTGCGCTCGGAACAGCGATGGAGGAGAGCGGGCTTGCCCACGAATTGCTGACCGCCATCCCCTTCGGTTCGATGAAGGTTGTATCCGTACTGCTTTTTGCCGGCCTGGCCTGTTACCTGCTTTCGATTTTCATCAGCAACTCGGCCGCGGCCGCCTTGCTGATTCCGATTGTGATTGTCGTGGCCAAAGGCATGTCCGACCCTGCCGCCGCCAATCATGACGCATTTATGGCACTGGGCGGCACCCACGCCCTGATCAGCTTCGTAGCCATGTGCGCCTCGCTGGCCATGATCTTCCCGATCTCCACGCCGCCTAACGCCATCGCCGCATCCACCGGCATGGTGCGCTCGCGCGACATGGCCCGTGTGGGCCTGCTGTTGGGTATTATCGGCTTCGTCCTCGGCTATTTCTGGCTTACGAAGCTCTTTCCATTCGGCTAAGTGTCAATCTGCCTGCGTAGCCGGGAAGCCCCTTCACATCCGCTACGGCAATCCGCACAAGCCTCCCCGCAAAAACTCCGTGAAGGGGCTTCCCGGCTAGCCGCCAAACAGGCGCACGCCTTCTTTTGTAATTTCCTGATAATCAGCTTTATTTTATTCTCCATCGTGCGGCAGGGCCCGATATCGGCCGTTGGCGCACATGAAACGGCCCCATAGTGTTTGTAAGGCCGGTCAATGTGCGCCTGTTTGGCGAAAGTACCCAGCCTTTGTGCCTGCGCAGCGAAAAAAGGGATGGCCGGAAAGCCATCCCTTAATTTTGCTGCGGGAACAACGTGCGTTACTTGAACAGCAGCTGGGCGAAGGTGTTGAGGTACAGGCGCCAGTTGGCCCAGACGTGGCCGCCGTCGGAGACGTAGTAGACGTGGTCGAGGCCCTGCTCGGTGAGTTTGGTGTGCATTTCCTCGGCGCCCTGGAACAGGAAGTCGGTGTTGCCGCATGCGAGGAAGTAGAGTTTCACGCCGGCTTTCTTGAGGGCTGCGATCTGCTCGGGGGTGGCGCTGCCGGCTGCGGAGAGCGGGCAGATGTAGTCGAAGAGTTCCGGATAGAGGATGGAGGCGGAGATGGTGTGGCCGCCGCCCATCGACAGGCCGGCGATAGCGCGGGAAGCCGGCTTCGGAATGGCGCGGAAGTTCTTCTCGATGAACGGGACGATTTCCGTGCAGAGGCTCTTCACATAGAGGTCGCGGTTGGCGGGGTCACGCCAGTCATACGGTTTCTCGGGGATGTTGAGCGTACGGGCGGCTGCCTGACCGGGGTTGCCGTTTGGCATCACGACGATCATAGGTTCGGCCAGGCCCTTCTCGATGAGGTTGTCGAGGATCTGGGCGGTGCGGCCCATCGAGATCCAGGCTTCCTCGTCACCGCCGGCGCCGTGCAGGAGGTAGAGCACCGGATACTTCTTCTTGGGGTTGTTTTCATAGCCGTACGGCGTATAGACGGTCAGGCGACGGTCCATGCCCAGGATATTGCTGTGATACCAGGGATGGCTCACGGTGCCGTGCAGGTTGGCCTCGCCGTAGTTCTCGGTGCGTTCGCCGGGGACGAGCAGCATTGGCAGGTAACGGGTGCCGTCGCGCTGGACCAGCACGTTCTGCGGGTCGTTCACGGCCACACCGTCAACCAGGAAGTAGTAGGTGTAGATTTCCGGAGAGGGAAGGGGAACCTTCACGGACCAGACGTTGTTTTCGCCGCGCTGCATGTCGAGGGTGCCTGTCCATGGATTGGGCAGCCAGGAGCCGCTGAGTTTCACGACGGTGGCGTAGTCGGCTTTCAGGCGGAAGATGACGCTGTCCTGGACGATTTCAGGCGAGATGATGGGTTTCTGTCCGCCGAAGGCGAAGTTGGTGAGTTCCTGTGCCTGGAGGGCCGATAGGGTCAGGAGGCACGACGCGAGGAGGATGAAGATTTTTTTCATATAAATGGATATTGTTGGTTGTTAGCGGAATAGGGTGGGGGCGAAAGTCGCCAGGTCGGCACGCCAGGTGATCCAGCTGTGGCCCGCCTGTGCATTCTCCAGATATTGATACTTGATTCCGGCTGCCTTCAGGTAGCCGAGTGCTTCCTGGCAGTTCTTGTAGGCGATGTCGGCGGGACCGCCCTGGGTGAAATACAGGGCCTTGAAATTGTTGTTCAACTTGGGCGCGATCTCATTCAGGCGGATGCGCTCCACATATTCCTGCTGTTTGCCGGGCGAGAAACTGGAACTTAGCACCCAGACATAGCGGAACAGTTCGGGATGCAGGAAAGCGGTTTCAATCGTTTCCATGCCGCCCATCGAAAGACCGGCCATCGCACGGTGGTCCTGGTCGGCCAGGACCCGGTAGTTGGCTTCAACGAAGGGGATGATGCTCTCGACCATGTCCTGGGCAAAGAGGGGCACTTCGCCCATCATGTCTTTCGTTTCAATCGTGCCGTTGGGCATCACGACGATCATGGGGACGATCTTGCCTTCGGCCAGCAGGTTGTCGAGAATCCAGCCGGCAGCGCCTACGCCGGGCCAGGAGGCGTCGTTGTCGCCGCCGCCGTGAACCAGGTAGAGGACGGGCAGTTTATCGGACGAGTTCTCATAGCCCGCGGGTGTCCAGACATGCATGCGCCGCTGGCAGTTCAGCAGGGAAGACCAGTACCAGCGCTGCGCCACGGCACCGTGCGGTACGTTTTTGATGTAGCCTTCTCCTTTGGTCAGGACGGAAGCCTGTTCGGCGGAAAGCGGAGCCTTCGGGTCCTGGACGCGGACGCCGTCCACCAGGAAAGAGTAACGGAAGCATCCGTCTTCAAGGCCTTCACAGAGGCCTTGCCAAACGCCGTCGGTGTTCTTTTCGAATTTCACGGGCTTGTCCCAGGGCAGGTCGCCGGTCACGGCAACGGTCTTGGCTTCGGGCGCGTAGATTTGGAACAGGACCTGTCCGTCGGGCAGAACGCGGACGGACTGCAGGGTGTCATTGGGTGTCGGCTGGCGGAACCATTGGGCGGAGGCCGGAAGGAACATGCAGGCCAGCAGGGTGGTGAGGAAGAGATATCTTTTCATTGTCATAGAGATTGTCAGGGTTCCATCGGGGTGCCCATCGCGGACGCCACCTTGTCGTTTTCATCCAGGCGGAAGACCATGAACTGTGGGTCCTCAGCGGTGCAGGGCGTCCACGTCTCAGGTCCGTCGCCATTGGGATTGCCGGTGCGGGCAAAGTTGGTCCAGCAGGTAATCATCTGCTCGGCCAGTGCATAGTCGCCTTCGGTGAAAGGCCGCCAGCAGAACCGGAGCGATTTGAACATATACCAGAGTTCGGAGGAGTGAAAAGCGCCTTCCAGGACGTCGGGACGGCCATCGGTGGGCAGCCGCCGGGCGAACTGGTAGGCGTAGGCTACATTGCCCGTCGCCTCGCGAGCAAGGCAGAAGCGGTCAATCCCGATTGCGAGGCCGGCCATGTCGTCGAGCGTCCCGCCGATCAGGTAGGGAATGTCGGCGATGCGCCCGTCCAGGGCGGCGTCGCCGAAGGATTCCGGAAGGGTATAGCCATCGATGACGGGCGATGTAATTCCGGACGGAAATTGCAGTGTCGCCGCCAAATAGCGCCAGGGGAGGTTCAGGAATTCCTGCGGATCGGCCGCACGCATCTCCTCGAGCGTAGTGTAGCCGGCCCAGTCCATGATAGCCTTACCGACAGCTTCGGCATCGGCGAATTGGGCGCGGCCCAGCAAGGTCCGCTCGGAGATGCCGCCGCCGCTCTGGATGATGGCGCCGGCGATCAGGTCCTTGGACAGGGGCGAAGTGACGAGCGTCTGCACGCTCATCGCGCCGGCACTCTGTCCCATGATGGTGATGCGGTCGGGATCCCCGCCAAAAGCGGCGATGTTCGCTTTCACCCATTTGAGTGCGGCAATCTGGTCGAGCATGCCGTAATTGCCCGACACGCCCTGCGGGTTTTCGGCCGAGAGGGCAGGGTGGGCCAGGAAGCCCAGCATGCCGAGCCGATAGTTGAAAGTGACCAATATGCCGCCGTGCCGGGCCCATTCCTCGCCGTCCATTTCCGGCTCGGAGCCCCAGCCGGCCACGTAACCGCCGCCGTGGATCCAGAGGGTGACGGGCAGTTTAGCTTTCGGTTTGCCGGCCGCGGGTGTCCAGACGTTCAGGTAGAGGCAGTCCTCGCTGAATTCCGGGTCGCCGTCGAAGAAGAATTCGGGCGTATAACCGCCCGGCGCGTGTGCGCTTTGCAAGGACGGGGCGCCGAAGGTGTCGCACACCTTCACGCCGTCCCAGGACACGACGGGCTGCGGCGCTTTCCAGCGCAGTTCGCCTACGGGTGGAGCGGCGTAAGGGATGCCCTTATATACCATGACGCCGGGCGTTCCGGTTTCGACGCCTTGAATCCGGCCGCCTTCGACGGCCAGGACCGGGTTGTTGCTTTGGCAGGAGGCAGCCAGCACTGCCAGCGACAGCAGGAACAGGATGCGTTTCATGGGATTATTTCTTGTAGGTGCGGGTACGGTTGTCGTTGATCACGCCCTTCCAGTTCAAGCCGAAGGCGAAGTCGTAGGTGTTGCCATCGGCATCGACATGGCAGCGCATGTCGTGCGGCGTGTCTTCCTTCTGCTCTTCCACCGTGCGCATGTCGGCCGGTAGCTGCATCGGCAGCAGGCCCGACGGCTCGGCGGCACCGCTCACCAGGTCGAGCAAGACCTGATGCTGGGTCCCGAGGCTCACGAGGATGGCGTCGGCATAGGGCTCGAATTCGGCAGGGACGAACGGCCGCGTGGCGGAGATGACCACGACCACGGGCTTGTCGCCCATGGCCTTGCGGGTGGCGATCACGGTGTTCAGGTCATCGACGTTGTCGGTCGTGACGGTTTTGTCTTTGTAAGACCGGTTGGCGGAGGGCTCCTTCGGGTCGCCGCCCGCCAGCGATTCAGCGCGGGCATATTCGGCGGTGTAGGGGAGATACTGGAGGCTGATGGGCACGTAGCCGTTGCCGCCGGCTTCCCGGTCCTTTACGTCGTAGCCGGTACCGGAATAGGGCTCCTGGATGAAGACAAGGGCGAAGTCGGCTTCTGCCGGGGTCGACGCCCAATCGTAGTATTTTTCAACGAGTTCCCGTTCGACGGGCAATGCCCAATAATCCGGATGGGCCCCGAAGAGTCCGAACCTTCCGGCAAACGCAGGATAGTGCCGCTGCGGCACGTAGACAGATGCCCGATCAGGTCGGGAATGACGCTGTTCGTCTGCGTCATTCCCGGCTTGACCAATTGCGTCATTCCCGGCTTGACCGGGAATCTTCACAGGCAGCACATTCCCGTGATTCTTAATCATCACCACCGACTTGTGCTGTGCCTCATAGCCGGCTGCCATAAAGTCGGGATTGCCTACGATTTCCGTGGCGGCAGCGGGATCGACGTACGGGTTCTCGAACAATCCCGTGCGGAACACATTCATCAGGAGGCGGACCGCCGACTGTTCGAAGCGGTCGCGGGCGGCATCTTCGCCGAACTCTTCGCACCACATCTTATAGGCTTCCAGCACGGGACCCTTGTCGTTGTTGCCGCCGAACTGGTCGACGCCGGCCTTCAACACCTCGTAGTGCCGCTCGGCCACGGAAAGCGTCTCCACGCCCCAGCATTTGCCGTCGAACGTCTCGATGCCGGCATTGTCGTGGGTGATGCCCCAGTCGGTGCAGACCACGCCGTCGAAGCCGTATTTGTCGCGCAGCAGGTCGCTGATGATGTAATGGCTGTAATTGTTGCCGACATTCCTGCCGGAAGGATCGATGCCGGAAGAGATGGTGTAGTAGGGCATCACGGCCGTGGCGGAGCCTGTCTTCCCCCGTAGTTTGAAGGCGCCCTTGACGAAGGCCTGCAACTGCGTATTGAAATTGCCGCCCGGATAGACGGCATATTTGCCGTAATTGAAATGTGCGTCGCGCCCGCCTTCTTCCGGGCCGCCCGACGGCCAATGCTTGACCATCGCGTTGACGCTCTCGGCACCCCAGCCGTCCCGTGTGCCTTCGGTTGTCTGGAAGCCGTCCACATAGGCGCGCGCCAAGTCGGTATCGAGGTCTGGATCTTCGCCGAAGGTGCCGGTGAAACGGTTCCAGCGAGGCTCGGTGGCCAGGTCGATCTGCGGACTCAGCGCCGTGGCGATGCCCAGTGCCCGGTACTCTTTCGAGGCAATCTCGCCGAACTGGCGGACGAGCGCCGGATCGAAAGTGGCGGCCAGGCCCAGCGGGGTGGGCCAGAGCGAGATCTGGCCGCCCGCGCCGGCGTTGTATTCGGCGGTCACGGCTGTCTCGTTTCGCGGGTCGGAACTGTTGTTGGCGGGGATGCCGCAGCCCAGGGCTTCGACGAATGCCTGTACATTGTTGTTCCAGCGGGCCGCAATTTCCGGACTCCCGACAGTCGTCACGAGTACGGCGCGCAGGTTGTCTTCCTTCAGGAACTTGATCTGGGCGTCGGTCAGGTCGGGTGTCGGAACGGCCTGGTGGGCGCTATAGAGCATCAGGCCGGCAATTTCCTCGATGGAGAGGCGGCTGGCCAGATCGACGGCGCGCTGATAGGCCGGGCGGCGCCAGTTTTCGTACGGGTCGAGTTCCCCGTTGCGGTTGAGGTCTTTGAAGGCATGGCCGTTGACAGTCAGGATGGGAACGGACGTGTAGCCCAGCGTCGGGCCGCCCTTTTGGACAATGAGTTTGTAGCCGTCGGCCGGCTGCTCTTCCCAGCGCTGTCCGCAAGCACAGAAAACGCTGATGGCGGCCAGCGTGCAGGCAGCCACCGTCAGCAGGGTATGCATTACAGGGTTTTTCTTCATGGCGGTTTCGGTTTCGTATCTTTGATTCGAAGTTACGGATAATCCGCCGAAAGAAAAAACCCCGCGAACATTCCGGCAAACAATTGAACGGAATGCGAAGCATTTTTTAATGCATCGGATACACCGGGAAACAGAAAATAGTTATATTTGTGGGAAATTTCTAACTAATCCTACAATTATGCAAGAAAAAGACGGCAAATACATCTTCGGCGTCGTCAAAGTCGGTGAGAAAGGACAGATCGTCATTCCGAAGGATGCCCGCAAACTCTACGACATCAAACCGGGCGATGCCTTGATCCTTCTCGGAGACGAGAAGGGCATGGCGATGCTGAAAACGGAAATTTTCCAAACCGTCATCGACCAGGCCATGGGAGGGCT
>JAFZAF010000134.1 GCA_017548335.1 Bacteroidales bacterium | reverse complement strand
TATTATCTATAAAGCGAACTTCTATACAAAATGACAATGCATAGTAATAGGCAGTAATTGGGATAACAACAGGTGTTCTTTTTGGTACAGTTTCATCCCCATTGAAAAAAATGCTTATTTCAACGCCTTCATCATCCGGAATATCTTGCGCCTTTGCATCTGGTGAAAAGAACATGAAAAAAGATAGGAGCATCGTAAGGTAGAAAGCCATCGTTTTCATACTATCATTATTTTAACTTGTGTTTTCAAAATTACTGTCTTTGACTCAGACAAACAGTTAAAAAAACCTCTCATTTCAATAAAAGGAATCGGCCCCGGAGCGTGTTCTGGGGCCGATTTTGGCATATGAGAGAAGATGAAAATCTCTCATTCTTGCAACAGGCTGATATTCAGAGTGTTACAAAAACCTTAAAAAGAAGCTGCCGGTTTTTGCACAAACAGCTGATACATTGGTTGTTATACAAGCATTCGTAGAAACAAGTCTTTGTCGGGAGAGGCAGAGTCGATTATCATTTGTTTTAACCGGGACTTTTCTACATAAATATTGTGTTTGTTATAGTGGGAAATGATTGTGCAGATAGTGGTAGTGCTAAAACCGGCAAAAAGGTAACTGACAAGCTGGTAATAGCGTGGTTTCTTTCCAGGAAAAGCCTTTCGAAACCGTTCCATCACATGATCGAAAGCGTCATCAAGCAGCTTCTCAAATTCACGCTGACTTTGTTCATCCAATTCGATTTTGTGAATGGCTTTCTTTAATTCCTTATACAAATTATTATCAGATTCCTTGGCCTGATAATACAGTAACATTTCCTGGATGTGCCCAATGTGACGGAAATGTGACTGGAACAGCTGGATGTACTGGTCTTGGACAGCGGTGTGCTGTGTGGTCAGATCCTTGTAAGTTTCAAGCATTATTTCTTTTTCCCGGATGAAATACTCGTTTCTACGTTTGAAATAAAGAATAAGCAGAAGTATGACTAATAACAGCAAGATTCCAGATCCCCAAACTACCCGCTGTTTTTGCCTGGCTTTTTGTTCCGTTTCGATTCTGTCCTGTTCCAAATAATCTTTTTGCGCCTTGATTGCCGATTGCTTCAATACCTCTCTTACATTTTTCATTTGGATGTCAGACGCAACTTTTTGAAGGTGGTAGGCTGTTTCAAAGGATCCAGCATCAGCATCTGCCATGCTTTTCCATGTTTTATAAAAAAGAGTATGATCATTATCAAGTGCCTCAAGTTGCTTGAAGAGGCTATTTGCCCGCAGATCTCTTCCTACATGAGTTAAAGCATATGCGTAAGCGCCCCAATAATTGGGCTTCTGCAAAGATCCAACAGAATTAAGGACTTCTTCAAACAAAGAAACCGCCTGCTCGTATTCTTCATTGCGCGTTACAAGGTTAAGCGCAAAATTACTCAAAATAGAGGCCTTGAGATTGGCATGAACCTTTGTTTCATTAATCAGGACTCGATACAAAGAATCCGACTCTTCGTATTTTTCCAAATTGTGAAGATCCATTGCGATCCGATAGAGAGAAGCATTGGCTCCGAGCGTGTCAGAACAGTTAAGCGAGTATGAATAAGACTTTTGGGAGTACGATAACGCTTCTTCAAAAAAGAACGTTTCATTGTAGAGCACGGATATTGCTTGACAGATCAAGGATTTAAAGTAGTCATCTGACAAATGTTCAGCAAAGCGTTCTGCTCTCAAGAAAGAAATACTCGCCTCGTCAAAATGACGGGCGTTCTGCTGTATCCTCCCCAGATAATACCAAGCCTTTGCTCTGCGGTCACCGTTGGAATGACGATCGTAGTACTCCACCGCCGGCATTACGATCGAGACGTCTGTGGTGTCGATCCAGTTCTTATCAAGGGCGATGGCGTGGAGCAGGGCATAATGTGCACGGAGACTACGGGTTGTAAGCGTAGTCGTATCGATGGCGCGAATTGTAGCCAGGGCGCTGTCGGGATCGTCCTGAATAAAGGTTTCCACATCATCGAGTGTCGCGGCAGTCTGGCGGCTGGAGCAGGATGAGATGGAAATGACGGCCAACAGCCAGAGCAAGGTGAAGAATCTGTAACGACGAAGCATACGGGCAGGATTTTATATGGAGGCTGGCACTTTCGCCCAAACGCTCCGTCGCGCGGCTACGGTCAGATAGACCGAGCGGGCTACGAGGTGGACGAAATAGGCGATGTAAAGGGCTTGTGCGCCGAAGCGCGGGGCACAGAGGTAAAAGGCGGCGATGAAGAGGCCGGCCGACCAGATCATGCAGACCATCAGGGAGCGGGATGCGGTGGCGCCCACGTAGATACCGTCCCAGATGAAGGCCACGCAACTGAGGACCGGCATCAGCAGCAGCCAGAACAGATAGGGCTCGCTGGCGCCGATTACTTCGGCGTTGTCGGTCAGCAGGCCGATGATCGATCGGGGAAAGACGGCATAGGCGCCCGTGGACAAGATTCCGATGACCGCGCCCCAAAAAAAGACGTATTTTACGGTTTCGTTAAGCGACGGCCGGTTCTGTTCGCCGATGAAGCGGCCGGTCATCGCTTCGCCGGCATAGGCGAAGCCGTCCACGAAATAGGAGTAGAGCAACAGCAGGTGCATCATCACCGAGCTGACGGCCAGTTCCACGTCGCCGAAGCGGGCGGCGAAGATGGTGAAGCCCTCATAGACCACCAGCATCAGCAGGGAGCGGACGAACAGGAAGCTGTTGATGGAGAAGAATTGCCGGAAGTATTTCCATTTCATGCTCTGCAGGATGTTCGTGGACCGCATCAGGTCGCGGTATCTCGACCGCATCAGGAGCAGGGCCAGGAGCAGGCCCGTCCACTGCGCGATGAGCGTACCCACCGCCACGCCGCTGATGCCCAGCGGCGTATAGAAGGCCAGCAGCCAGCTGGCCAGCATGTTGACGATGTTGACCCACAAGTCCGTAATCATCGGGAACACCGTGTTCTGCATGCCGATGAACCAGCCTTTGAACACAAAGAGCGCAAGTGTCGCCGGCGCCGCCCAGACCCGGATGAAGAAATAGTTCCGGGCCACCCGTTCCACTTCCGGCGAGCAGTCCACCAGCAGGAGCATAGCTTCGGCGAAGAGCCATTGGATGGCCAGCACGATCATCGACACCACCAGCGAAGTGGCGATGCCCTGCGAGAACGTCCCGATCGACGCCTTCATGTCGCCCCGTCCGTAGGCCTGGGCCGTGATGCCGCCCGTTCCAACCCGCAGGAAGCCCATGTTCCAGTAGAGCAGGTCGAAGAGCATGGTGCCGACGGCGATGCCGCCGATCAGCGCGGCGTCGCCCAGATGGCCGGCGATGGCCGTGTCGACGATGCCGACCAGCGGCACCGTGATGTTCGCCAGGATGCTCGGCACGGCGAGGCGGACCACTTCACGGTTGATGGGATTGCGCAAAGCCATTTACCGGTATTTCGTTTCTTCCTCCAGCATGCCGAGATACGAACTGTAGCGCTCGGGAGCGAGGGTGCCCGCTTCCAAGGCCGCCTTCACGGCACAATCCGGCTCGTGCGTGTGGGTGCAGGGCTTGAAGCGACAGTCGTCCATCACGCGCAGCATGTCGGGGAAATAGGTGCTCAACTCTTCCGGCGCGATGTCCACCAGGCCGAAGCCCCGGATGCCGGGCGTGTCAATCACAAAACCGCCGCCGGAAAGCGGGTGCATCTCATAGAAAGTAGTGGTATGCTTGCCCTGGAGATGGCTCAGGGAGATTTCGCCGATCTTCGGGTCGAGGGTCGGGTCGAGGGCCTTCAGCAAAGAGGATTTACCGACGCCGGATGTACCCGAAAAAAGCGTCAGCCCTTCCCGGCAGAGCGCCCGGACGGTGGCCAGGCCCGTTCCCTTCCGGGCGGAAAGCTCCAGCACTTCGTAGCCGGCGCCGCGGTACAGTTTCTCGAAAGCGGCCAGTTGCTCCTGCAGTTCCGGCTCCGTGTAGAGGTCCATCTTGTTGACCAGGATGACGGGACGGATGCCGTAGGCTTCGCAGGTGACCAGGAAACGGTCGACGAAAGCAAGCTTGGTTTCCGGAAGGATGATCGTAACGATGAGAAAAACCCGGTCGAGATTGGCCGCGATGATGTGGCTCTCGCGGCTCAGGTTCGTGGAGCGGCGGATGAGATAATTCTTGCGGGGCAGGATCTTCGTGATGGTTTCTCCCTCGAATTCCACACGGTCGCCCACGGCGACAGGATTGGTGGCTTTCGACCCGGCCAGCCGCAGCTTTCCGCGGATGACAGCGGGGAAAGGAGCCCACTCCGGCAGGCAGGAGAGCAGATAGTGGCTTCCCGTATGCTTGACAACCGTTGCAGTTCCCTTTTCCATCGCCGCAAAGATACACAAGAATTTCATATCTTTGTAAGACAAAAACCTTGTGTATGTACACCCTCGAAGAGATCGACCGCATCATGGAGAATGGAGCCAAACTCCATCATATCCAACGGGAACCCGCGAACCTGTATGAACCGCTCGACTACATGATGTCGATCGGCGGCAAGCGCATCCGTCCGAAACTCTGCCTGCTCGCCTACAACCTGTTGAGCGACGACTTCCGCAATCCTGTGGTTTTCCCCGCGATGGCGCTCGAAGTTTTCCATGAATTCACGCTGATCCATGACGACATCATGGACCGTTCCGATACGCGGCGCGGCTGTCCGACCGTCTATAAGAAATGGAACGAGAACATTGCGATTCTTTCGGGCGATGCCATGTCGATCCTGGCCTACAAGTATCTGTCGTACGCTCCGCAAGCGGTTTTGCCGCAGGTGCTGGATCTGTTTAACACAACGGCCTTGCAGGTGTGCGAAGGACAGCAGTACGACATGGACTTCGAGCAGATGCCCTTCATCACAATGGAAGACTATCTGGGGATGATCGGGCTGAAGACAGCGGTGCTGATCGCCTGTTCTGCCAAAATGGGTGCGCTGATCGGCGGCGCTTCGAAGACGGTCTGCGATGCTTTGTATGAATTTGGCTACCAGCTGGGCATCGCCTTCCAAATCACCGACGACTACCTTGACACCTTCGGCAACGAAAAGGTGTTCGGCAAGAAGATCGGCGGCGACATCACGAACAACAAGAAGACATGGCTGCTGGTGGAGTGTTTCCGGCGGGCGGACGCCGCGCAGAAACAGCAGCTGAAGCAGTTGCTGCTAATCGACGAGTCGCAGCGCGAGGCCAAGGTCGAAGCCGTCCGGAATCTGTATATCGATCTTGGCGTGAAAGAAGCAGCCGCCGCCGAAATCCTGCGTTTCCATAAGAAAGCGCTCGACGCGCTCGCCACGGCCGGCATGGAGCCCGGCCGCACCCGCGTTCTCGAGCAGTTTGCCGAAGAACTCATCCATCGTGAAAAATAAACGGCTGGAAATTATGGCGCCCGCAGGCAATTTCGAATGCCTGCACGCCGCCATCCAAGGCGGGGCGGATTCCGTCTATTTCGGCATCGGCCGGCTCAACATGCGTTCCCATTCGGCCAACAACTTTGCGCCGGAAGACCTGCAGGCCGTCTGCGACTTGTGCCGGGAACACGGGCTCCGCAGCTATTTGACGCTCAACATCACATTCTATGACGAAGACCTGGCGCCGATGCGCGAGGCGCTGTGCGCTGCACGCGACGCCGGCGTCAGCGCCATCATCGCTTCCGACATGGCCGCCATCGCCGAAGCGCGCCGGCTCGGGCTCGAAGTGCACATCTCTACGCAGTTGAGCATCTCCAACATCGAGAGCCTGCGCTTCTACAGCCAGTTCGCCGACGTGATCGTCCTGGCCCGGGAGCTGCGGCTCGAGCAAGTCAAGGCCATCGCCGAAGCCGTGGCTCGCGAGGGCATCTGTGGACCGTCCGGCCGTCCCGTTCAGCTCGAGATGTTCTGCCACGGTGCCTTGTGCATGGCTGTTTCAGGCAAATGCTATCTGTCTCTCCACGAATACAATGCTTCGGCCAACCGCGGCAGCTGCTATCAGGTGTGCCGCCATGCTTACGAGGTGACCGATGCGGAGACTGGGGCGCAGTTGCGGGTGGACAATGCCTACATCATGTCACCCAAAGACCTGTGCACCATCGAATTTCTCGACAAGATGGCAGATGCGGGCGCTTCTGTGTTCAAGATCGAAGGCCGTGCCCGCAGCGGCGAATATGTAAAGACCGTCACCCGGGCTTACCGGGAGGCCGCCGACGCCATCGAGGCCGGCACTTTCACGCCCGAACTGGGCGCCGCCCTCAAGGAGCGCCTCGCTACGGTCTTCAACCGCGGTTTCTGGGACGGCTATTATCAGGGGGCCCGGCTCGGCGAATGGAGCCGGATTTACGGCAACCAGGCCACCCGCACCAAAGTCTACTTGGGTCGGGTGACTGATTATTATGCCCGCCTGGGCGTGGCGGAAATCCAGATGGAAACCGGCTCCTTCCGCGTCGGCGACCCGCTGCTCATCTGCGGCCCGACCACCGGCGTAATCGAAGTCGCTCCTTCCGAGATCCGGCTTGACGACCAGCACATACTGGAAGAGGCCGCCAAAGGCGACCTCTGTGCCATCCCCGTCCCGGAAAAAGTCCGTCGCGGCGATAAAGTTTATCTCTTCAAATAGCCGTTCGTCATCCCCGGCTTTAAGAGCCGTTCGTCACCCCCGGCTCCGACCGGGGGTCTATTTTACCCATTTTTCAACAGCCTCGCGGAGCTGCTGGTCGTAGCGTAGGGCGATAGGCACGCTGGCGCGGTTGAAATAGTAGCAGGTCACGATCTCCTGCTCGACGAGTGGCAGGATTTCGTCTTTCTTCGCCCGAAGGATTTCCTCCTTGTCCATGTTGACTTTCCGCTGCAGGGCCTCGATCTCGTCTTTGAAATTGTCATAGAGGTTTTCCGCCTCCGCGGCCTTGATCAGTCCGTCGAGCGCAGTCTGGGCGGCCGTGCGGGCGTCAAAGTCCTGGGTGGCGGCATAATGCACGAAATCCTCGTATTCTGCATCCGTCAGATGGAAATCGCGGTCGATGGACTCGTGGGCGATGAAGTATTCGATGGCGTACGAGCCGATGATATCGTAATAGATCAGCGAAACGGTAGGACGGCTGTACGGATGGCCCGCCACTTCGAGGTCCGGCGCAATGCCGCCGTTGGCGTCCTTGTCGAGCGTGCCGTCTTCGTGGCGGTTGCTGTAGTCGATGGCCTGCACGCAACGGCCGCTCGGCGTATAGTATTTGCCGGTCGTGAGTTTCATCTGGCTGTTGTACGGCATGGGGCGGATGGACTGGATGAGACCTTTGCCGAACGAGCGGGTACCCGCGATCGTGGCGCGGTGCAGGTCTTGCAGCGCGCCAGCCGTGATTTCGGAGGCGGAAGCGGAATTACCGTTGACCAGGACCAGCAGCGGCATGAGCGTGTCAACCGGTGCGGTGGTCGTACGATACTCCCGGTTCATCTCGGGCACCCGGCCCTTCGACGAAACCACGAGCGTCCCCTTGGGCACGAAAAGTGAAACGATGTCGATGGCTTCGTCCATCACGCCGCCACCGTTGTCGCGCAGGTCGATGACCAGGCGCTTGGCGCCGGCTTCCTTTAACTTGAGCACGTTCTCCTTGAATTCTTCCGAGATCTTGGCGGTGAACCCGTTGAGTTGGATATAGCCGATGTCGTCGCGGTAGATGCCGGCATAGGCGATGTCGGAGACGTGGATTCGTTCCCGGGTCACCACCACGTCGACGGTATCTTTCGTACGCCCTTTGATGACCTTGAACTTCACGTCGGTTCCGGGCTGGCCCTTCATCCTGCCGGAACTCTGTTCGGACGTCTCGTCATAGACGGGAATCCCGTCGATCTCGATGATCGTGTCGCCAGGCAGGAGGCCGAACTTGGCGGCCGGTGAATTCTCATACGGCTCGATGATACGGACCCCTTCGCCCGGCGCCTTCCGGATCAAGGCGCCGACGCCGCCGTAATTGCCGGTCGTCAGCAGTTCGAAATCTTCTCCCTCCTCCTCGGAAATGTACACCGTATAGGGATCGAGCGTGGCGAGCATTGCCCGCACGCCCGTGAGGATCATCTTATCATAATTGACGGTATCGACATACGACTGCGCCAGCTCCCGCAGGACCGCATACTCCAACTCCAGGCTTTTTCCCAACTTGAAATCCTGACTTTGCGCCCGGGTCTGGGCCGGCAGGGCAATCAGCAGCAGGAAGAAAGCCGCTGCCATCCAATTCATCTTTCTTTTCATCGGTTCGAACATATAACTTACAAAAGTAGCAATTTTATCTGTATCTTTACTTTCTCAAAGCAACAGCAATGGATATTCTCTTTGCCTCCAACAATCCCCATAAACTGGAAGAAGCCCAAGCGATCCTCGGGCCGTCTTTCCGGGTGTTCAGCCCCGCTTCGTTCGGCTACCCCGGCGATCTTCCCGAGACCTGCGACACCCTGCGCGGCAACTCGATCCAGAAAGCCTGCGCCGTCTGGAACCTGTTCCAGGCCGACTGCTTCGCCGACGACACCGGTCTCGAAATCGATGCGCTGGGCGGTGCCCCGGGTGTCCACACTGCCCGCTATGCGGGCGAGGACAAGGACCCGGCGGCCAACCGGCGGCGGGTACTGCAAGAACTCGAAGGCTTGCCCTTCGAGCAACGCACCGCCCGCTTCCGCTGCATCGTCGCACTCATCGAAAACGGGGAATTGACGGTCTTTGAAGGAACTTGCGAAGGCCACATCGCCCTGCAGGAAAGCGAAGGAGTCCAAGGCTTCGGCTATGATTCAATTTTTGTTCCAATCGGACTCGACGTAACCCTCGCCGAGATCTCCATCGAAGAGAAAAACGCCCTTTCCCACCGCGGAAAGGCCATGCGGCTGCTGCAATGCCATCTGTTGCAAAATCGCGGATAGTCGTCCTGCACCTGACCAAGTATTCCGACCATTCGCTGATCCTGCATACGGTCGATTCGGCGGCGGGTCGGCGCAGCTTCCTGGTGCGCGGCCTCAAACGCAGCAACGCCGTGGCCCTGTTCCATCCGCTCAGCCTGCTCGATGTCGTCAGCGGCGAATCGCCGAAAAGCTCCCTCGCCTGGTTGCGCGAATGGGAACCGGCCGCTTCGCTGCCGGGGCTCCGCGGCGACCGGACCAAAGCTGCCATAGCGATGTTCCTCTCCGAAGTGCTCTATCGGAGTTTTACCACCGAACTTGCCGATCTTTCCCTTTTCGACTGGCTCTGCGACGCCATCGTCCGGCTAGACGCCGCCGAGGGAAGCGTCGCCAATTTCCACCTCTGGTTTCTGGTCGGCTACGCCGTCCAGTTGGGTTTCATGCCCGGCGAAGCCGTCGAGCCTGCCGGCATGTTCTCCCCTGATGACGCCGCACTCTTCCAACAAATCCTGCATGCCTCTTTCGAAGAAACGATGGCCATCCCCCTGTCCGCCACGCGTCGACAGGCCTTCGCCCGCCGCATGCTCCAATATCTTTCCTGGCACCTCGGCACCACCCTCGACGCCCGTAGCCTCGACGTCCTCCACGCCGTGCTGGCGTAACGATTGTAGTAACCCCCTCGCCGACTACCTTCGGATATCTTTGGACATCATTGAACATCTTCGACGCTGACCAGCAAGATTTCTCCCGAGCCCATTGAACACTTGTCAGACTACCCTCCAACCCAACATCTCTGGGCTCACCCCGGACTTATCCCCCCAAGCCGGCCTTGACCCCATTTGAGCGCTCTCTGGCCCAACATCTCTGGGCTCGGCCCTGTCATAATCCCCGCTGAGCCCATCGACCTATTGTCAGACGACAGCCTGTCGCTATTCGGACGGGCTCGCCTGTAAGGAGCCGGACGGGACGAAAAGCAAGCCGGACGGGATGAGAGACTACGAGTCTTTGGGTTATTTGAGTCGGACGATGATGGCGTTGGCGACGGGGCGTTCGCCGGCGGGGTCGAATTGCTGGTTGTCGGAGGGGTGGTTGACGATGGCGCCGCGGACAACCATGGTTGTGGAGCCGCCGCCGTCGAGGTTGATGGCGTCGGTGCAGCCCAAGGCGGCCATGACTTGCTGCAGTTCCTCCATCGAGAGGCCGGCCGCCAGTTTGTTCCGGCCGTCAGCCGTTACAAGCAACACTGTGCCGTCCGCCCGCCGGCCTACGGCCGTTCGGGGATGACGGTTCGTATTGAACTTGTCGCCGGCCACCGGCTCGGGAGCGCCGCCAACGAGCAGCACCGGCCCGGTGGTGACGACATCCTCGGCCTCGATATCCTGCTCCCAACGGGAGAGAACATCTCCTTTGAGCATATACAGGCCGCCTAGGAAAGTAACCACGGCACCTGTCTGCTGCAGGCTGCGCCGGCTTTTCCGGACACCGCCCATCACATTCGGAGATATCTTTTCATTGTCAACCCGCAGATAATTCACTGAGCCATAAGGTGGACGCATGTTGAAAAACGAGCCGTTCACCGCTGCGACAGCGCCGTGGCGCGCGGCCAGCGCCGTTGTCGTCTCCAGCGTTCCGTCGGCCGCCGGCACGATGTCGAATCGTGCTCCGGGTGCCACCTCCAGCACGCACAAATATTGGTTGGCCTCGAAAAGATTCCCCTCGAAAGCCGCCCGATGCAGCACAATGCCTTCGGCGACCACCTCCCGCGTCCATGTCCCCGGCGCCAGCACACCTTTCATCTCCTGCGCCCGCAAAGGGACAAGACTCAGCAAAATTGCGACAACTATCGCTACAAGATGCCAGGTCGTTGCAGTTGAAGCCCCTTCACGGAGTTTTTGCGGGGAGGCTTGCGCGCTATTCTTCTTCAACCAATTCATAGTCCAGAATCTTTTGTTCCAGGTTGGCGCGGAGGATACGGACCTTTACGGGGTCGCCCAGGTGGAAGACACGGCCGGAAGATTTGCCGCGGGTTTCGTATTTTTCCTCGTCGAACTGATACCAGTCGGTACGAATGTCGCGGAGCGCCACCATGCCTTCGATCTTTGTGGGTTCCACCTCCACATAGATGCCCCATTCCGTCAGGCCGCTGACGTGCCCGTCGAAGAGCCGGCCAATCTTGTCCTGCATGAATTCCACCATCTTGTACTTGATGGAAGCCCGCTCCGCATCGGTCGCAATCTGCTCCCGCACCGAACTGTGCTCGCAGCAATCCTCATAATAGAGCTTGTCCTGCGACGTGGCGCCGTCCATGTACATCGCCAGCAGGCGGTGGACCATCTTGTCGGGGTAGCGGCGGATGGGCGAGGTGAAATGGGTCTA
>JAFZAF010000133.1 GCA_017548335.1 Bacteroidales bacterium | reverse complement strand
CGCGGGGCGCCGATCTCCAGCAAATCGAAGAGCAGATCGATCATTTCAAGAAAGGTTTCCCCTGGATGAAGATCGTTGCGCCAGCCACGCCGCAACGCGGCATCCGGGTCCTGACGACCGAAGAGGCCGGTGAAGCCGCAGCGTATTACCGCAAGGCCGACATCCACGGCAAGTGCAAGTTCGTTCCGGCTTCCGGAGCTGCTTCCCGCATGTTCAAGGATATGTTCTCCGGCCTGGAAAAACTCGAGGCAGGGGAGGATCTGCCCGCCGACGCGCCAGGCGCCAAACTCGCCGCGCGCATCAAGGATTTCGCTTTTTATTCGCCGGAACTGTTCGGAGAACCCGAAGACAGCGCCGCTTTCCGCAAGGCCACGCTCCGTAAACTCCTGAAAGACGAAGGACTGGCCTACGGCGCCAAGCCCAAGGGCGTGCTGAAATTCCACCGCTATCCCGACGAAGTCCGTACGGCCATCGCCGAGCATCTGGTCGAGGCCCAGGATTATATGCGCAGCGCCGACAATACCTGCGACTTGGTCGTGACCATCTCTCCGGAACACCGCGAACTTTTCGAGGCGGCTATCGCCGAAATCGTGCCGGTCTATGAGAAACGCTACGGCGTTCGCTACAACATTACCTTCACTTATCAAGACAAGGCTACCGATACCATCGCGGTCGATCCCGACAATGTACCGTTCCGTACGGAAGACGGCTCTCTGCTCTTCCGACCGGCAGGCCATGGCGCCCTGATCCACAACCTGAACAAGGTCGATGCGGAACTGGTTTCCATCAAGAATATCGACAATGTGGCGCACGAGAAACTCCTGCCCACCACATCGCTCTACAAACAGGTGCTGATGGGGGAGGCACTCCGTCTCCGCGACCGGATCTTCGCTTTCCTCAAACAGCTCGACGCCGCTCCCACGCCGATGCTCTGCGATGAAATCGAAGCCTTCCTCGACATGGAACTTTGCGTCAAACTCCCGCCTGTCGGCGATCCTGCCGCCCGCGTGGCTCAGCTCCGCGCCAAGCTCGACCGGCCCATCCGCGTGTGCGGTATGGTCCGCAACGAAGGTGAGCCTGGCGGCGGTCCGTATGTCATCGAAGGAAAAGACGGCAGCACCTCACTCCAGATACTCGAGAGCGTCCAGATCAACAAGGCTGATCCGTCCGCTGCCGGAGCTATGGCACAGGCCACGCACTTCAATCCCGTGGATCTGGTGTGCATCCTGCGCGACTACAAGGGCGGGCGTTTCAACCTGCTGGAGCACGTCGATCCTGACGCCGGATTCATGAGTTCCAAGAGCTACCAGGGCCGCGAACTCAAGGCCTTGGAAATGCCAGGCCTGTGGAACGGCGCCATGAGCGACTGGAACACCTTATTCGTGGAAGTGCCGCTGGAGACCTTCAATCCCGTCAAGGTCGTCCTCGACCTGCTTCGTCCTGCGCATCAGGCCTAGCCTTTTCTTCTAGCGCCTTTTTGATGGCGGCAACCAGCGATTCGTCGGCAGGGAGCCAGCGAACAGTATCGATATGCGCTGCATCCAGCCAGGCGGCCGATTCATGCTCCAGCAACGTCACTGATCGGGAAACCAGCTCGCACCAATAGCAATGCAGGGTGAGGTGGAAGGCAGGATAGTCCCATTCGACCGTGTCGATAAGGTCGCCGACGACGATTTCGGCGTTCAATTCTTCCTGGATTTCCCGTGCGAGTGCGGCTTCGGGCGTTTCGCCCGGCTCCATTTTCCCGCCTGGAAATTCCCACCAGTCTTTCCAGTCGCCATATCCGCGCTGGGTGGCGAAGATGCATCCGTCCCGGATGATGACGGCCGCGACAACCTCGATCTGCTTCATGGTCAACTCTGTTTTTGAGCGCTTTTCGGAATGCAAATGTACGCTTTTTCGCGTTGGCGCGATGATAATCTGGAAAATAATCGTACCTTTAAAACGCACAAATCCTTATGATCATGATCGAGCCTGTTTATTCCCCTTCCACCAGCCGCTATGAGACGATGGCGTATCGCCGCTGCGGCCGTTCCGGCGTCAAGATTCCCGTACTGTCCCTGGGACTTTGGCACAACTTCGGCTCCTACAAACCCTTGCAGGAAATCAAGGCCATGGCGCATTATGCCTTCGACAAAGGCATCTGCCATTTTGATCTTGCCAACAACTATGGCCCGGAATACGGCGCCGCGGAAGAAAACTTCGGCCGCCTGATGGAGTGTTCCTTCCGACCTTACCGCGACGAACTGTTCATCAGCACCAAGGCGGGCTGGGATATGTGGCCGGGGCCTTATGGCAACTGGGGCTCCCGCAAATACCTTATGGCCAGTCTGGACCAGAGCCTGAAGCGCATGAAGCTGGATTATGTGGACATCTTCTACTCTCATCGCTGGGATCCGGAAACCCCGCTGGAGGAGACCATGCAGGCACTGGTCGACATCGTTCGCCAAGGGAAAGCACTCTATGTAGGCCTGTCCCGCTATCCTGCGGAGCAGGGGCGAAAAGCCTATGACTATCTCGCCGCGCACGACGTACCCTGCCTGCTCTATCAGGATCGCTATAACATCATCGATCGTGCGCCTCAGAGCCATGGGCAGATCGATCTCAGTGCGGAGTGCGGCGCAGGCTTCATCTCCTTCTCGCCTTTGCAGCAGGGCCTGTTGACCGGGCGCTATTTGAATGGTATTCCGGCCGATTCGCGAATGGCGCGTCGTGGTTCGTCACTGCGGGAAGACGTTCTTTCGCCTACGATGCTGGGTGCCTTGAAGGGGCTTAACGAACTGGCCGGAATGCGCGGCCAAAGTCTCGCGCAAATGGCGCTCTCCTGGCTGTTGAACGACAGCCGCGTGACCTCGGTCATCATTGGCACCAGCTCTGTGGCCCAGCTGGAAGACAACCTGAAAGCCCTGGGCAATACCGCTTTTTCCGACGAAGAACTCCGTCGGATAGAAGACTTGTCCGCCCCGATTCAACTGAGATAGCGCCCGAATTTTCCGCACCGGTTCCCAAGAATGTACGCAACCAGACCAACCCGATTTCTCGTTGGTCGTTCTGTTGTCGCTTCTTCTTCTCCGGGTTGTTTTGTTTTTAATATCATTTGTATCATTCTTGACATTGTTTCGGAGGGGTTTCGCCTAATTTTGTAAAGCAAATGATGATTGAAAATCCTTATTTAACCTTATTTACTTATGCAAAAACATCGTTTTATCCTGACTGTCGCCTGTGCAGTGATGCTCGCGGCAGCCTTTCCGGCATGGTCTTATGCGGCTGAGCCGGAAGCGGCGGCTCCCCAGGTAGGGACGGTCGTCCAGGTGAGAGGCGTCGTTTTGGATGCTTCCGGACAGCCGATCATCGGCGCCGGCGTTGTCGAAGTCGGCGCGAACAACAACGGCACCGTTACGGGAATCGACGGTTCCTTCGTGATCACGATCGCGAAGGGTTCCCGCCTTGAAGTTTCCTGCATCGGCTTCGAGACACTCATCGTTACGCCGGTGGAAGGCCAGCGTCTGACCGTCATCTTGAATGAAGACGCCGAATTCCTCGATGAAGTCGTGGTGATGGGTTACGGTACCCAGCGCAAGAAATTGGTCACCGGCTCCACCGTCAACGTCACCGGCGAGAAACTTTCCGCCACCAATGCCATCGATGCCTTCGGTGCCCTGCAGAGCCAGGCGGCCGGTGTGACCATTGTCCAGAACTCCGGTCAGCCCGGTGAAAGCTACAAGATGACCATCCGCGGTATGGGTACCGCCGGTTCCAATACGCCGCTGTATGTGGTCGACGGTGTGCCGGACGGTTCCATCACGGCGCTCTCCCCGAATGACATCGAATCGATTGACGTCCTCAAGGATGCGGCTTCCAGCGCTATTTACGGTGCCCGGGCCTCTAACGGTGTCGTCCTCGTGACCACCAAGAAAGGAAAGGCGGGCAAGGTCCAGGTGACTTTCGACGGCTATTACGGCTGGCAGAATCCGAACACCAACGGCGTCACCCCGCTGAACGCGAAGCAGTACATGGAAATCAACGACCTGGCTTACGAGATTCAGGGCACGTCCAAGTATGACTGGGCGAGCCTCATTCCCAAGCAGTACGCCCAGATCATGGCCGGTACCTGGAACGGTACCAACTGGCTGGAGGAGACCACCGTGCACAACGCCCCGATCAGCAACGCATCCATCAACATCCTCGGCGGCAGCGAAGTCTCCCGCTTTGCGTTGGGCTTCAGCAAATTCGACCAGACCGGTACGCTCGGTTACCCTGCCACGCCGCAGTATGACCGGAATACTTTCCGCATGAATTCCGACTATTCCCTGATCAAGAAGAACGGCCGGGATGTCCTGAAACTCGGCGAAAACGTGACCTTCACCACCACGTACAAGAAAGGTGTCCAGATCGGAGGCATCTACAGCAACAACATCCGTAACCTCCTCGCCCTGACTCCGCTGCTCCCTGCCCGGAACGCAGAGGGCGGCTGGTACGAGTACAAAGATATCGTGGCGGACAACTGGGATTTCAGCGCCGAAGTCGCAAACCCGCTCGCCCAGCTGGATTATACCCGGAACAATCGCTACACCAAGGGTTATCGGCTTCAGTCCAATTTCTTCCTGGAGTTCGCTCCCATCAAGGGCCTGACCTTCCGCTCGAGCGCTGGCTGGCTGTACCACCATTCCGAGAGCCGGAGCTATGTGCCCGTATATGAACTGAGCACGAAGACCTCCAACCCGGAGGATGACATCAGCCAGAGCCAGTCCTACAGCATCCGCTGGTCCTGGGAAAACACGGCCAACTGGGTGAAGTCTTTCGGCAATCACAACGTAGACGTCCTCGTGGGACAGTCCCTCGAGAAGTGGGGCTACGGCAACAGTGTGAACGTGACCAACTCCAACTCGCTTTTCCCGGGCTCCTTCGATCACGCTTACATCACCAATGCGAACGTCGTGGATCCGGCCTATACCAGCATCGGAGGCAGTCCGAACTCCCAGGGCGCCCTGTCTTCTTTCTTCGGTCGTGTCAACTACAACTATAATGAGACTTATCTGCTCTCCCTCGTGATGCGCGCCGACGGTTCTTCCAACTTCGCCCGCGGTCACCGTTGGGGCTACTTCCCGTCAGTTTCCGCCGGCTGGGTGGTGACCAATGAGCCGTTCATGTCCTCCACGAAGGATTGGCTGAGCTTCCTGAAACTGCGCGGAAGCTGGGGCCAGAATGGCAACTGCAACATTTCCAGCTTCCAGTATCTGGCGACGGTCGCCTTCAACGATCCTTATTACTTTGACAACAAGGACAATCCCGGTATCGGCGCTTATCCCGACATCCTCCCGAACAAGGATGTGAAATGGGAGACCTCCGAACAGACGGACATCGGTTTCGACGCCCGCTTCCTCCGCAGCCGCCTCGGCCTGTCCTTTGACTGGTACAACAAAATGACCAAGGACTGGCTGGTGCGTGCACCGGTACTCCTTTCCTATGGCACCGGCGCTCCGTACATCAACGGTGGTGACATCCAGAACAAGGGTTATGAAATCCTCCTGTCCTGGGATGATGTCGTAGGCCGCGATTTCTCATACGGACTCTCCGCAACCTTCTCTCACAACAAGAACGTGGTTACCCGTCTGGCCAATGCCGAGGGCATCATCCACGGCGGCTCCAACGCCATCGCCCAGAACACCGCAGAGCTCTACCGCATCCAGGTGGGCTATCCGATCGGTTACTTCTGGGGCTATGAGATGGACGGTATCATCCAGAACGAGCAGGAAAAACAAGCCTATCTGGACAAGTATTTCGGCGGCAACGCCTCCAAGTCTTTCCAGAAGGAGGATATCCAGCCCGGTGACGTGATGTTCGTGGACCGCAGTGGTCCGGACGGTGTACCCGACGGCAAGATCGACGAGTACGACAAAACGATGATCGGCGACCCGAACCCGGACTATACCGTAGGCCTCACCCTCCACATGGAGTTCAAGGGCTTCGACTTCTCCCTGAACGGCTATGGCTCGTTCGGCCAGCAGGTCGCGAAGAGCTACCGCCAGTTCTCCGACCATCCGGACGACAACTACTGCACCGACGTCTACACGAAGTACTGGACCGGCGAAGGCACGACCAACCGCTACCCGCGCTTCACCCACGGCAAGCACGTGAACCAGTCCGAACTGTCCCGCGTCTGGATCGAGGACGCCGACTTCTTCAAGATTTCCCGCATTTCCCTGGGTTATGACCTCAAGCGGGCCATGAAGTTCCTCCCGATGGCCAAGTGCCGCCTGTATGTCTCCGCCCAGAACATGTTCACCTTCACGAAATACTCCGGTATGGATCCCGAAGTGGGATTCGGCAACGGCTCCAGCTGGGCTTCCGG
>JAFZAF010000132.1 GCA_017548335.1 Bacteroidales bacterium | reverse complement strand
TTCCCGCTGGTCGGACGAATGTGGCAAGAACCTCTATATCAAACGTGATGACCAGACGGGCAGCGAATGGTCGGGAAACAAGATCCGCAAACTCGAATTCGCTGCACAGGAAGCGCTCGAGCAGGGATGCGACCTGCTGATTACCTGCGGCGGCATCCAGTCAAATCATTGTCGAGCTACGGTGTCGGTGGCTACGTACTTGGGCCTGAAATCCGCTGTGCTGCTGCGTATCAGCGAAGAGCCGCCAGTAGAAGGGAATTATTTCCTCGACCGGCTTCTTGGTGCCGACGTGCGTTTCTGTACGCGCGACGAGTATCGCGACCATCGCGGTGACATCATGCAGGAAATGGCTGACGGCTATGCTGCACAAGGCTACAAGCCCTATATCATACCGGAGGGCGCTTCGTTCGGCGTGGGCGTGCAGGGATACTATTTTGCCATGAAAGAGATTGTGGAACAGGAGCAGCAGATGGGAGTCAAGTTCGACACAGTCCTGGTCGCCACGGGTTCAGGCGGTACCCTGGCCGGCCTGCAGCTGGCGAACCTGGTGAACGGCTATGGCAAGCGGGTTATCGGTGTCTGTGTCTGCGACGACGAGGCGTATTTCCAGGAGGTGGCGGCGCGTATCTCGCGCGATGCCCTGCCGTACCTTGTGGCACAGGGCGAACTTACCGAGGCGCAGGCCGCTTCATGGGCGGCTTCCCTGAAACCGGCCGATTTCGAATTATTCGAAGAATACGTAGGTATCGGTTATGCGTTGAGCCGTCCCGAGGAACTGGAGCACATCAAGCGGATGGCCCGGCTGGAAGCGACGGTCTTCGATCCGGTCTATACCGGAAAGGCCACCTATGGCATGGTGAACGAACTCAAAGAAGGCGGCCGGCTTCTTTCCTCAGAAAATATCCTGTTTATCCACACCGGCGGCCTCTTCGGTCTCTTCCCGATTTCGAGAACATTCCCTGTTTAAAACGGTTCAGCGTGCGGATGTAGCCCCTTCACGGAGTTTTTGCGGGGAGGCAAGTGCGGATTGCCGTAGCGGATGTGAAGGGGCTACATCCGCACACTGATTGGCGATCCGTTATTTTTTCTTGGCCAGCAGGCCGATGAGGATGGCGATCAGCAGGCCGAGGGTGATGCCCAGGAAGTTGGCGTTGAGGTCGGCCGGATCGGTGATGCGGACGGTGGTGATGCGGCTTTGGAGCTGCTCGAAACAGAAGGCAATGATGTTGGCCAGCAAGGTGGTCATGCTGAGTGTCCGCCACCAGGAGCGGAAGTCGAGGGCAATCGTACCCAGGATCGGGAAGGGAAGGAACATCAGGAAATGGACAACCTTGTCGGTAGGAATGCCCAGAATGCTCCGCGGCACGCTGGAGTCGGGTTTGAACGTTCCGAAACAGAGCCATGCCACGAGGGCTACATAGGCGAGGAACAGGACAATCTTGAAAATGCGGGAAGATGCGTTCATCAGTTATTTCCTTCGGTTTTTGCGTTGCAAGGCGTGAAAGTCGTTTTCTGCCTTGATCTTGTCAATGATGGTGGTCACCACTTCGTAGATCGGTCCGCCGACCCGGTAGTCGGCCTCGCAGATAAAGTTCACGCGGTCCTGTTTCAGCAATTTACGGGCCATATCCCATTGCCGCTTGTTCTCGGTGGAATAGACGGCGATGGAATTGCCGCCGAACATCTTGACAATCTTCATGCAAGGAATATCGGTGGTCCCGTCGCCCAGGTAGATCATGTGGCTGAAGGGGATGGGCTTGTCGTCCTCTTTCTGGCTCTCGTTGACCTTCGTGTTGTCGCTGATGTCCATGATACCCTTGGCAATCTTGAAGAGGAACTGTGTCTTTCCGGTATAGTCCACCGCGACAGCGGGCCAGACCGCCACGCCGTGCTCGTCGTACCAGAACGAGCAGGCGAAGATCTTCTTGAATTCTTTTGCGATGGAAGTTCCTTCGATCAGTTCGGTCTGTCCCGAAGAGTTGATGTAGTGCTCCACGTTCACCCCGTGACGCCGGCCGTAGTCATTGATCAGCGCAAACCATTCCTTCACGCCTTCGTACAGGGCGATGTGCTTGCCGAAGGATACAAAGGAATCCCGCGTCAGCGAGATTCCTTTGTTCCGGGCTTCGTCGATCATCAACTTCATGTACGAAAGGATGCTGCTTACTTCCTGCCCGTCAGGGGCCGCATTGCTCTTGCTCCAGAACTCGTCGGGCGTCTGCCCGATGGCCTGGATGAAACCAAACTCCTGCATGTTGCCGGGCGACAGCGTCCCGTCAAAGTCATAAATCAGCGCTACGGTAGGTCTTTTTCTCATGGCATTACCACACGCGGACGCGGTTCTCGGGAGCCACGTACATGGCGTTGTCGGGCTGCACGTTGAATGCGTCGTACCAGTAGTCGCACTGGGCCAGGGCGCCGTTGATGCGGAGCTGGTGCACGGAGTGCACGTCCATCATCGTCTGATAGCGGAGCATCTCCTCGGAGGTGGTGCCGGCCCAGACGTTGGCATAGGCCAGGAAGAAGCGCTGTTCGGGGGTGAAGCCGTTGTCGTCTTTCAGGCGGCCGTTCTCCTTCTGCCACATCTGGAAGGCGTTGTACGCGATGTTGAGTCCGCCGTGGTCGGCCAGGTTTTCGCCCAGTGTGAGCGTGCCGTTGGCATGGAGGTCGTCGGGAATCACCCAAAGGGTGTTGAAGTATTCGACCATCGCGTCGCAAGGCTTCTTGAACCCTTCGGCGTCGTCGTCGGTCCACCAGTTCTCGAGATTTCCTTCCTTCGTGTAAAGGCGTCCCTGGTCGTCGAAACCGTGGGTCATTTCGTGGCCGATCACCACGCCGATGGCGCCATAGTTGGCGGCGGCGTCGGCATTCAGGTCGAAGAACGGCGGCTGCAGGATGGCGGCGGGGAAGCAGATCTCGTTGCTGGTCGGGTTGTAGTAGGCATTGACCATCTGGGCGGGCATCAGCCATTCGTCCTTGTCAACCGGCTTGTTATACCGTTTGTTGTAGTTCAGGTCCCAATAGAAAACGGAAGCGACGCGGGCATTCTCGTACAGCGACTTTTCCGGGTCGATCACCAGCGGGGTCAGGTCATCCCATTTGTCGGGATAGCCTACCTTCACGTGGAAGGCGGCGAGTTTGTCGAGGGCCTTTGCCTTGGTTTCGTCGGTCATCCATTCCTGGGCCTGGATGCGCTCGCCCAGTGATTTCTGGAGTTTGCCGACCAGGTCGATCATCTCGGCTTTGGCCTCCGGCGGGAAGTATTTCTCCACATACATCTGTCCCACGGCGTCGGACATATAGCCGTCGACCAGATTGACCGCACGCTTCCAGCGCGGGGTGAGTTCCTGCGTGCCGTAGATCTTGCGGCTGTATTCGAAATTCTCCTGTACGAAATCGTCGGACAGCAGCGAGGAGGCGCCGTTGATGATCTGCCAGCGGTAGACGTCCTTGAGGGTCTCGAGCGGAGCGGTCATCATCAGCTTGCAGGCCTTGGCTACGGGCTCAGGCTGGCCGAGATCGACTTCCGTGGTCTTGTCATAACGGTAGTTCTTGAGATAGGTCTTCCAGTCGAAAGGCTTGCAGAGCTTCGTCAGTTCGTCCACGCTCACCTTGTGATAGTTCTTCTCAGGGATGCGCTGGTCTTCCATGGAGTAGTGCGTAGCAGCCAGTTCAGTTTCGAGGGCCCAGATGCGGGCGACCTTGGCGGCGGCTTCTTTCTCCGGATAGCCGGCCAGCACGAAGAGCTTCTTCATGTGCTCTTTCGTAGCCTCGCGGACCATCACGTTCTGGGGATCCTTGGAGGAATAGTATTCCTTGTTGCGCAGGGTCAGGCCGCCCTGGGTGATGGCGACGATGTTGTTCTTGGAATCTTTCTCGTCGGCATCGACATACATCCCGAACAGCAGGTTATCGTGCTCCTTCGTGCAGTAATTGAGCAGATCCTCGCGCGTCTTGATGGCATCGATCTCGGCCAGATGGGCTTTCAGCGGCGCTGCGCCGTCGGCGTTCAGGCGCGTCGAGTCCATTGCCATATTGTAGAGGTCGCCGATCTTCTGGGCGATGCTGCCCTTTTCGTTGTCGCGGGCCGCGATTTCCTGGATCAGGCCGGCCAGGGTCTTGGTGTTCTCATCCGCGAGTTTTGTGAAGGCGCCCCATGAGGGATACTCCGGCGGCTGCGGGTTGAAATCGCCCCAATGACCGGTTGCATACTGGGCAAAGTCGTCGCCCGGCCGGACGGTCTGGTCGAGATAGTCATAGTTGATGCCGGCCAACTTGACCGGCTGTTTGGTACCGCAGGAGGCTGCTACGAGCCCCACTGCCGCCAGCAAGAAAATCATCTTTTTCATGAATATTTGATTTGTGTATTTTCAGCGCTGCAAAGGTAGGAAAAATGCGCGATTGTATGTATCTTTATACTTTGTATAAAATGTGACCTATGAAAGTTTTTTTCCAGATGACGGTTCTTGCGCTGGCGACTTCCATCCTGCTCCTGTGTGCCTGTAACAAGCAACCCAAGCCTGCGGAAGGGGCGACGGAGCAAGCCGTGGCGTCCGCGGCTCCTGAACGCGACATTGCGTTGGAAGTATACGAACGCATTTCCAAGGACGACCTGCCTTTCTTCTGCAAGCAAATGAAGCGCGACACGACAGAAGATGCGAATGCAGAGCCCTTCAATCCGCTGAGTTTCAATCCTTCTGTGCAGGGATCCGAAATCGGGGAGGATCCGGGCCTCTATGGGTATCTGAATCTGCACTGCTATCCGCTCACGACCGGGGGCTGGCGTGCCTACTGGGCCGCTTATGGCGGTATGGACGGACTGTGCGGTTTCTGGGATGCCAAGGCATACAATTATTTGGACGGGGAACTGACGCCGGAGACGAAGTGGGTGCTGCCGTGCCCGGATGCCCGGGAAATGATGGACTGGAGCAAATCGACGGTTGAGATGGCCGAGATCAATGAGATTATCGAGAGACCCAACTATTCGTACACGTTCTATAACGATCTTTTGGAAGTAACCATCGATCTGGATTATCTGACCTATGGGGAGGAGTATCTGGAGGATGAGGCGGAGCGGCTTGTCCTGCCAACCGTCGAGACGTGGTCGTATGCCTGGAACGGAACCCGTTTCATCCGGGTGGATGAAGACGGCCAGCCGGTCTCGGGTTTACTGGATGATGTGGATCTGAAGATCATTGCCAAGGCGCTGGAAGCGCCGGATGAGCTGGATTTTACGCCCAACGGTTTTACGCATTTCAGTTTTGAGGGTTACGGCGCGTACGACGAGCTGACCGTGCGGGCTTATCCGAAGGAGGATGGCAGTTGGAGGGTGGTCAGGCACGAGTCCGGGAATGGCAATATCGATATGTATGATTACAAGGACGGGGCATTGGTCCACATCGAAAAGGATCCTTTCTATCAATTGCTCGGCGAGTTTATGTGGGCCAATGAAGGAGCGTACATCGAGTTGGTGAAGGACGCGGTGAGCGTGAACCGGGTTGACCCGACGGGGACTGAGGAGAATCTGGCCTATTTTCGTTGGAACGGGAAAAGTTTCGGGGATTTCGAGTAGCCGTCAGAGGCTGAGTTCGAGCCAGCGGGTTTCTTTTTCGTCGAGTTCTGTTTTAAGGGCTTCGTAGCGCTCGGAGGCGTTGCGGATTTCTTCGTACGATGCGGTCGCTGCCGCCAGCAGCGCCTCGATTTCCGCTTTTTCGGCGTTTAGTTTTTCGAGCTCAACCTCGAGTTGGTCGAATTCGCGCTGCTCCTTATACGAGCGTTTCTTCTTTCTTCCGTCATTCCCGGCTTGACCGGGAATCTGCGCTCCACTGCTCTGGTTTCTCCATTCGTCATGCCCGGCTTGACCGGGCATCTTTTTCATCTGTTTACGCTGTTCGGCTTCGTAGTCTTTAATAAAAGTGCGGTATTCGGTGTAGCCGCCGACGAAGTCTTTGATGAGGCCGTCGCCGCAGAAGACGAGGAGGTGGTCGACGACGCGGTCGAGGAAGTGGCGGTCGTGGGAGACGACGAGGAGGGAGCCTTTGAAGTCGAGCAAGTACTCTTCGAGGATGTTGAGGGTGACGATGTCGAGGTCGTTGGTGGGTTCGTCGAGGATCAGGAAGTTGGGCTGCTGCATCAGGATGGTGAGCAGGTAGAGCCGCCGCCGTTCGCCGCCGGAGAGTTTGGCGACGGGGTTGTTGAGCATGTCGTGGGGAAAGAGGAACTGGTTCAGGAGGCCGAGGTTGCCTACGGTCTCGAGGACGGTCTGGCTTTCATCGAACTGCATGCCGTCCTGGCGGTAGTAGCCGATCTTGAGCGATTCGCCGCGTTCAATGCGGCCTGCGGTAGGTTGCAGTGCGCCGATGAGCAGATCGATGAATGTTGTTTTCCCGATCCCGTTCTTTCCCACGATCCCGATCCGGTCGTAGCGTTGGAACTTGTACGTAAATTCTTTAATTAACGCTTTGCTGCTCCCGTCATGCCCGACCTGATCGGGCATCTCAGACCCCCGATCAGGTCGGGGGTGACGAAAGGAGACATCGTAGCAGTCGATGATTTTGGTGCCAAGGCGGGTGGCGCCGTCAAAGGCTTCCATCGAGACTTGGCGGACGGTGTGGACTTGTTCGGCGCGGCCTTTGAGTTCCCAGAAGGCTTGTTTGCGGTATTTGGCTTTGCCGGTGCGGGCACAAGGGGTGGCGTGCATCCATTCGAGTTCGCGACGAAGGAGGTTGCGGACCTTGTCGGTTTCGGCGTTGTAGTTGGCGATGCGCTCGGCGCGTTTTTCCAGGTAGTTTTCGTAATCGCCTTTATAGATGTAGATCTGTCCATGGTCGAGTTCCATAACGGTGTTGCACACCCGGTCGAGGAAGTAGCGGTCGTGGGTGACCATGAACAGGGTGCAGCGGGAGCGTTTCAGGTAGTTCTCGAGATATTCGATAGCGTCGACGTCGAGGTGATTGGTGGGCTCGTCGAGAATGAGGAAGTCGGCTTCGGTGGCAAGCACTTCGGTGAGGGCCACGCGCTTGACTTCGCCGCCGGAGAGTTCGCACATGCGCTGGTCGGGCCGCAGGCCGAAGTCGGTGAGCAGCCGGATGATGCGGCGTTCGTATTCGAAGCGGCCCGCTTCATCAAGGTGTTCCAGGAATTGTGTACTGCCCGAGAGTACTTGTTCGAGCAAGGTGGATCCGGGGTCGTAGTCGTAATCCTGTTCGAGGAAGGCGATACGGATGTCCTTGAGAAACAGGATCTGCCCGCCGGAGTCAGACTTGTCTTTGCCGGCGAGGATGCGCATCAGGGAGGTTTTGCCGGTGCCGTTGGGGGCAATCAGGGCGATCTTGTCGCCTTCGTTGACATTGAAGCCGATATGGTCGAACAGTACTTTCGGCCCGTACGACTTGGAAATGTTCTCGATTTGAAGATAGGAAGCCATCGTCATACAAAGTTATGAAAAAAACGAGGGAAGTCGTATCTTTGCAAAAACAATCCATTTCGATACCATGAGCAGAGAATCACGTTTTGAGACCCTTGAGAGAGAAGGCTCCAGCTTTACGGTCCTGTCCCGCGTCATCGTGGACAATGAAACCGGCGTCAACTATCTTTTCGTAACTTCCGGCTATGCCGGCGGCCTGACGCCGCTGCTCGACTCCAAAGGAAATCCCATCATCTCGAAATAGCGCAGCCATGGGATTTCTGTCCGACCCTTTGGATATCATCGCAAGGATCCATAACGATTTTCCGACGAAGTTCGGCCTGCCGCGCCAGGCCGGCCTCGCGCCCTCGTTGTATTCCAAGATTGTCTTCGAACCGTCTTATCGCATTGCGGAAGCGCTGCGCGGCTTGGATGGGTTCTCTTATATCTGGCTGATCTGGGGCTTCTCCGCCAACGATGCGGCGGAGTCCGGCGGACAATGGTCTCCCACCGTCAGGCC
>JAFZAF010000131.1 GCA_017548335.1 Bacteroidales bacterium | reverse complement strand
CATCCTGAGCCAGGATCAAACTCTTCATTGTATAATTTACTATATAACTCAAGTCGGACCCTGCAACTTCTTTCAATTCTTTCCAAAAGAATCAACGCTTTGCTCTTTTCTGATTCTAATCAAGTTAAAATCGGTACTTGCTTGTACTTGTTCTTCCTATTCTTTCAATGAACTAATCCGTTCTTTCCGAAACGGGCTGCAAATGTAAGGCGTTTTTTTTAATCTGCAAAATTATTTTGAAAAAAAACATAAAAAATTTCGTCCCGGCCGGAACCGGGACGAAATCCATGGAAAAACGGTCTATTCCGTTACCGTACAGTTACCCATTGTCCAGGGATGGCGGCACCGATCGTATTGTCGTACATGGCTTCGCAGATCAAGGACGGCATGTAGAAGCGGCCTTTGTACGTAGCCGTGAGGCGTGTCTTCAAGTAGCCGCTGGAATTGCGGGCCATATAGACGTAGCTGTAGATGCGGTCGTCGCGGAAGTCCTGATAGAATCCTTCGACGCGGTCGACATGAATTTCCCAGCCGGACGGGAAGATCTGTGTCAGGGCCAGGTTGGTGTAGTCGGTCGTCGGACTCGTATTCGTAATATAGGTATACATGATAAAGTCCGTTCCCTGTTCAAGGTCGGTCGGATCGATCGGGGTGCCGTCGGGCAGCGTGTACTTCACAGAAAGTTGCAAGCCATCAGCACGAGCCAGCTCCTGTCCCTTCTCCGGAACACCGGTGGAGCTTACGACCACATAGACCGGAGATTTCGACGCGTTGTTGATCGACAGGTCGAGGGTGGTACCGTTTCCGGCATCGAGCGAACCCTGGGCAATGGACTTGGCTGACTTGAGCGTGGTAGTTCCGGCGGGCGACTTGACGTTGACGTTGACGCCGTCCCCAGCGTTGTTCTTCATGTAGTCGGCCACGGCCCGGAGTGCCCAGGCAGTACTCTGCGTACTCATCCAATGCTTGCGGTCATTAAGCCAATTGGACAGCTTCTCCACGTTCTTGAAAGCGGCAGTCTTGTCGCCGATGGCGGTGTTGATCATCGAAGCGATGGCCTGCACACGCTCTTCGCTGTCGAAGTTGTCGGAGAAGCGGTTGTATTTCTTCGTGTCGGCTTTCTTGCCCTGCAGGACCGAACGGGCCACGTCTTTCTTGCCGTCCAAGGCATACGCACCGGCCAGCAGCAGGCTGCTGGACTCGGGCAGCTTGGCGAGGTCTTCACGCAGGCGGTTCATGTCGCCCCGGTCGGGCGTACCGGCGAGCGCGAGCACATAGCAGGCGTAGGCACGGGCATCATAGTCATAGCTCTTGCCGGAAGCGACGCTCTTCAGATAGGAGAGGTTCGACTTGCGGAGCGTAGCCGGAACGGCATAGCCCGCCTTCTGGGCCTCAACCAGGAAGTGGGTGGCGTAGGTCGTTCCCCAGACGTTCGCGCTCTGGTATCCGGCCATGCCCGGCCAGTAGGTCATGCCGCCCGAAGGGATGGCGAAGAGGCTGAGGCGGTCGATGGCCGCTTTGATGTTCTTCTCCATCTGCGTACGGTTTTCAGCCGTGACCTCCATCAGGTCGCCCAGATAGAGTTGCGGGAAGACCGAGGAGACGGTCTGTTCCACACAGCCGTGCGGGTAGCGGATCAGGTAATTCAGCCGATAGTTGAGATCGATCGGCGGAATGGTGGAAGCCTCCACGTTCACCTCGTTGGTGCCGGGACGACCGACCAGCGGGAACGCCATGGCCAGGGTCTGGCCTGCATTGAGGACATTGATCTGTGAATTCGTCGCGCGTGTATTCGGCTCGCGAATATCGATTTCCAGATCTTCGGCCGAACTGTCGTTGGAACTGCGGGCCGTCGTGTGGATCTTGCCGATACCGGCAAGATCGGAGGCCTTCAGGGTAAACCACACCAGCTCTTCGCCAGCCTTAGGCGCATTGACCGTAGCCGTGCTGCTGCCCACGACGGAGAGCGGGCCCTCGGCGGTAACATCGACCGTCACGGAGCCGACGCCGTCCTTGTTGGTGAAGACGGTCACGGGCAGGACCACTTCTTCATCGGTGCCGATCACGCGCGGCAGCGTGGCCTTGACCATCACGGGCTTGGTGACCAGGACACTCTTGTCGGACGAGCCCATGGCGTGGCCGTCGGTCGCGATGACCATGGCCCGGAGATTACCGATGTACTGCGGAATCATGACGCTGTGCTTCCCGGTGCCTTTGGCCTTCACGCTGAACGGGCCCAGGAAGAGCGAGACGGGTTTGAAGCGTTCGGCTTGCGTATTCGGCGTCACGACATCGCCATTCTCACCGTCACCACCGATGGCGAAGAGCCGCTCCATCCGGGCGCCATAGGCGCCGATAATCAGGTCGTAGAGATCCCAGGTGCGGACGCCGAGGGCTTCGGTCGCGTAGAACGACTTCCACGGGTCGGGAGTCTTGAAGCGCGTGAGGCTCAGCAGGCCTTCATCGACCAGCGCCACCACATAGCTCATCGGACGGCCGTCCTGCTCCTTGACCGAGAAGGAAACTTCTTTCTCGGGCTGGATTTCGCCGGCGATATCAATCACCGGATGGAGATGCGTCGTCCCTTCTTCCACAAGGATGCGCTGCACACCGAACATCCGGATCGGCGCATCGTTCTCCATGTTGTTGTAAGGCTGAATCAACGTGACCGTGGCGTAGACGTTCGGGGCCATGCCGCTTTCGATCGGAATGGCGATGTCGGTCTTTTCACCCTTGCAGTCCACCCAGAAGGTCTTTACGACCCGCTCGCCTTTCTCGATCGAGACCAGGGCGCGGGCGCCGCTGGCCGAAGGGATGGTCAGCTGCGCGGTTTCCCCGACGGTGAATTGATCCTTGTTGAGGGTCATCGGCAGGCGGATTGCCGCATCGCCGTTGCCTTCCGTCGTGGATTCATAATTGTAGCGGAGCAGTGTTACGGCCGAAGCGGCATGGCCGCCGGCCAGGTCGGTCACGCGGATGAAATAGTTGCCGCTGTCTTCCTTGGTAAGGTCGAGTTTGAACTCACCGGTACCGCCTGTAAGGGTGACCGTCATCTCTTTGACCGGCTTATTGTACGAATCCTTGGCATAGGAGGCCAGGCCTTCGTAGGAGGAGCTCCACCACCATTCCCAACCGATCCGGTAGATTTCCACACCCACCTTTACCGGGGAAGTGACGGGAACGCCGTTGGTGTTGACCGCCGCCAGCTTGATGGTGTGCGTACGTTCCTTGTCAAGGAAGCGGGATCCCCACTCGGTTTCCTGTTCAGGAATATTCAGGCCGATGTAGGTGTCGTACGGCGAGACGGTGGTCGTGTAGCGGTCGATGCTGAAGTCGCCGCTCTTTTCGAACACGCGGGTCGTGACCAGTGCCGTCAGCATGCCCGGGACACGGCCGAGATTGCCGAGGCTGGCGGAGAAGATCATCTTGCCGGAAGCATCGGTACGGCCCTTGTAGAGTTCCTTGCTCTCGCCGGAGAAACTGCGCGAACGGTCTTCGAACACATAGCCTTTGTATTGGTCGAACGACGTCCGGCCGCGGGAGAGGTCTACGTCGATGCGCGTCTCCAGGTCTTTGGCCGGATTGCCCACCAGCCAGCGCGCCGCGACGGTGCCGCGGATGGAGCGGGCCGGTGCGGCCGGCTTGTCGTTGAGCGACAGGTCGATGACGATGTTGTTGGGTTTCACGGTTTCGACTTTCAGGGTCTTGTACCAGGTCTGGCCGCCGGCGGTCACCGCCACCTCCCAGTTGCCGGTCGGAGCGTCGGTTGCAGTCTTGAAGTGGAAACTGTACATGCCGTCGTAACCCGTATTGTTGACCAGCGTGCTGATGGTCTGGCCCTTCGGGTTGCTGAGCACCGCCGTGACCGGATGGCCGGCAGGCAGCACGCCTTCGTCAAGCATCGACACAAAGGTGACATGGATGTCGTCGCCCGGACGCCAGACGCCGCGCTCGCCGAAGATATAGCCTTTCTGGCCCTGGCGGGAGGCGTTGCCGTCCACTTCGAAGCTGCTCATCGAAACCGCGTTGCCGTAGCCCACCGACAGGTAGGACTTGTCGTTGCCCTTGCTGACGATGATGGTCTTGGCCTGGTCATCGGGCACCGTGCAGGTAAAGCGGCCGCCTGAACCGGTGGTCCCCTCGCCGATCACCTGATTGACCGAGTTGTAGAGCGTCACCTTGGCGCCGGTTACCGGCTGGGCCGAAAGGATGTCGGTCACGAAAACCGTGTATTCGCCCTTGTCGGAGCTCTTGGCGATGGCCGACAGGTCGGAAACCAGGATGTTGAGGACCCGGTTCTCATAGTCGCTGTAGCTGCCGAAATAATAGTCGCTCTCGTAATGGCTGTCCTTGAATTCGGTGAGGGGCTCGGCACCGCGGATCTCGATGCGGTAAATGGCCCCGCGCTCCACTTTGACCAGATTGGCCAGGTGCAGGCCGTAGGTGTTGAGGTTGCGCAACTTCGCCGAATTGGTCTCGCCCAGCACGAGGGTCGTGTCGATGACCACGCGGGCCACGTTGTCCGTATAGCAGTAGGTATCGTTCAGGCCGTTGTCCTGCAGGAACTGCAGCACGTTGTTTTCATAGATGCGTTTTACGCGCACGCGGGCCTTGCCATAGTTGATGGCCTGGAACGGCAGGTTCACATCGCCCGAGGAAGGAAGTACCGAACCGCGGGTCAGGAACTTGACCATCGGTTCGCCTGTCGGGATCTCGAACCAGCGGTCGAAATCGCTTTCGAGCTTCTTGCCCTTGGCGCTGGCGATCGCCTTGCTGACCGAAAGGAACTGCTTTTCGGAAGCCTTCACGGCGGGATTGATCTTCAGGATGTTTTCGTTGACAATAAACGAGAGCTTGCCGGCGCCCGGCATCGAGATCAGGTTCTTGAAATCCTGCTTGGGATCGAGCGCGGAAGAGAAGGCGATTTCATAGCCATACGGCTCGGCCTTGACCTCGCTTTCCACGACTTCGAAGGAGCCTTTGGCCGGAATCGCGTAGCGGCGGCTGCCCTCGGCCGCATATTTCGGCCAGGCATGGACCACTTCGAGCGAGCCCTTGCGTTCGCTGGCCAGGATGTTGCCGATCGTGGCCACATGCGTCTTGCCGTCCTCAGCGTGTTCCCAGGCCACGGAAGCGGCGGTTCCTTTCACGGAGAAGCCGCTCTCCAGGTATTTGGCATCGAGACTCTCGGGCGAGGTGATCTCCACGTTAATCTGGTAGCGGTCTTCACTGTCCGGGTATCCGGTCAGTTTGCTGTAGTCAAACAGCAGGACCGGCGCCAGGGTCGTGACCTCTAAGGTCTGCTTGCCGCCGGATACGCCGGCCATCTTGCCGAAGTCGGCCGTCACCTTATAGGTGGTGTTGTATTCCAGCGCCTGTTTCGGAACGATGCAGAGGGTCTGCGGGTCCACAATCTGGACGTCGAAATCGACCTTCGGGGAGATCGAGACCGCTTTCCGTGCGGTTTCGAGTGCCTGGTCGTCGGTTTTCAGCGTAAAGGCGTCGAAGACACGGACCGTCACGGGGTCGTCGATCCGGATCTCCTTCGAGTAGCTGGCAACGCTGTCGCCTGCATTCCCGACGCATCCTGCGGTAGCGATCACCGCCAGGACGAAACTCAAGACAAATGCTATTCTTTTCATATTACATGGGATTTTTGCCTAATTTTGCTATATAATGCAAATATAAGCATTCGCGTGGACAATCGAAAGAATCTTTTGCTGCTTTTTCTCCTTCTGGCCGGCCTGGCACTCATCGCGTGGCTGCTCAGGCCGGGAGACCTGTTCGACGACCCTGTCTGCGCCGTTTTGGAGAGCCGGGAAGGGCAGCTGATGGGCGCCCGCATCGCCGCCGACGGCCAATGGCGATTCCCTGCTTCTGATTCCGTCCCCGAAAAATTCGCCACTTGCATCGTTACCTTTGAGGACAAACGATTCTGGCACCATCCCGGCATCGACCCGCTGGCCGTGGCCCGCGCCCTGCGGCTCAATACCCGCAAGGGCGAAGTCCGCAGCGGCGCCAGTACGCTGACCATGCAGACCATCCGTCTGAGCCGCGGCAACCAGCCCCGGACCGTAAGCGAGAAATTGATCGAGATGGCGCTCGCCCTGCGGCTGGAAGCCTATTGCAGCAAAGACAAAATCCTGGCGCTTTACGCCGCCCACGCGCCGTTCGGGGGTAATGTGGTCGGGCTGGAAGCCGCCGCCTGGCGCTATTTCGGCCGGCCGGCCGACGAACTCTCCTGGGCCGAAAACGCCATGCTGGCCGTCCTGCCCAACGCCCCGGCCATGATCCATCCCGGTAGCCGGCGGGACGCCCTGCTGGCCAAGCGCAACTTCCTGCTCGACAAGCTTTGCGAGAATGGCGTCCTCGAT
>JAFZAF010000012.1 GCA_017548335.1 Bacteroidales bacterium | reverse complement strand
TTCGTCCGGATCTTCATTCCAGGATAGATCTTGCTCTTGGCATTGAGGTTGTTGAGTTTGTAGAGCGTATTGAGCGAAACGCCGGTCTTCTTGGCGATGCTGCTCAAGGTGTCGCCCTTCTTCACGGTATAGGTCGATGCCGCAGCCGTGGAGGCCTGCCCGGAACTCTTGCCGGTGCTGGCCGGTTTGGCCGTCGTTGCGCCGGACGAAGAACTGGCCGGCTTGCCGGCAGGGCCATAGATGTAAAGCCGCTGTCCAACATGGATCGTGTTGCTCTTGAGACCGTTCCAGCGTTTGATGTTGGCCACGGTGGTGCGGTGCTTGGTGGCGATGCTCGAAAGCGTCTCACCGTTCTTGACCTTGTGGATCACGCGCTGTTCGCCGCTGCCGCCGGTCTCCTTGATCTTCTGGACGGCTACCGGATTAAAGAACACGGAGTCCTTGTAGCGGTAGATCGTGTCCTGAACATCGACATAAGCCAGGGTGTACTGGTGGGGCAGGTTGAGGATGTAGGTGTGGTCGGTGCCCGGAATGATGTCGTGCAGATACTGCGGGTTGAGGTCGCGGAGCGTCTCCATCGGAATACCGATGGTTTCGGAGATCTGCCCGAAGTGCAGGTTCTTGTTCACGTGGAAGGTGTCCACATGGGCCGGCAGGCTGATTTGCGTGGGGACGATTCCGTGTTCAGGGTAGTAGTTGAGCGTGTAGAGCGCGGCAATGAAAGCGGGGATATAGCCGCGCGTCTCGCGGGGCAGGTAGTTGTAGATCTCCCAAAAATCGGTTTTTCCGCCGCTGCGCCGGATGGCCTTGCTCACGTTGCCGGCGCCGCAATTATAGGAGGCGATGGCCAGCGACCAGTCGCCGAAGACCATATAACTGTCCTTGAGCAGGCGCGCGGCGGCCCGGCAGGATGTCAGTGGATCGTAGCGTTCATCTACGTAAGAGGTCATTTCCAGACCGTACATCTTGCCGGTATTGTACATGAACTGCCACATACCTTTGGCTCTGGCTCGGGAGACGGCGCGGGGATTCAGCGCGGATTCGATGACGGCCATGGCCTTGAGTTCTTTCGGCAGTCCATATTCGTCGAAGATTTCTTCGAAGAGCGGCATGTAGTAGGTGGACAGGCCAATAATCCGGGCCGTGGCCATCGGCATCCGTTCCGTGTAGCGGATGATGGCATTCTTGACCGCTTTGTTGAACTGGACCGGAATGAAGGAGTTCATTTTCTGCAGGCGGTCGATGTAAACCTGGTCGGGGATGTTGCTGGTGAGGGAGTCAAGTTCCAGGGTGGAAACGTCGAACTCGTTAACGTCGATCTGTTTCTGGATATAGTAGATGTTCAGCAGCGAGTCGATGTTTTCGGGGTTGTATTCGATGAGGTTTTCGATGTCGTCGTCGATGAGGATATCTCCGTCCGCATCATTGGCCGGGGCGGCAAGCATCTGGTATTCGTTGTACAGGGAGTCGTAGGCCTGCTGAAGGGAGTCGATGCGGTGCGTCAACTCTTCGATCAGCTGGCTTTGCCGCTTCTTCTCCCCGAAGATCTGGGCATGGCCCAGACAAGGGGAAAGGAGAAAGGCTGCGGTCAGGATTAGCAGGGAGAAACGTTTCATAAAAAATCAGAATGTGAATTGCAGGTTGACCCCCAGCGCTGGCATAGCGGCAGGGGAAGTGGATGTGTCGGAATAGGTGTAGAACGGGGTCAGTGGCTGGATGAGGGCGGGCTGGATCTCCAGGGACGCGATATTGTCGCTCACGTCGAAGTCCGCCATGTAGGCGAAGACATTCGCGTCGATGACGTTGAGTGTATAGACCAGGATGGCGGCCAGGATGGAGTAGTCCCGATAACGTCGGTAGATGTCACGGTACGTCTGAGCCGAGTTGGCTGTGATAGCGCCGATATAGCCGCTGTCTTTTTCACCCACCTGGGTAATCCAGCGGAAACGGCGGTATTGGATGTCGTTGAAATGGTAGAAATAACCGCAGACGACCAGGCCACCGGTCCAGATGGGGATTTTCCACCAGTCTCCGTTGTTGGCCTGCCCCAAACCGGGAAGGAGGAGGGAATAGATGGTGGACTTGGCTGGAACGGGCGGCCGGAAATCGGTCTTGAAGCAGGCCACGCCGTCGAGCATCTGTCCCCAATAGACGAGTCCTGCAACGGCGTAGCCGGCCGTGCGATAGTACTTGTATTTCGTTTCTCCGGTCTGGTGATACTGCCGGTTGCTCCAGATGCCGCCGTAAACTCCGGCGCCGATGCCGGCATAGATCACGGGTACTTTCCACCAGTCGTGGTTGTACATTTGTGCGGCGCCCGGAACGATGGCCGTGCCCAGCAGCATATACCCCGGCGTCAGGGTGTCCCTGCCGGCATAGCCGCGGACCAGTCTCCGGATGGAAAACCCCTGGACGGTATCGGCCGCGGCCGTGGTATCGGCCGCTGCAGTCGTATTCGTCTCGGAACCGGGAGGGCCGGAGACGGTGCCGGCATTGTTGATCCGCGACACGTCGTTGCGCGTGCTCCGGAATTGGGCACTCAGGCTGCAGCAGACGCTGACCAGCAGCAGAAGGGTGAGGAGGATGCGGCGCACGGACGGATTATCGCTTGTTCAGGTCGTTGAGGAGGTTCTCTACTTGTTGTTCGTTGTCAAAACGGATGGTTATGGTCCCGCCTCCCTTGGCATCGCGTCGGACTGCGACTTTGTTGTCGAAGTGGCGGCCGATGCGCTCGGCGAGGTTGTAGAACAGTTCGGGAAGGGTTTCTTCTCCGGCTTCCGTCCGGGCTTCCTGGCGGGCAAGAGCCTGCACTTTCTGTTCCAACTGACGCACCGACCAGTCGCCCCGGAGGATGCCTTCGCAGAGTTTCCGCTGCCGGGCAGGGGAGTCGACGCCGAGCAGGACCTTGGCGTGACCCACAGAAATCTTGCCAAGTTTGAGTGCTTTCTGGATTTCTTCGGGCAGTTTCAGCAGGCGCAGGTAATTGGTGATGGTCGCCCGTTTCTTGCCGACACGCAGGGCCATGGCTTCCTGGGTGAGCTTGCACTCGTCGATCAGCCGTTGGAAGCTGAGCGCGGTCTCGACGGGATCGAGATCTTCCCGCTGGATGTTTTCCACGATGGCCATTTCCAGCATGGCCGCGTCGTCGGCCTGCCGGATATAGGCGGGGACGCTCGACAAGCCGGCGGCCTTGGCGGCCCGGAAACGGCGTTCACCGCTGATGATCTGGTAGGTGGCGGGACCTGTCTGCCGCAGCGTGAGCGGTTGGATAATGCCCAGCGTACGGATCGACGAAGCCAGTTCTTCCAGGCCTTCCTGGTCGAATTCGGCGCGGGGCTGCCAGGGGTTGGGGACAATCTGGTCGATCGGAATCTCCGTAACCGCGGCGGGGTTGCCGCTCGCGAGCCGGTGGATTTCACGGGCGTCTTTGATTGGCGCGGCGTCGCCCAGCAGGGCGCCAAGTCCTCTTCCTAATGCTGCTCTTTTTGCCATGATTCGTTCTTCTTGATGATTTCCCGGGCCAGGTTGAGATAGTTGTCGGCGCCGGCGGAGCGGGCGTCGTAGAGGATGGCCGGTTTGCCGTACGACGGCGCTTCGCTCAACCGGACGTTTTTGGTGATCATGGTCTTGAAAACCATGTCGGGATAGTAGGTCTTGACTTCTTCCACCACCTGGTTGTGCAGCCGCAGGCGGCTGTCGTACATGGTGAAGAGGAAGCCTTCAATGGTGAGCTGCGGGTTCAGGCGCGTACGGACGATGTTGATGGTATTGAGCAGTTTGCCCAATCCCTCCAGCGGGAAATACTCCGGCTGGACGGGGATGATCACGCTGTCCGAGGCGGTGAGGGCGTTGATGGTGATCAGGCCCAGCGACGGTGCGCAGTCGAGGATGATGTAGTCATAATGGTCCCGAACGGCGGAAAGGGCCTGGCGCAGCACATTTTCGCGTCCCGGGACTTCCAGCATTTCGATTTCGGCACCGACCAGGTTGATATGGGAAGGGATGATGTCGAGATGGTCCAGGTCGGTCGGCTTGATGACACTGTCGACTGTCCGTTCACCGATGAGGATTTCATAGAGGGTATCATGTTCCTTCGAGTCGGGATTGAAATTGAGCCCGGAGGTAGTGTTCGCCTGCGGGTCCGCATCGATGATGAGCGTCTTGAATTCCAGCACCGCGAGTGAAGCGGCCAGGTTGATGGCGGTGGTTGTCTTGCCGACACCACCTTTTTGGTTGGCGATTGCGATGATCTTTCCCATAACCTGCAAAAATACGAAAAAAACTATTAAATTCGCGTAGCGAAACATCTGAATCATGACAATCCAATCGACCTGGCATGTCATCGTCAGCAGCCGTTCGGGCGGAGGAAAAGCCCGAAGCGACTGGCCTGAGATTTCCAAATTACTGCAAGACAGGGGAATAAGCTTTTCCGAGCATGTTACGGACCACGCGTATCACGCCATTGAACTGGCCCGGGAAGCCGTCCGGCAGGGATACCGGAAACTGTTGGTGATCGGTGGCGACGGGGCCATCCACGAGGTCCTCAATGGTTTGTATTCCCAGACGGAAGTTCCGCCGTCCGAAGTGACTCTCGGGCTGATTCCCGTCGGATCGGGAAACGACTGGTCACGCCTGCATCGGATTCCCCACAACTATGCAGAAGCGGTAGCGCTGATAGCCGATGCCGCCGACCATACGCGGGTACAGGACGTCGCCCGGGTCCATACACGGATGGACGGTAAGCCGTACTGTCGCTACATGATGAACATCGGCGGCCTGGGTTTCGATTCGGAAGTGTGCCACCGTTTCGATCTGGCCAAGGAACGGGGCCATGCCGGTGATAAGCAGTATCTCAAGTCGCTCCTGACGGGTTTCCTTTCCTATAAGCCGCTCCGTTTCCGGGTGGCGGTGGATGGGGAAGAGTTCTTCCGCGGTACGGCCTTTTCCGTAGCGCTGGGCATTGGAAAGTACTGCGGCGGCGGTATGATGCAGACGCCCGAGGCCATTCCCGACGACGGCCTGATCGATGTGACGGTAGTCGGCAAACTCAGCAAATGGAAATTCCTGGCGAAAGTCCCTTCCCTTTTCAAAGGTACTGTTTTCAAGCACAAAGAAGTATCGCACACCCGTGGCCGGGAGGTCGAGATCTCGGCGGCCCCGTACTCGTATATGGAAGTGGACGGCGAGCCTGTCGGCATCACGCCCGTCCGGATCGAGGTGATCCCGGCGGGCGTACAGGTCATATCCAATCTGTAGGGATTACTCTTTCGGCTCAATGTAAAGCCAGAAGAAAAGCGGTGCGTATTCGGGGATGGCGGGGTTGCTCCCTTTCTCGCCGTAGCCCAGTTTGGAGTTGAATACCGCGACGGCGGTTTCCCCGTAGTTCATCTGCATCACGGCGGTGCCAAAGCCTTCCACGACACTGTTCTCCGAACTCCGTTTGGATTCGTCGCTCTTGTAATAATTGATGCTCAAGCCGGAATAGGAGCCATCGCTCTTCCAGATGCGATAGAACTTGGCGGTGTCTTCGATGTTCGTGTCGAAAACGCTGCCGTCGAGCAGGCGGCCGATGTAACGGACGTTGACGGAAGTGCCTTCCGAGATGGTGTCGGATTCGGCTTCTTTCTTTTCCAGTTTCTTGAAATACAAGCCTTCGACGACTGTGTCGGAACAGGCGAAGTGCTCCTGGAACCAGGCTTTCATCGTACGTTCCTGATAATCGTAGATGTCGACCACGACGGTATCGATGGCCAGGTCGATGACCAGGTTGTCTGCCTCGCTGGTGCTGCTGAAAGCTGTATAGATGGCGTTGGAATGACTCGAAGCGGAGACGGGAAGGGCGATTTTCGCCCGGCCGCCGCCGCGCATCGTCTTGATCACGGTTTCCAGGGCGTCGGGCAGGTAGCCCTGGTCCACCCGCCAGATGTCGCTGCCGTAATAAGCCGTAGCCGTATAGTTGCCCAACTGTTCGGCCAATTGCCGGATGTTGGTGGAAGTGACGGTCTGGTCGAGTGCCCGTTTCGTGTAATGCGCCCACACATAGGAACTGTCGCTGACGGTCGGACCGTTGCCCTGTTCCATTTCCAGGATGTAGGCGCCGGTATCGCCAAAAGTTTTTGCACCGGGATAATTCACGTTGATCCACGCCTTCATGACGCGGTCGGAGGAATAATAGGTGTCTTCTTCGGGCGTAACGGCGCAGGAAACGGCCAGGACACCGGCGAGGAACAACGTTGCAAGGATAGATTTATGGATACTCATACGTTACGGGTTCTTTTTGATCAAGGCCACGCCCACGTTGAAGAGCAGGGCCGAATTGGCGGGCACCAGACCCACGGTCTGGCTGCCGTATCCATCGTCTGCAGAGAAGAATATCAGGGCTTCCTCCCCCTGTCGGGCACCGGGCAGGGACGCTTCGAGTCCTTTGATCAGGTCGCCCGTCCCGACCCGCACCATGCCGCTGTCGAGCACAAAGCAGGTTTCAGGGCCCCGCTGGCCGAAGGTGTAGCCGGCGTAGTACAAATAGACTGAATCCCCTTTTTCTATGACGGGAGCACCCTGCGGCCCTTCCGTGAGCACGACGCGGCTCGATCCGCCGTTGTGGTACACGGTATTGTCGGCATAATGGCTGCTGATGTAGCTGTCGATGTACTTGTCCTGGTTGATGTTGGTTTCCCGCACCTCGCTTTCGCAGGCGAAAGCGGGCAGCAGGACAAGTGCCAGGAACAGAATGGAGCGATGCTTCATCGATGCAGAAAACGGATAACCTGCAAATTTACACAAAAGACGTGCCTTATGAAAATTTTTCTTCGTCCGGGTAGGCATCCAGTGCTCTTTCGAAGTATGCGGGCACTTCTTCCAGCGGGATGTAAAGCCGTCCGCCCGAGGCGTTGCGATGTCCTCCGCCATTGAAGAAACGAACTGCGAGCCGGTTGACGTTGACGCGGCTCTTCGACCGGAGGGAGACGCGGATGTACTGTCCGTCGGCGTTCTCGGTAAAAAGCGCGCTGATCTCGACGCTGGCAATGGCCAGCGGAAGGTTGACGAATCCCTCGCTGTCGCCGGGAAGGAAGTGGTAGCGTTCCTTTTCCTTGTTGCTCAGCAGCATGTAGGCGGCCTTGTGCCGGGGCAGGATGACCATCTTGTCTTTTACCATGTGCCCCAGCAGCCGGGTACGGGAGACACTGTAGCAACTGAGCACTTTTTCCTGCATCGCATCCTTGTCCACGCCACGGGCGATCAGCTTGGAAGCCATCTCGAACGTGCCCGGGAACACGGAATTGGAAAAGTTGTTGGTGTCGGTCATCATGCCGACGTACAACGACTCCGCGCAGCGAAGCGGGATCCGCTGTGGATCACCCGCGATGTCGCGGGTCGAAAGCAGGATCCAATAAAGCAGTTCGCAGGTGGAGGAAACGTCGATGGTAGAGAACGCCAGGTCGAAACGGTCCAGTTCCGCGGCGATGTGGTGGTCGATCAGAATCTTCTTGGCCGGCGAAGCGAGGATGTCTTTTTCAAGGTATTCCGTCCGGGCCAGGCGGTTGAGGTCGAGGCAGATGAGCAAGTCGGCTCCAGCCACCAGGCGACGCGCTTCCTCCAAATCCTGTTCGCAGATCAGGATTCTGTCTCCATCCGGCTCCAGAAAAGACATGTTCTCCGGATAAGGGCTCGGCAGGATGATTTTGGGAAACTTGCCGCGGGACCGCAGATAGTGCCAGGCGGCCGTGACGCTGCCGATGGCGTCGCCATCGGGGTTGAGGTGCCCGATGAGTACGATGTCGCGGGCTTCCGACAGGAGTGCTTCGAGTTGAACGGTATCGATCGACATGAGAGGGACTGTTCAGTTTTTCTTGACGCAAATTTAAAAATATATTGTAGTCTTGAAATATATTTTTTACTTTTGTAAGTCAAATCGAATTTGGCATACCGCGCACCGACGTGACAATATTAAAGATTCAAACAATATGAGAAAACTTTTAACCTATTTCATTTTCCCCCTCCTGATCATCGGGCTGGCCTTTCTCCTTTTCCGGAGCATCAATGAACCGGTGAAGTTCAAGAAAGAGTTGCAACAGCGCCAGAATGTGGCTGTCGACCAGTTGAAGGACATCCGTACCCTCCAGGTCACCTACCGTGACACCTACGGCCATTATGCCCCGGTCATGGATTCCCTGATCGACTTCTACAACAATGGTAAGATCACCATCATGCGCCAGATCGGTTCTGAAGACGACTCTACGGCCGTTCTCCATACCGAAGCCGTCAAGAAGACCCTGAAGAATCTCAAGGGAGAGAAACTCATGGAAAAGCTCTACGAACTGTATGAGGCCGGCGACAAGAACCTGATCGTCCGCATTCCGCAGAAGACCGCGGTGAAGGACACCCTCTTTACCCGTCGTCCCAATTTTGACGTGAACAATCTCCGTTACATCCCCTTCTCCGAAGGCGACACGGTAATCATGAGCACCGTCATCAAGCAGGTCTCCGGTGTGGATGTCCCGCTGTTCGAGGCTAAGATGCCGTTCTGGTCGCTCCTCAAGGGTATGGACCGTCAGCAGATCGTGAACCTGGTGGCCGAGAAGGAAGATACCGACCGCTATGCGGGCCTGATGGTAGGATCGGTGGACAACGCCAACAACAACGCCGGAAACTGGGAGTAGTGCTGAAGTTCACCCTCATTCCGGAAGCCTACTTCTCGCCGGAAACTGCGGCCGACCTGTTATCCAAGGTGGTCGTCCTCGAGAAGCCGGATTCGGTAAAAAGTTTAGAACTGCCTTGCTACAAGGCAGTTCTTCTTTATGCCGGAGCGGATGCCGATGCGCGTCGCATCGCGGACATGCTGGAGGCGACCGCTGCACTCGACCGGTATAACAAAGTGGTCGTACACCTGGAGCCCGAAACAGTGGAAATCGTGGTCGCCGCCGGCGACCGCCTGCTGCTCTGCAATGCGTATCCCGCAGCCGACGAAGTGACTGCCCAGTATTATCTGTTCGCAGCCCTGAAACAGTTCCAGATCAACCCGCAGGTGACGACCGTGCATTTCTTCGGCGAAGCGGGCGAAACCATCAAGGGCGACCTCTTCCGCCATTTTGCCAGCGTCGAGATGCTATGAGAATCATCGGCGGTACGCTGCGCGGACGGGCGCTCAATCCGCCGGCCGGCTATGCGGCGCGGCCGACGACCGATTTTGCCCGGGAGGGTTTGTTCAATACCCTGGACAGCGAATTCTGGTTCGATGGTCTGGCCGTGCTCGATCTTTTCGGTGGGGCGGGCACCGTATCTTTTGAATTCGCCTCGCGCGGTGCGGGCAGTGTCATCACGGTCGAGATGAATCCTGTCAATGCCGCTTTCATCCGGAAGACGGCCGCCTCGCTGGGTGTGGAACAAACGGTGCAGGTGGTCCGGCACAACGTCTTCGATTTCCTTCCGCTCTGCACAAAGCGCTTCGACATTGTCTTCGCCGATCCGCCTTACGCTTTGGATGGCCTGGAAACGATCCCCGACAAGGTTCTGTCCCGCGGTCTGGTCCATGACGAGGGATATCTGATCCTCGAGCATCCGTCCGAGTACAACTTTGCCGCACATCCCTCCTTCGTGAAGGAGAAGAAGTACGGCAATGTGCATTTCAGTTTTTTCCGGCCGCTGCCGGAATCCCGCTAATTCCACGGATCGGCTGCCGCCGGCGTCCGGATATCGCTCAGGCACTGGATGTCGTTGAGGAACCACTGGCCGGTACTCGCTTTCTTGCGCAGCTTGATCGGGCGCGGACTGTCTGCGCCGCCGGAGGTGACATAGAGCGTACACCATTCGTGTCCCGATCCGTCGGTAGTGAAAGAATAGGGATTGCTGTCCACGGTGATCTTATAGGGCCGGCTCGGCGTATAATTGTTGGCGGGGGTGGCTCCCTTGAAGAAAGAGAAAGGCTTGTATTCTTTGCCCTGAAGCCGTTCCCGGATAAACTGGCTCTCATAGTTCGATACCGGTTCGGGACCCTTGAGGAAGTTGAGCATCTGCATGCAGTCGCGGCTGCTGGTCCCATAGCGGGTCAGGGCGGCGACGGTGAGGGCTGCCACGGCGTACGGGTCGGTAAGGCTTGCCTCAGGAAGGGCTTTCAAGTCTTCGAGCGTCTGCGGCAGACTGTTGAATGTGTAGGTACGTCCGCCAATCCCCAGGTTGCCAAGGCTGTTGCTGAGGTTCCCGAGAGAGCCGCACCCTGCAGTGAATAAAAACAGCAGGGCCATGGCCGGAATAGAAAGTAGGAGTCTTTTCATGGGTCGCTTTGCTAGTTAATCGGTCAAAGTTACAAAAAAATAGTATATTTGAAGTGAATAGATCGACCTGTATGAAACAGCTACCATTCCTTGCCATAATCATCCTGCTGCTGGCAGCATGCAGCCAGCCTTCTTCCCGCACAGGCTATCCCATCGATCCGGTTCCCTTTACAGATGTGAAAGTTACAGATGCTTTCTGGGGACAACGGCTGGATGCTTCCCGTGAGGTTACCATTCCCCTGGCGCTTTCCAAATGCGAGGAAACGGGCCGGTATCAGAATTTTGTCCAGGCGCGTGAGCAGATGGAACACCCCGAAACGGATCTGGGCTTTTCCCCCAGCGGTTATCCCTTCGACGATACCGATGTATACAAAACCATCGAGGGGGCCAGCTATGTCTTGCAAACCCGGCCCGATGCATCCCTGGAAGCCTACATCGACAGCGTTCTCGTCATCGTGGCCGGCGCACAGGAGCCGGACGGGTATCTATATACTGCGCGCACCATGAACCCCCGGCATCCGCATGAATGGTCCGGCGATACCCGCTGGAGCAAGGAAGAAATCCTGAGTCACGAACTGTATAATCTGGGACACATGGTGGAAGGTGCCGTCGCCTATTTCCAGGCCACGGGAAAACGCAGTTTTCTGGATATTGCCATCCGTTATGCCGATTGCGTGCTTCGGGAAGTCGGTGACGGGGAAGGCCAGGCATGTGTGGTTCCCGGCCATCAGATTGCCGAGATGGCTCTTTGCCGCCTGTATCTGGCCACTGGTGAACGCAAATATCTGGACGAAGCCAAATTCTTCCTGGATTACCGCGGCCGCACCGGCATCCGCGAAGTGTACAGCCAGTCTCACCAGCCTGTTCTCGAGCAGGAGGAAGCCGTGGGACACGCCGTCCGCGCCGCTTATATGTATGCCGGCATGGCCGACGTTGCCGCACTCACGGGGGACAAGGCCTACGTCGATGCCATCGACCGGATCTGGGAGAACATCGTGGAGAAGAAACTGTATATCACCGGCGGGATCGGCGCTACACGTGAAGGGGAAGCGTTCGGACCGGAATATTACCTCCCCAACCACACTGCCTATTGCGAAACCTGCGCCGCCATCGGCCTGTGTTACGTAAACCACCGGATGTTTCTGCTGCACGGAGAAAGCAAATACTATGACGTGTTGGAAAGAACGCTCTACAATGGCCTGATCAGCGGCGTTTCCCTGGATGGCGGGACATTCTTCTATCCCAATCCGCTGGAAAGCCATGGCGAGCATCAGCGCCAGCCGTGGTTCGGCTGTGCCTGCTGTCCCTCCAATGTCAGCCGCTTCATTCCATCCCTTCCCGGCTATGTATATGCTGTCCGGGATGACAAGCTATATGTCAACCTGTATATGTCCAATACCGTCACCACCGAAGTCAAGGGGGCTCCCGTTACCTTGAGCCAGCACACCCGATACCCCTGGAGCGGGGAAGTGCGGATCACCTTTGACAAGAGTTTGGTGAAAGGGCCTTATGAACTGAAGCTCCGCTTGCCTGGCTGGGTGCAGTCGGAAGTCACTCCCGGAGGCCTTTACAGTTTTTCGGACGCAAAAGACACCGGTTTCACGGTATCGGTCAACGGGGAGAAAGTGGATGTGCAGCCCGGCATCGACGGTTACCTCACACTGGAACGCAAGTGGAAAAGCGGGGACGAGGTTCTGCTGCAAATGGATATGATTCCCCGCCTGGTCAAGGCCGATGACAGAGTGGAAGCCGACAGGGGACGCGTGGCTGTGGAAAAAGGTCCCATCGTGTACTGCGCCGAACAGGTCGACAACACGATTCCTGTCCTGGAAGCCGTGCTGGACCCCGCTGCCCCGCTGGTAGTCAGCCACGACGACGCCCTCTGCGGAATCGACCGGATCCAGAGCGGAGAACTGAACCTCATCCCGTACTACGCCTGGAACCACCGCGGAAAAGGGGACATGATTGTCTGGCTCTTGACGCTATAGTTCCTTCGGATGAAGTGCCTTATAGGCTTTAAGACTGAATACCAGGGATCCGAAATCGGCCTTGCTGATGTAGGTCGCGCGGACGAAGTCATCGCGTTGCAAACTGAACGACAATATCTTAGTACCCAAAAGTCTTCTGGAAGTGATGGTGACCGGCTCGAGGTTTTCTCCGGGATACATGGCCGCAAGGCAGCCCTGCACCTCCATCGTAGACAGTCTCGGCTTCTTGTAGAAAGCCTGCAGTTCCTTCATTTTCGCCAGCGCCTCTTCCAGCGAGTTGCCCAGCGGAATAAACAGCTCGAACACCGGGTCGAACTGGAGCTGGACCAGGTCGGAGCCGATGCCCAGATGACCGACTGACAGCCAGTAGGTACCGTCGTCATGCATCTGGAACACCTCCAACTGAGCTGTTTCAAATCCTCCTAATTCAGTTTCCACAGTGGCAAGTTCAAGCCTTTGAGAAGCTTTCTGCAACACCTGGGCGGAAAGTGTGGTAGCGGTCATGACCGCCAACGCAAGAACAACAAATATACGTTTCATTCCGTGTGATTTAGATAATTATAATCATCTTGTAAAAAAAAGGAAAAAGCAACGTTCGCGCAATAGCACGGACGAATTGGGGCATGGCTGCGGACGAATTGGGGTATGCTACATCTGCTGACGCTGCTCCCGGTATTCCGTAGGGGTAAGGGTGAACCTGCGCTTGAAATTGCGACCAAAGGTTTTGAGGCTGGCAAATCCGCTGGCGGTGGCTACTTCGCCGATGGTCATGTCGGGGCGTGTAGCGAGGAGTTTGGTGCTGTAGTCCAGGCGGCAGTCGTTGAGGAAGTCGATGAGCGACTCAAATTCGCTTCCTTGCTTGAAGGCAGCCCCGATGCGGTCTTTGGAGATGTGGTAGGTGTCCATCAGCTGCTGGCGGTCGAGCGACGGGTTAAGGAACAGTTCATCGCCCAGAATGGCCTCGCGGAAGAACTGGAACAGTTGGGCATCGGTGAGGGATGAAAGATCTGCAGTATCGGGGCGGACAGGCTTTTCCTTCTTTTTCATCTGAAGGGACTTTTCCTTGAATTCTATCGCCTCGGAAATCTCCCGTGCCAGCACCCGGTTCTTTTTCGTGATGACACGCTGATAATGGATCAGGATGCCGATGACCGACAACAGCAAAACCACCAGAAGCCCCAGCCCGAGTGCTACCTGCCGTGCGTGCTCCGCCTTTGCCTTCTGCCTTTCAATTTCCATCTTCTGTTCGTATTCCCGGAAACGCGCCGTAGTCAGGTCTTCGTACATGGCCTCTAGTTTCTGGGTTTTGCCAAGCAAAGTCCACGTCGGGGCAATCGACTTGCGGCCATCCAGCGTCTGGCCATAGTCACTCTGTTCGAATTTGTCCAGGAACGCACGTGCCTGCTGATCATTTCCGCTGTGTGCATACGCTTCAGCCAGATATCCATACGCCTGGGCGCGATAGAAGTCGATATATCCCTGGCGGTCAACATCGGACGGTTCGCGGTAGGTGCCGTCTCGGAAGTCATCGGGGTGCAACTCGTAATCGGTGAGCCTGTCGATGATGTCGCGGGCGACGGGAATGACCTGCTCCGGATGACCGGTCTCTTTCAACACGATTATTTTCCGCTTGGCGGCAATTGTCCAGGCGTCCAGTTCGTTGAATTTACGCACGCCCCGGAGAGCGGTCAGGACACTGTCAATCTTGGCAAGCCCCTGCTGCTGAAGCCCCATATGGGTGATGTACAACCCAAGCTCTGCTTCATTGCGGAGGGCTTCCGTTTCTTCGCCCTTCTCACGGCATAAAGCAGTCAGTTCTGTACCCCATCTGATTGCCCGCTCAAAGTCGTGCTGCTGCCGACAGGCATTCACTAAGGTTTCCAGCAGATCCTGGCGATATTCCAGGTTATTCTGAGCCACATCAAGACGAGCCAACCGTTCCCCGATGGTGATGGCAGAGTCGAGCATCGTCCCTTCCAATCCCTGGTTATATACCCTGACACGAAGCAAGTCGGCCTGATAGTCAGGTAGTCCCTCGTGGCGCAGCGAGTCAATGACATCCAGCGCCCGTTCAGGCTCCCGGGCAGCATGGGTCATTACGTCCTCCGTCACCTGCTTTATGTTGAAATCCGCAGGCTGAGGGACGTGCTCCGTTTTGCCACCGTGACCAGCGCATCCCGATGTCATCAGCAAGATGTTCATAACGGCCAGCAGCGTAATGACAGTCTTCAAAATGCTTTGGAACTCCTGATGGGACAGGCTCATGTTCATCGTTTGTTTCGTTTGGGGTTCAAAGATAATGCGATTTCCGGAATAATGCGTACATTTGATGTGTTAAAGAGGAGTTCTCAGGGGATCTTCACGAAATAGGACAAAGCAATGAAACGCGATTATTTTGAAGGGGCCGACATTGCGGTCACCATCTGTGCCAAAGACGGGACGATTCTGGACATGAATGAAAAGTCCCGGAAGACTTTTTTAAAACCGGGACGCGAGGATCTTCTCGGCGAGAATGTGCTGGATTGCCATCCGGAACCGGCACGCTCCCTGCTGGATGATATGCTTCAGCATCCACGTACGAACATCTATACGGTCGAGAAAGAGGGGTTGAAGAAGCTTATCTTCCAGACGCCCTGGTATGACGGAGAAGAATATGCCGGCTTTATGGAGTTGTCCATTGTGCTGCCGGAGATCATTCCGAATCGCGTAAGAAAACCGAAAGCAGAATGAAGACCACCCAAAACATTTACCTTGCATCCAAGCCCCGTTACGAAATCCTTGACGGGTTGCGCGGGGTGGCTGCACTGATGGTGGTTGTGTTCCACTGTTTCGAGACCTATGTCCCCGTTTTCAAGACACAGATTGTGAACCACGGCTACCTGGCGGTGGATTTCTTCTTCGTTCTGAGCGGCTTTGTGATCGGTTACGCCTATGACGACCGCTGGGACAAGATGACCACCTGGGGCTTTTTCAAGCGCCGTCTCACACGTCTTCATCCTATGGTGATTGCCGGTACGCTGGTGGGCGCCGCCCTGTTTTTCTTCTCCAGCGGTTATTTCCCCAAGACCCTGGAGGTAGAGGGATGGAAGTTCGCCCTTTGCTTTGTGATGGGCCTGCTGATGATACCCTGCGGCAACGGACTGGATATCCGCGGTTGGGAAGAACTCAACTCCTTCAACGGCCCACAGTGGACACTCATGTTCGAGTATATCGGCAATATTCTTTATGCTTTCGTTTTCAGGCATTTGCCCAAAGTGGCGCTGGCTATTCTCTGCGTGGGATGCGCCTTCTTTACGCTAGACCTTACGCTGGGATGGGATGTCTTCAGCCTCTTCCCCGACGGCCCTCAATATACCGTCATCGGCGGATGGAGTCTTAAAGGGCAGCAGATATACATCGGCTTTACCCGCCTGCTTTATCCTTTCCTCTGCGGCCTTCTCATTTCCCGTATCCTGCCGTCCCACCGCAGTGATAGCAATCCCAGCGGTTCGCCCATCCATCTCAAAGGCGGCTTCTGGTGGTGCAGCCTGGCACTCATCGTCCTTTTCTCCATCCCTTGTATCGGCGGTAAAACCGGTGTCCCGGACGGCATTTTCCAGGCGGCCTGCATACTCGTGGTATTCCCGCTGGTGGTTCTGGCCGGTGCAGGCAGCGTCACCAGAACACCCGGCAGCACCGCTGTTTGCAAGTGGCTGGGAGAGATTTCCTATCCCATTTACATCACGCACTATCCCATCATGTACATGCAGATGGGCTGGGTAGCCGACCACCCGGATGCCCCGCTCTGGATGCACATCATGGTGAATGTGGGCGTTGTGTTCATGTCCATCGTCCTTGCCTGGGGCCTGCTCAAGGCCTACGACCTGCCCGTCCGCAATTGGCTTACGGAGCACTGGCTGAAGCGGAATCGTAAATAAGTGGATCATTATTTCCATGATTATCCGATTAGAACAACCCAAAGACTGGCGTGAGGTGGAGAACCTCACGCGCGAGTCCTTCTGGAACGTGTATCGTCCCGGATGCCAGGAGCACTTTGTGCTGAATCAATTCAGGAACAATCCGTCATTCATTCCGAAACTTGATTTCGTGATGGAGGAGGACGGCCGCATCATCGGCCATGTCATGTTCTCAAAGGCCGAGATCACACTGACCGACGGCACGGCATTCCCGTCCTGGACCTTCGGCCCCATCAGCATCCATCCGGACTGTAAGCGCAAGGGCTACGGCCTTAAGCTCCTGCTGCATGCGCTGGGGAAGGCCCGGGCTATAGGCGTGGGTCTTTTGCAGATGGAAGGCAATATCGACTTTTACAAGCACGCGGGTTTTGACCTGGCCAGTAAATTGAAGATCCATTACCACGGCGAACCGGCCGAAAGCGAGGTGCCGTACTTTCTGGCGCAGGAACTCATTCCAGGCTACTGGGGCGACCGCGAAGGCACTTATTGCCCTCCCGCCGGCTACTTTGTGGCCGAAACGAATCCAGAAGCTTTCAAGGCCTATGAGGCCAGCTTCCCGCTCAAAGAGAAGCACCTGGTCCCGGGCCAGTTGCCCCAGTTCTGCCAGAGCTGTGGCATGCCGCTCACCAAAGACGATGACTGCGGCCGCAATGCCGACGGCAGCGTCAATTTCGACTATTGCCAATACTGCTTCCCGATGTTGAAGCGCTGGAGAAAGTAGTTTTTTCGACCAAAACGGCAAGGAGGAATTCAAGGACGTATTATAATGACTTTCAATACCTACGGTAACAAGGAGAATCCGTCCCTGCTGCTGATTCCGGGACTGGGGGTATCCTATGAGATATTCCTGCCGCTGATAGAACTACTGAAGGATGAATACTATATCATGGCGGTAGGGATTGACGGCTTCCTGCATGGACAGGCTTCTGGAAGTGGGTGTTCCACTCGCATTACTTTGACGTGCTGCTTTTATACCCACAAACTGGAGTCCGTCCACGGGACCGATATCCATTTCTGGTACGGCACAAAAGAGGCTTTTGTAGCCAAGCCGCAGGCGGAACACCTGCTCAAATTATGCCCGGAAGCCCATGTGGAGGTATTTACCGGGATGAATCACGGTCAGCTCCTCGTTGACCACCCGGAGGAAATCGCCCGGAGAATCAAGTTACATCCTCTCGGATGAAAGCACCCGCCAGCGGGAATTCGGTCCGATAGAGAAAATCCGTGACAACTATCCAAACTACGTCATCAGCGCTACTCCGCTCCTGACACAGAGGGACGAGAATCCGAAATTTGGAAGCCCCGAAGACCATCGTTATAGTGCGCTTCGGGCAGGTTCGGCGGGGCGTCCGCGGTCAGATTGGCTCGGAATCCCAGTCAGTGTGCCCTCTGCGCTCTGTCGGGCATATCATCGGGGCTTCCGAATTTCGGGTTAGCCAAATATCCGTTAGATCTGAAAATAAGTGCAAGTGTACCAGAGCTACTTTGTCATTTGGACATTCGTGCCGGCACCGGATGACATCTTGAGGACAGAGACGGCCACGCCGGTCGTAGATACAATTGCGGAATGTCCGCATCGCCAAAACAAAAGAGCAGCGAAAACTCGCTGCTCTTGTTTTGGCGGTGCGGACGAGATTCGTGCCTAACCTCCACTCACCTCCACACACCTCCAGGAGGCTGTTTTTTATAGGGTGTGAATTCCACATACCTGCACCTGCATATACCTAAAAATGGGGCACGATTGGGGCACGATTTCAGCGATAAGCAAGAACGTGCATTTCAAATAATACACTTTTTTAGTGTATTTTTTACGAAAATTGTATTATCTTTGCACAAAAGTTGGGAAACGATGCAGTTAGTTTTCAAGCAAGCGTATTTACGCACCCTGTATTTTGATCAGACTACTGACAAGAAACACTGGTTTCAGCCGGATGTGGTTAAAAAATACATCAAGGTGGTGAATATCTTGAAGAATGCCAAGGTGGTGGAAGACTTGTTTCCTTTCAACTCCTTGAACTATGAAAAGTTGTCCGGCGATAAGGAAGGAATCGAATCGGTGCGAGTAAATGACAAGTACCGGCTTGAATTCCAGACGGAGAAAGTGGAAGGCGCAGTCGTCGTGACGATCTGTAACATTCTGGAATTGTCAAATCATTATCAGTAGAGATATGGCTAACAAAGGATTCACCCCGACTCATCCCGGGGAAGTGATCAAGGATGAACTGATTTCCAGGGGAATTACCCAAAAGGAATTTGCCGAGCGGATAGGTGTGCCCTATACGATGCTCAACGACATTCTGAATGAGCGTCGTCCTCTTTCCGCTTCGGTGGCCCTCTACATTGAATCTGCTTTGGGCATCTCCGCAGATCTGCTGATGGGCCTCCAGTCGGATTATACGATGCAGTCCGCGCGGAACGATGTTGAGATTAAGCGGAAGATGCGCAAGGTCCGGCCTTATCAGCCCACGGCCTTGACTCCTGCTTTCGCGTAGAGCAGACGATAGTGTTTGTGTTCAGGAGTGGGCAGCAGGCCTGAGTCTTGAATCAGCGAGCCCCTTCGGATGGTGTCCGGAGGGGCTTGTTTGTGGTGATGTAGATGGCCTATTTTGTAGGCTAAGACGAAATGCATCTGTTTTTATAAGGCCGAAATGAAGCCAAATTTGGCGCACGATTGGGGCGCGATTTGGATGTTTATGCATTTGGTTATGTACTATTTATTTTGTATATTTGCAATGACCCCATAATCAAGACACTTTGCCCCTATGACCAAGATGTCTCTGTCGCGGCCGCTCAAAATAGCACTCTGGATCCTCTCCGGCGCGTTTGTCGGGGCGGGCGTGTTGTTTCTGTATATGCTGCGCTTCACTACCTACCTGGGAGATGACCCTTCGGCCTGTGTAAACTGCCACATCATGCAGCCCTACTATGCCACCTGGGACCATTCTTCCCATAAAAACGTCACCACCTGCAACGAGTGCCATGTGCCGCACGAGAACGTGGCGCGCAAGTACGCCTTTAAGGGCGTTGACGGCATGAAGCACACGGCGGCGTTCCTTTCTTTCAGCGAACCGCAAGTGCCGGCTGCCAAGGATCCCAGTGCGCAGGTGATCATGAACAACTGCATCCGCTGCCACCAGGACCTGGTCACCAGTATGGCCAATGTTGGAAAGATGGACTTCAAGATGACGCAGGATGGCGAGGGCAAGGCCTGCTGGGACTGCCACCGGGACGTCCCGCACGGCGGCAAGAACAGCCTCTCGGCCACGTCCAATGCCCAGGTGCCTTTTCCGGCTTCCCCTGTACCTGAATGGCTGCAGAAAGCCATCGGCCACCATTCTCCCCACGGACATCTTCACGGAAAATAAAACGATTCAGATATGAGCGAAAAGAAACTCACCAAAATGCAAGGCTGGTTAATCTTTGGCATTGCCATGATTGCCGTTTTCGCCCTCGGTTTCCTGGCGTCGGCCCTGATGGAGCGCCGCGCCGAGGTGGCCAGCATCTTCAACAACCGCAAGAATCCCTTGTCGGGCATAGTGGCCCAGAACCAGAAGTTCCAGAGCGACTTTCCGCGGGAGTATGAGACATGGAAGGCCACGGAAGAAACGGATTTCCGTTCCAAGTACATGTCCAGCGATATCCAGGACGTCCTGGAAGAGCGCCCCAATATGGTTGTGCTCTGGGCAGGTTATGCATTTTCCTGGGATTACAACAGCCCCCGCGGCCACTTCCACGCACTGGAAGACCATCGCGAGATTTTGCGTACCGGTTCCCCGACCACGCTTACCGACGGTTCCAACCAGCCCGGCACCTGCTGGACTTGCAAGGGCCCGGATGTGCCGCGCCTGATGGAAGAGGTGGGACCGGCAGAATTCTATAAGGCCAACTGGGCTAAGTGGGGTGCCGACGTGGTGAACCCCATCGGCTGCTCCGACTGCCACGACTCCGAGTCCATGGATCTGCACATCAGCCGCCCGGCCCTTCGCGAGGCTTTTGCCAGCATGGGCAAGGACGTGGACAAGGCCACGCACAACGAGATGCGCTCGCTGGTGTGCGCCCAGTGCCATGTGGAGTATTACTTCCACGATTATCCGGAGACCCCGGAGAAGGACCAGTACCTGACCTTCCCCTGGAAATACGGCCTTACGCTGGAGGATGCCGAGAAGTACTATGATGAAATGGGCTATGCCGATTACATCCATGCCCTTTCCAAGGCGCCCATCCTCAAGGCTCAGCACCCCGGCTATGAGACGTCCCTCCAGGGCATTCACGGCCAGCGCGGTGTCACTTGCGCCGACTGCCATATGCCCTATATGGCCGAAGGCGGCGTGAAGTTCAGCGACCACCACATCCAGAGCCCGCTCGCCAAGATGGACCGCACCTGCCTGGTATGTCACCGCGAGAGCGAGGAAACCCTTCGTCAGAATGTCTATGAGCGTCAGGAGAAGTGCCTGGAGGTTCGCGGCCGACTGGAAGACCTGCTGGCCAAGGCCCACATCGAGGCCAAGTTCGCCTGGGACAAGGGTGCTACCGAGGCCGAGATGAAGGATGCCCTTCAGGACATCCGCAAGAGCCAGTGGCGCTGGGACTATTCCGTAGCTTCCCACGGCGCTTCCTTCCATGCTCCACAGGAGATGCTCCGCCTGATGGGCGACGGTATCGACTTTGCCGGACAGGCCCGACTGAAGATTGCCAAGGTGCTGGCAAAGCACGGTTTTACCGGCGAGGTGCCTATGCCTGACATTTCCACCAAGGCCAAGGCGCAGGCTTACATCGGCCTGGATATGGACGGCATGCGGCAGAAGAAATCCAAATTTATGAACGAAATCGTTCCCCAGTGGCTTTCGATGGCCAAGGAGAGCGGAAAGCTTCTGGAATACTAGCCTATGTGGGTAAAACCCTGGAAACTGGCAGAAGGCTTCCTCATCGGAGGGGGCCTTTTTGCCGTGGGACTTGCCTTGCAGCTGACGATGGGGCCGATTGACTGGTCACTGTTTGCAGCACCGGTAAACTGGATTATGCTGGTCCTGTTGCTGGGCTTCCTCGTTTTGATGTTCCTTCTCCGAAAGAAGGTATATGCCTTCGAGTGGATGATGCACGGCCAGGCCGCGGTGGCTTGTCTTTCATGGGCGCTGGGCATTACGCTGGTAATGGGCTTGATTCCTCAAACAAGGGTTGGCGGTGTCCCCTGGCTTTCCCAGATGCTTACGTTCTGGCCTTTCGTGCTCATTTGGACCTGGATGATGGTGATTTCCGGCCTTGCCACCATCAATCATTTTTTGCGTTTCAAGCTGAAAGAAATCTCGTTTCTCCTCAATCACCTGGGCGTTTTCGTGGCCATCGTGGCTGCCACTTTGGGCAGTGCCGACGTGCAGAAGCTGCAGATGACTGTTTCATACGAGAGTCCCGAGTGGCGGGCTCTGTCGGATGATGACGTGGTGGTGGAGCCGGGCGTCGCCATTGAACTGCACAAGTTCACCATCGACTATTACGAGGATATGAGCCCCAAGCGTTTCGCCTCGGATATCTCTGTTTATACTGAAGACGGTAAAAACCTCCGGGGTACGGTGGAAGTGAACAAGCCGCTGAAGGTGAATGGTTGGAAAATCTACCAGTATGGCTACGACAATACGCTCGGCAGCAAGAGTCCCTACAGCGTGTTCATGCTGGTGAAAGATCCCTGGCTGCCGGCTGTGTACACGGGCATTTTCCTGATGTTGGCCGGAGCCCTGTGTCTGATGCTCTTCATGGCACCGAAACCCGTAAAGAAGGAGGAAAAGGTATGAGTTGGGATTTGTTTGTCTGGTTCGCCCTGGGCGCCGTAATCTGCTGGGCGTTGGGAGCCTTCTTTGCCTGGAAAGAGCGCACGGGGCTGGTCTATGCCTTTACGTTCCTTGGCCTGGCCATTTTCTTTGCCTTCATTCTGGGGATGTGGATTTCACTGGAGCGTCCACCCCTGAGGACTATGGGTGAGACCAGGCTCTGGTATTCCTTCTTCCTGCCACTTGCCGGCATCATCGTGTATAGCCGTTGGCGTTATAAATGGATTCTTAGCTTCAGCACGGTGCTTTCGCTGGTTTTCATCTGCGTGAACTTGTTCAAGCCCGGTATCCATTCCAAATCCCTGATGCCTGCTCTCCAGAGCCCCTGGTTCGCTCCGCACGTAATCGTGTATATGTTCTCCTATGCATTGCTGGGCGCGGCGACGCTGATGGCCATCTATATCCTCTTTTTCAAAAAGGATAAGGCGACGGACAGTGAGATGAACATCACCGACAACCTGGTCTACGTGGGCCTTGCGTTCCTTACCTTCGGCATGCTTTTCGGCGCCTTGTGGGCCAAGGAAGCCTGGGGTCACTACTGGGCCTGGGACCCCAAGGAAACCTGGGCCGCCATCACCTGGCTGTGTTACTTGCTATATATGCATTTCCGCCGGATCAATCCCAAGGAATGGCGGAAGGCTTGCTGGATCCTGCTGCTGGCATTCGTGTGCCTGCAAATCTGCTGGTGGGGCATCAACTACCTGCCATCGGCCCAGGGGCTCAGCATCCATACGTATAATGTGAAATAGTATTATACCCTTCCCCCGGTAAGAACGGCCGTTGTTTTGGGTAGACATTTGCGCATCAGGAAAAACAAGGCCGTTACCACAGCGCAGTGGAAGGCGATAAAGGCGAAGTAAAAGAGGATGACGGCCGCATCCGATGCCGGTGCCAGCACCTTAAGTAAGTAGTCTCTCAACGGGTATAGCCATAGGATGTGGGCGGCGTACAGGAAGAAACTGGCCGATGACAATCGGATAAACTTGTCCGCAATCGGCTTTTCGGCCAATTTCCCGGCGAGGGCCAGCGTGGCGCCCATGATGCTCACGACATAGACATTGAAGACCAGCCAGTTGAAGCGGAGTTCGTGGTAGGTCAGATAGTTCTTGTACATCACCACGTAATCGGCCACCAGCATTATTCCGGCGGCAATGTAGAAAGGAATGGAGTACTTTCTGGTCCATTGCACAAAGTTAATCTGCTTCATGGCGAACAACGCGCCCAGGGAGAAGAAGAAGAGGCAGTCGGCCCCGAAGCCGAAGAATTTGTCGTGGCCCGGGAACCACCAGGCGGCCATCAGCAGGATGCCCCAACCCCGGGTTTTCTGAAGCAGGAACCAGATGAGTGGCGATATGAGCACCAGGATCAGCAGGTCCCGGATAAACCACAGGGGCATGTTCACCGGGTAACCCGGAAGGGTACGGCTGAAAGATGCACCGTCATTCCAGAGTGCCGTGTCCCACAAGCCCTCGACATAATTAAGAAAGGAAGGTGCCACCTGCCCCTGCGCCACCGCAATGATGAAACAGAGTGTGGACCAGATAATGTAAGGAATGAAAAGCGTCCGGAACCGGCTCTTGAGTTTGCGCCGATAGAGCTGACCATCAAACTTTCCTTCCTTGAAGAAGAGATAGCCAGAGAAAAGCAGAAACAGTGGTACGGCAACGTGCGGGAGGGTTTCGCTGAAAAAGAGTTGAATGGCAGTACCTCCGCCATCCAGGAAGCCGCAGTGGCACATCACCACCAGAACGGCCATCGGATAGCGGAGGAGGTCGATTACCCTCGATTGCTGCCGGTCCATTATTTGGCAGTCTTGCGCTTCAGCCAATGCTCCTTGAGCCACTCGCGCACTGGCTCGTCATAGATCTTCAGCACACCCCAGGCAAGGACGATGGAGAGGAACACGACGCCCACATTGACGGCAATGTGTATCCAAACCGGGGCTTCCTTGTGCTGCTCGAACCAGCTCATCTGCATATACATCAGCGGGTAATGGGTGATATACAGCGGATAGGAAAGGTCGCCCAGCCATTTGCATACCTTGGTACTCCATTTGTGCGTGGTTACGCTGCCAGAACCGGCCAGCACGATAATCGGAAAGATGAGCAGGATACAGATAGCTTGATAGATGCCATCCGGAACGCCCGTCTTTCCGCCGATACAAGGAATGGAGAAAAGGACAATGAGCGCGAGGCTGCACCACCAAAAGCCACCTTTGAGATGAATAGGAGAACCGCTGGGATTGGTCTCACTGCGATGGGACGGGAGGATACGGGAGATGAGAAGGCCACA
>JAFZAF010000130.1 GCA_017548335.1 Bacteroidales bacterium | reverse complement strand
CAGCGCGTGGTTGACTGCATCAAAGAGCGGCATTCCGGCCAGCAGCAGCGAGATGAACGAGCAGATCGTGATGCCGGCATAGACCGTGACGACCACCCGAATGAATTTGTTCGACTTGTACTGGTAGTTGTTCTTGGAGATATCCTCGACGTCCATCTTGCTCATCTTGAAGCGGACCGTACCGAACGAAGGAAGGATCATCATGATGAACACCACCACGCCCAGGCCGCCGATGTAGTGGGTGGAAGAACGCCAGAAAAGCAGGCCTTTGGGAAGTGCTTCGATGTCATTAAGGATGGTGGCGCCGGTGGTCGTAATGCCCGAGGCGCTCTCGAACCAGGCGTTGACCAGGGTGAATTCCCCACCCCAGAGCACGTACGGCAGCATCGAGAAAATGCAGGAGAGAAACCATGCGATCAGCAGGATCGCCAGGCCCTCGCGGGTATTGATGTCCTTGTGGCGCCGGACGAAGATGAGCGGAAAAACGCCGACCATCAGGGTCAGGATGGCGCTGAGGAACAACGGAGAGAAGGAGGAGTCAAAGCCGTTGAGCGCCGCGACCAAGGCAGACAGGAACATGAATATCGCACAGCAGATGAGTGCGATACCCACGTTTCTCGAGATGACGCCTACATTCATCGCTCCAGTTCCCGTTTAATCGTCAGATTCTGTTCGACAATGTCGCCCACCGCCTCGTTGAGTTCCTCCAGTTCGTCGTCATTGTCCAGTTTCACTTCGTAGTCCCGGCCGTGATAGCGGTATCCCTTGATGCCGGCCGTCACCTTGAGCAGCGGATTGATCAGGTAGTAACTCAGGAAATAATTGAATAGCAGCACCATGATCATTCCCACCAACACCGAGACCAGGCCCGGCATCAGGCTGCGGTACGTCCCTTCGCGGATATCCTGCGAACTTTCGATCAGCGCATCCTGGCAGATGGTCGTCAGCTGCATCATGTAGCCGCGGAATTTCAGATAGACCGGCTGAAGCCGGTTGAAGAACCAGTGCTGCCGCTCGGCATAGTCATATTCCCACATTTTTTCGGCCTCGGAGACCACTTGCATGTACGCTGCGTACGCGTAGAGCACCGAATCGGCGGCCGCCCGCTCTTCTGTCGTAACGAAACTGCGGCTCAGGTTTTCGAACGAGGAAACCAGCTCCTCTTCCCGGGAGATCGACAAGCTTTCCGGCCGGGCCTCTCCTTCGAGCACCAGGCCGTTCATCAGGCTGATGTTATACTGTTCCGACACCGAAAGCAACTCGCGTGCCGCATTGATGCTGCGGATATTGTCGGCAATCACGCCCGACACGTAGCGGTTCATCTTGGTAAACTCGAAGATGGAAATCAGGCTGGAGAAAAACAACATGATCGCCAGCACGATGCATCCGAGCAGCACCTTCCGCTTGATGCCCAGTTTCTTGAATCTCAACATAGCTCAATATCGGTTTCAAACACCCGGGTGGCGGGGCCGGTCAGCCACACGTCGCAGAAGGAGCCGTCTTCCTTCGCGACGAAATCGACCGCCAGTTCTCCGCCCAGGGCCCTGACGGCAAATTTAATACGTTCCGCGCCATTTTCAACGCTACGGGTGAAACATTTTTCTCCATGAAGATACGAGGCCAGGGCGGATGCCGTCGCACCGGTGCCGCAAGCCCAGGTTTCCGCTTCCACGCCGCGCTCATAGGTACGGACCGCCAGATGGTCGACGGCCGGCTCGACAAAATTGACATTGGCACCCTTCGGAAAGCGGGCGTCCCAGCGCAAGCGCTTCCCTTCCCGATCGACGGGAAAGTCGGCCAGGCCCGTTACCCACTGCACGAAATGCGTGGAACCCGTCTCGAGCAGCCAGCCGTCTGAAAAACGGACCGGGGCTGCCGCATCGCACATCTTAAGGCGGACGATACAGCAATTCCCCCTTTGCTCCAGCAATTCGGCTTTGTGCGGACCGTCGCAAGCCAGGAAATCGAAGTGCTTGAGGCCCATCAGCGCAGCGAAAGCCACCAGGCAGCGGCCGCCGTTGCCGCACATCGTCCCTTCCGGGCCATCGGCATTGTAATAGTGCATTTCAAAATCGGCCGCATCGCTCGCACAGAGCGTCATCAGGCCGTCCGCACCGACGCCGAAGCGACGGTCGCAGAGTCGGTTGACCTGCACAGGCGTCAATGAGAGCGTCCCCGCACGATTGTCGATCACAATGAAATCGTTGCCGGCTCCCTGATATTTATAAACATGCAATTTCATCGATCATATCTTTTGCTACGCGGCCCGACGCTCCGGTACCGCCCAGCTTGGTTTTCAATTCCTGATAATCGGCCGCCAGTTGCGAGCGGCATGCCTCATCGAACAAAAGCCGTTCCAACTCCGCCTTGATGTGCTCCGGAGTGGCCTGTTCCTGAAGCAGTTCGCGAAAAATGGCACGATCCAGTACCAGATTGGCCAGGCTGATGAAACGCAAATGCACCGTCAGCCTTGCCAGCGTAAAACTGAGTACGTCGGCTCCGTAGCAAACCACCTGCGGCGTACCT
>JAFZAF010000129.1 GCA_017548335.1 Bacteroidales bacterium | reverse complement strand
GATGGCGTCGGCCACGCTCCGGTAGATCATGCCCGGATAGCCCAAGCCGTCGGCCAGCAGGCTTTCCCGGAAGCCCTCGTAGAGGCGAAGCAGACTGTTCCAGAGGACTTCAAAACCCTGCCGGGTGTCGCTCTCGGCCATCCCCTTCCGATAGAAACTCCCGCAGAAGGCAGCGATGGCTTGGCGCTGTTCTTCCGTTAGGAATGCGTAGTCGGTGGTCAGTTCCTTCAGGTCGCGCAGGTTGACCAGCATCTTCGCGGCATCGACGCGGTATTTGTCGATGTCGTCGAAATCGCCCATCAGGATGTCGCCCCAGTAGATAAAGTCATCGAAGGGCTCTACGGGCAGTTCCTGCTCCGACAACAGGGCACGATAGATTTCGTAGAGACGGTAAAGCGCCGGAATCTTGTCGACAGGCTGCAGGCCGGAGATGTCCTGGAACAGTTCGTCGATGGTGCGCAAAGCCGGCACGAAGAGCGGCCGTCCCGCCTTCTCACCGAGATACTTCCGGAAAAAAACCGACGACCGCCGGTTCGGAAACACGAAACACACCCGGTCGAGCGAAGGACGGTGTGCAAATCGTTCGGCTACAGCTTCGAGGAACTTCATTCGTTGATTGATCGTTATCTTTTGCTTACGGTTCTGCCGGGATATATCTCTTTTGAAACCATGCCACCCTCGGCATTGTAAGAGGGAGGGGCCCACTTGTGGGAGGGGTCGCGAAGCGACGTTTCAAAAGAGATATACCCCGGCAGAACAGAAATCTTTCATCAATACCCCGGTTTTTCCAGGAGTTTGAACATATTCTTTTTATACGCCTCTACGCCGGGCTGGTTGAAGGGGTTGACGCCCAGGACGTAGGCACTGATGCCGCAGACTTTCTCGAAGAAATAGAAGAGCTGGCCGAGGTTGTATTCGTCGAGCTGGTCGACATGGATGGCGATGTTGGGCACGCCGCCGTCGATGTGGGCCATCTTCGTGCCGAGCTGGGCCATGCGGTTGCAGTGCTCCACGCGCTTGCCGGCCAGATAGTTGAGCCCGTCGAGATCCTGCGGGTCGGTGGGGATGGTCACCTCACGCTGTGCGTTGTCGACCGTAACCACGGTTTCGAAAAGCATCCGCTCGCCTTCCTGGATGTATTGTCCCATGGAGTGCAGGTCGGTCGTGAAAATGACCGATGCCGGGAAGATGCCCTTGCCGTCCTTGCCCTCGCTCTCGCCGAAGAGCTGCTTGAACCACTCGCCGAGATACTGGAGCTTGGGATTGAAGCTGGCGAAGAGTTCAATCTTCTTGCCTTGGTCATAGAGCAGGTTGCGCATCGCGGCATAACGCACGGCCGGATTGTCGGCATCGCGCTTCGCGAGCGCTTTTTCGGCATCCTTCGCGCCTTGGACCATCGCTTCGATGTCGAAGCCCGCCAAGGCGATGGGCACCAGGCCCACAGGCGTCAGGACGGAGAAGCGGCCGCCGATATTGTCTTCAATGACGAAGGTCTTGTAGCCTTCCTGGTTCGAGAGCGACTTGAGCGCGCCGCGGGCCTTGTCGGTGATGGCGACGATGCGGCTGCAGGCTTCTTCCTTGCCGTAGGTCTCTTCCAGATGGCTCTTTACCAAGCGGAAAGCCACGGCTGGCTCGGTGGTGGTGCCGCTCTTGGAAATCACCACGCAGGCGGCGTTGCGTGTCTGTACGAGATCCAGCAACTCAGCAGTATAATCTTCCGAAAGATTCTCGCCCGCAAAGACGACCCGCGGCCCCCGGCTGCCCAGCAGCGCGGAGAAGGTGTGGCTGAGCGCCTCGATGGCCGCCTTGGCGCCCAGGTAGGAGCCGCCGATACCGATGACCACGACCAGGTCGATCTCCTTCTCCAGCCATGCGTCCACGACACCGAGCACATCATCCAATTCCTTCTTGCCGATCGAAGCCGGCAGATGCTGCCAGCCCAGGAAATCATTGCCGGCGCCCGTCTCCTCTTCGAGGACCACCTGCGCCGCCAGCGCTTTGTTCACATATTCATGGAAGGCTTCCTTTCCCACGAAGGAATCACATCCGGTAAGATCTATTGTAACCATAGCAATTAGTGTTTTTCTAATTCAACAAATATACACAAAATACTTGGAATCTCAATCCCGAATAGTGATATTGTTCCCCTCGGTCTTGGGAACTTGTCCGCGAAAGGTACCGCTGCGCCGCTTGATGATGGCCGATCATATGGCAATACGCGAACTCGAAAATCGGAGTCCCAATATGGCTGCGTCACAATGGCGCTGAGGCCCATTGTCCGGGACTCCGAGCTGATTTTGCCGCGGAGTCCCAGATAATCGACGAAATACAGTATTTGGGGCATATGGATGGGGACTCCGATTATTGGGAGACACGGATCCGTTATCTATATCGTCCGTTTGTGGACGGAAAACGACCGGTCAGATTGATGCGCGCATGAAGCAAATCAGAATCTCACCGTCAGCCCGTCGTATGCGGGCTGGAGGGAGAAGGGGAGGGAGGAGAGTTCTTCCGTGAGGGCGGCGTGGCGGGGGAGCATGTGGGAGAGATGGGTAAGGTAGCTTTTCCGGGCACCGACGCGGCGGCAGACTTCGATGGCTTCTTCCAGGGCGTAATGCGAAATGTGGCGTCCGCGTTTGACGGTGTTGAGCACGAAGATATCGAGTCCCTGCAACTTGTCGAATTCACTTTCCGGGATGTAGTTGGCGTCGGTCACATAGGCGCAGGTGCCGAAACGAAAACCCAGAATGGGCAGCTTGTAGTGCATGGCCCGGATGGGCATGACCGGGACGCCGTCGATTGCAAAGGGTAGGCTGGTGATCAGGTGAATATCCATCTCGGGTGCGCCGGGATAGGGCTTCTCCGCAAAGACATAGTAGTACTCCTTCCGGAGTGATTCGAGCACCGGGGCCTCACAGTAGATGGGAAATGAACGGTGTTCCAGATAGTTGAAGGAACGTACGTCATCCAGGCCGCCGGTGTGGTCCTTGTGGTGGTGCGTCAGCAGGATGGCGTCAAGATGCGTGACCTTCTCGCGCAGCATCTGCTGCCGGAAATCCGGCCCCGCATCAATCAGGAAGGTTTTTCCCTCGTAGCGGATCAGCGCCGAACACCGCAACCGGTTGTCCCGCGGATCCCCCGACGTGCACACCTCGCACGCGCATCCGATCATCGGAATCCCCTGCGAAGTGCCTGTTCCCAAAAAAGTGATACTGTTCATCTTGCGTCATGGCCGGCCTGATCGGCCATCTGGTATTCGAGATGCCCGGTCACGCCGGGCATGACGATCGTTCATATCGTTATTTCAACAATTCTTCCGATTAAATCTTTATCATACGGCCGCTCTACGCGGAGGTAGTTCTCGGTATAGCCGAACATTTTGCCGCCTTTCATCGTGCTTTCGAAGAGCACGCGGGCCTCGCGGCCGGTGTTGGCGGCCGTAAACTCGGCGTGGAGGCGGTCGGAGAGCGCCTCCAGCCGCTGCACCCGGAGGGTCTTGACCGAGTCCTGCACCTGATCGGGCCGCTCCGCAGCGGGCGTTCCCGCCCGGCGAGAGTAGGGGAAGATATGCAGGAAGGCGGGTCGGACGCGCTCCATCAGCCGGTAGGTTTCTTCGAAATCTTCCTCGGTTTCCCCGGGGAAGCCGACGATGACGTCGATACCGAAAAACACATGAGTATACCACTCCTCCGGCTTCTCGAGGATGTCGCGGATCAGCGCAATCTTCGCTTCGAACTGTTCAGTAGTGTACCGCCGATGCATCTCCTTCAGCGTCTTGTTGCAGCCTGACTGGATGGGGATGTGGAAATGTGGCAGGAACTTCGGATGCGTGGCAATCCAGCGCAGAATCTCTTCGGTCAGCAGGTTCGGCTCGATGGAGGAGATGCGGTAGCGTTCGATGCCCGGCACGGCTTCGAGCGCCTGGAGCAGCGAGAGGAAACTTTCGCCTGTCGTCTTGCCGAAATCGCCGGTGTTGACGCCGGTCAGCACGACTTCCACGATGCCGGCAGCGGCGATTTCGCGCGCCTGGGCCACGAGGTCCGCGATAGGAAGGTTGCGGCTGTGGCCGCGGGCCAGCGGAACAGTGCAGTAGGCGCAGCGGTAATCGCAGCCGTCCTGGACCTTGAGGAACGAACGGGTACGTTCGCCCGAAGCATAAGCGGGGAAGAAGCTTTTCACCGCATCGATGTCGCAGCAATAGCCTTGCGGACGACGCTCGCCGCTATCATCGGCTGCGTCGAAGAGGGCCATTACCAGCGGAACCAGATCGCCTTTGCGGTCGGTGCCCACCACGAGATCCACGCCGTCGATGGCCAGAATCTCCTCTGGCTTGAGCTGCGCGTAACAACCGGTGACGGCGATCTTGGCCTCCGGCGCGAGCTTGTGCAGCCGGCGGATGAGGTTGCGGCATTTCTTGTCGGCATGCTCGGTGACCGAGCAGGTGTTGATCACGACGACATCCACGCCGGGACCGGCAGGAACCTCTTCGAATCCCATCCTGGCGAACTGCCGGGCGAAGGTCGAGGTCTCCGCAAAATTGAGCTTACAGCCCAGCGTGATGAATGCCGCTTGCTTATTCATAGTTCACGGTGACAGACGTGCTTTCTACTTTTCCGTCGAGTGGTGGATTGAATTTGGTGACCGTCAGTTCGGCGTATTCAATCCGCGGAAACCGGTCGGTCAGGACGTTGAGGATCCGCCCGGCCAGATGCTCGAGCAGGTTGGCGGGTTCGGCCATCTCGGCCTTGATGCATTCGTAGATCTCGCTGTAATCGATTGCGTCGCCAAGATCATCGGTGCGGATGGCCTTGCGCATGTCGTAATCATAGGCGAAATCCACGCGGAACCAGTTGCCGTCGCGCCGTTCGCTCTCCAGGCATCCGTGATGCCCCCGAAACTGCATATTGTTGAGTCGTATCATGATAGGAGGATAAAGACACAGGGACGTTTGCCGATGGCGAAGCCCTGCTTGGTTTCCTGGCGCCAGTCGGCGATGGTGCGGGTGCGGATGAACTCGGTGGGGCAGGTGAGGTCGGCGGCCACACAGAGCCGTGTGTCCGGCCGGCAGTTGTTCAGCAGGTCGGTCAGCAGCGCATCGTTGCGATAGGGAGTCTCGATGATTATCTGGGACTGGTGCAGCCGCGCCGAAGTCCGTTCGATCGTGAGGATCGCCTCGCGCCGGGCCGGCGTCTTCGCCGGCAGGTAGCCCGTGAAGGCGAAGCACTGGCCATTGAGTCCGGAGGCCATGAGCGCCAGCATCAGCGAGGAGGGCCCGGTCATCGGGACAACCTCCACGCCTTTCCTGTGCGCCAGTTCCACCAGCAGCGCGCCGGGG
>JAFZAF010000128.1 GCA_017548335.1 Bacteroidales bacterium | reverse complement strand
GCACTTGGGCGAAGAGCGGGAACGAAACCAGCGTCATCAGCACCAAAAGTCCGGTCTTTTGCAGGAAATGTATCATTCTTTGCGCTTATTATCCATTCATATAGAAGCGCAAAAATACAACAAAAATTACGCCAAGCAAAATACTCCTGCCGTCTTCAAAAATAGCAGGCGTGTTACCGCAATTCGAGCGAAACCTGGCCGCGGATATCGGCGGAGGAAGATCCGACGAGGACCTCGAAGCGGCCGGGTTCGGCAACCCAGGCGTGCTTCCCGGCATCGAAGAAACTGAGGGCGCTCTTGTCGAGGGTGACGGATACGGTCTTCGTATCGCCGGGGGCGAGGAAGACTTTGCTGAAGCCTTTAAGTTCCTTGACGGGACGGTCGACGGAGCATTCCGGGTCGGCGACATAGAACTGCACCACTTCAGCGCCTGCCACGGAGCCGGAGTTGGTCACGGGGACGGATACCGTCACAGTTCCTCCGGCCGTCATTGTCGACTTCGAGACCTTCGGCTCGCCGTAAGCGAAAGTCGTATAGCTCAGGCCATGGCCGAAGGGGAAGAGCGGCGCGATCTGCTGTTTTTCGAACCAGCGGTAGCCGACATAGATGCCTTCGGAGTAGTTCTCCTCGAGAATCGGGACCAGCACGTCGCTGAAAATCGGCCGGCGGTCGTCGCCGGGCACGCCCGGGAACTGTTCCGGCGTACGGACCGGACCATCCAGAAGGGCCACCGGGAAGGTGAAAGGCAACTTTCCGGACGGGTTCACGGCACCGGAGAGCACATCAGCCAGGGAATGGCCGGCCTCGCTGCCGAGATACCAGTCTTGGACAATGGCGGGGACCTTGTCGACCCACGGCATAGCCACGGCGTTTCCGGAGATGTTGACGACCACGAGCTTGGGGTTGGCCGCAGCCAAGGCCTCGATCACGGCATCCTGGCCATAAGGAAGACCGAGCGCCGTACGGTCGGCGCCTTCGGCATCCTGACCTTCGCTCTTATTGAGGCCGCCGATGTAGATCACGCAGTCAGCCGCCTGGGCAGCCGCCACTGCGTCGGCAATCAGTTTGGCGGCACTGCGGCTTTCCCGCAGGTCCTGGCCGGTAGAAACCCCGTTGTATTCGCCCCCCGCATCGCCTACGTAGCCACGCTCAAACACGACTTCCGCCTGCGGGAAGGCCTCCCTGATTCCGTCGAGCGGAGAGATTTCATGCTGGGCCTTCAGTGACGAGGAGCCACCGCCGACCGTCATCATCTTGACCGCATTCTCGCCTACGACGACGATTTTCTTCACGTCGCTGCGGATCGGCAGCAAGCCGCCCTCATTCTTCAGCAGCACGATGCCCTCCGAACCGATCTTGCGGGCGGCGGCGTAGTGCTCGGGTGAAGTGAATTTGCCTGTCTTGTGCTCCGGATTCATGTTAGTCCGGAAGATCAGGCGCAGGATGCGGCGGGCCTTCTCGTCCAGCTCGGTCGTACCCACTGCGCCGCTGCGGATCTTTTCCAGATAGGGTTCGGCCAGGAAATAATTGTCATAGGCGTTGGTCTTGCCCATCGTCAGTCCGTTGGTCCAGGTACCGAACTCCATGTCGAGGCCGTTCGTGATGGCCTGGTCCGTATCGTGGACCCCGCCCCAGTCGCTGATGACCACACCGTCGAAGCCCCACTCGCCCTTGAGGATGTCGTTGAGCAGGTATTGGTTGTGGCAGTTCCACTGTCCCTTGTACAGATTGTAGGAGCCCATGATGGCCCAGGCACCACCCTCCTGCACCGCCGCCCGGAAGGCCGGCAGATAGATTTCGTAGAGGGCGCGGTCATCGATCGTCACATTATAGAAGAAGCGGTCGGTCTCCTGGTTGTTGAGCGCATAGTGCTTCACGCAGGCTGCCACATTGTTGGTCTGGACGCCTTGCACATAGGGGACCACCATCTGTCCAGAAAGGTACGGATCTTCGCCCATGTATTCGAAGTTGCGGCCGCAGAGCGGCGTGCGGTAGATGTTTACGCCGGGTCCGAGCAGCACGTCTTTCTTGCGGTAGCGCGCCTCTTCGCCGATGACGGTCCCGTAGAGACGGGCCAGTTCCGGATCCCAGGAGGCAGCCAGGGCCGTCAGGGCCGGGAAAGCCGTGCAGGAATCCGAGGTCCAACCAGCCTGTTCCCATTCGTCCCACAGGACTTCGGCCCGGATGCCATGCGGGCCGTCGGTACACCACACTTCCGGGATGCCGAGGCGCGGTACGCCGGCCGAACTGAATTTCGAATGGGCATGCGTGAGTGCGACTTTTTCTTCCACGGTCATGCGGGAAAGGGCGTCTTCCACCCGCTCCTCCAGCGGACGGTTTTCATCAAGATAGGCAGGAAGGTTTCCTGCAGGCTTTTTCGACTTCCCGCAGGAAATCAGCGACAAGGCCGCGAGGCAAAGTGCGGCGGCAAAAAGGATCCGTTTTTTCATAATAGACAAAGTTAATAAAAAAACTTTCTTGCCTGGTTTTTTGCTATCTTTGTAGGGTTATGATGAAATAATCGCCGCCATGAACCTGAAAAAGACTCTCTTGTTTGCCAGCGCGGCCCTGATGGCCTTCTGCTGCTCTTTCGGCGCCTTTGCCCAAGACAAAGTCGTCAAGAAAATCATCGAAACCGGCACCACCGACAACCAGGTGATGGTCCATGCCGATTTCCTGGCCAACCGTATCGGCGGCCGGCTCATCGGCTCCGCCGCCCTCACCGAAGCCGAAGCCTGGGCGAAAGAACAATTCGAGTCCTGGGGACTGGAAGTCATGGTCCAGGAGGCCGGCGAGATCAACGTGGGCTTCAACCGCGGCCCCTGGTTCGGCCGCATGCTGGGCGACGAATCGCTGAACCTGCACTTCGCCACGCCCTCCTACACCGCCGGTACCCGCGGAAAACAGGCCGGACATGTGCTCCTCGAGCCGAAGAGCCGCAGGGAATTCGACAAGATGAAAGGGGCGCTCAAGGGTGCCTGGGTGCTGCTCGACGCGGAGTCCGACGGCATGGCCATCAACGGTACGGAGGAAGCCAACAAGCAGCGCGCCGAGATCATCGCCAAGAACGAAGAGATCGACCGGCAGAACAACGAAATCCGCCGCTGGAACTTCGAACACCGCGACGAACCGAAAGAAATGCTCCCCTACGAGAAAAGTGTCGCTCCTTTCTATAAGGAAATGATCGAGGCCGGCGTCCTGGGGTTCATCCGTTCCGCCAGCGTGCCCCTCAAGATCATGTACGACCGCGCGAACTGCTACAACATCACGATGGAGACCCTGCCGACCGTCTGCGACATCATGCTCGACGAAGCCCAGTTCAAGGTGGTGAAAGAAAAGGTCATGCGCAAAGATATCTTCCAGCTTGAATTCGACATCCGCAATCACTTCTACCGCGGTCCCGTGAAATACCACAACATCATCGGCATCCTGCGCGGCAGCAAGTATCCCAAGGAATATGTGATGGCCGGCGGCCATCTGGACGCCTATGACGGCGGCTCCGGCGCCGTGGACGACGGCAACGGGTCTTCCGTCACGATGGAAGCAGCCCGCCTGCTGGCCACTTCCGGTGCCAAGCCCAAGCGCACCATCCTCTTCTGCCTGTGGACGGGCGAGGAATATGGCCTGCTCGGCTCGAAGTATTTCGTGGAGAACAAGACCGTTCCGCTCGAGAAGATCTCCAACTACATCAACCGCGACGGCGGGCCGCTCTGCGCCACGAGTGTCACTGTTCCGCCCGCCATGTACGACGACTATGTAGCCATCTGCAAGCCGCTGGAGAACCTCAACCCCGACTTCCCCTTCACCGTCAACAAGCGGGAAGGGCCGGTCCCGCCGCGGCCTACACGGGCCGGCGGCAGCGACCACGCCTACTTCACGATGAACGGCGTGCCCGCCATCTCCTTCCGCGAGAGCGATCCGAAAGGCTACAACTTCGAATACGGCGAAATCTGGCACACCGAGCGTGACATCTTCAACAAGCTGATTCCGGAATACCTGGAACACTCCGCCGTGGTCACGGCCGTAGTCCTCTACGGCATCGCCAACCTCGACCACCTGCTGTCGCGCGACGGCCTCTACAAAGAATAATCATCAACCTTTAAATACCTTACACCATGAGCGAAGAAATCAAAGATCCCCGCGACCTCAACGGCGACGGCAAAGTGACCCTCGAAGAGAAAATCAAGTATGCCGCCAGCAAGGCCGGTGAGAAACTGAATGAAGTGGCCGGCGAAATGAAAGAAAACGCCAAGGAACTCTACGCCAAGGCCGCCCCGAAAGCCAAGGAAGTCTACGCTGAAATGAAAGAGAACGCCACCGAACTCGCCGGCAAAGCGAAGAAAGGCGCCGTCGATCTCGCCGACAAGGCGAAAGACAAAATCGAAGAGCTGAAGGAGAAGAAAGAGAACAAAGAAAACAAAGAAGCGTAACCCTTCCCTTACTCCACAAAACAGTCGCGAAGGATCGCGACTGTTTTTTTATTCGGCAAGTTTCTCGTATCTTTGGGAAAAGGATATGAACCGTATCGCTAAAGTTTCGTTAAAGATCCTTAAATGGGCGGGGATCAGCATTCTCTCGCTCATTGTGATCTGTTTTCTCGCCAGATGGATCGGCCAGCGTGTAAATAAGATTACCCCCAAGGGTGGCATCAACAAGTCGATGTACGTCGATATCAACGGGTCGAAGCAGTGGATCAACATCTACGGTCAGAACAAGGATAATCCAGTCCTTCTGTACTTGCACGGCGGCCCCGGAAGCGCCACCAGTCTCTATGACTATGCTTTTACGAGGAAATGGAGCGATGTCTATACGGTCGTCACCTGGGATCAGCGCGGATGCGGAAAAAGTTATGAAAAGTCGCATCCGGAAACCATCACCGCCGAGATCATGCTGCAGGACGGAAAAGCCATGACCGAGTTCCTGCGCGACTATCTGCAAGTCGAAAAGATTACGCTCCTCGGGCATTCCTGGGGTTCGTATTTCGGCGCCAACCTGGCGCTGGCTCATCCTGATTATTACGACGCCTTTATCGGCACAGGGCAGTTCATCGATTGGAACGAAAATGAAGACCGTCTGTACGAAGCGGCATTGACCTGGTCGGAAAACGATCCGGAAGGCCGTGAGATGGTCGACAAGTGGACCCGGAGCCGGGAAACGAAAGATGCGGATCTGCTTTCGAGGCTTCTGCTTAGAAACAGCATAATGGAAAGATACGGTTATGGAATGATGAAAGACGGCATGGATTACAATATTTACACGACCGTGTTCTTCAACCCCTACTACTCCCTAAAAGATATCCTGGTTTCCATGAAAGAGGAGACGGCCGCTTTTGTCCCCTACTCGGTCTTTGTGACATCGGATGGATTCAAGGAGATGTCTCTCCTGGGCCGATATGACTACACAATGCCCTTCTTCAACATCAACGGCGATCTGGACTATCAGACCAATTACTCGCTTGCCTGCGAGTACTTCGAACAGGTAAACGCACCCAAGAAGCAACTGTTCGTGATGAAAGACGCTACGCACGGCCTCTTGGAATCACGTTCAGAGGAATTCTCCGGCTATCTCCACCAGATTGCGGGCTTATAAATCGTCTTCCAGCCTAACCCGAAATTCAGAAGCCCCAAAGACCATCGTTACAGCGCACTGGAGCTGGATTGGCGGGGCCTCCGAGGTAAAATTGGCTCAGAAGCCCAGTCAATATGCCTTCTGCGCCTTGTAGAGCATATTATCGGGGCTTCCGAATTTCGGGTTGGTGTGCCAGTTGCTGGTGATGACCAGGAAAGTGTGACCAAATGCGACCAAATTTGGTGAACATAAAAAAGAGAGACTTTATAAGTGATTGAAAATTATCAACTTATAAAGTCACTCCAGTGCCCCGGACGGGATTTGAAAAATACTTCAAGATACTCAATCTTACTGCGGTTTACCAATAATCAAGAATAATATATCTATTGATTATCAATAATATAGGATGTATGCAGGCAGTAATTCGTGCCCCTATCCGGGATTGAATGTTACTGAGATGTTTGCCAAAT
>JAFZAF010000127.1 GCA_017548335.1 Bacteroidales bacterium | reverse complement strand
CTTCGACTTGAGGATGGCCAGGCACGTTTCGTAGGCAGGCGGAAGCAACTCCGCGGAGAGGCCCCATTTAAAACGGGACAGCAGGCGCTGGTCGAGACCCTGCAGGTCCACCGGCGGCTTGTCGGAGGTGAGGATCAGTTGCTTTCCACTCTGGTGCAGATAGTTGAAGATATGGAAGAACGCACCCTGCGTACCTTTCTTCTCGGCAAACTCCTGCACGTCATCGATGATCAGCACGTCGATGAGCTGGTAGAATCGGAGGAAGTCGGCCACCTTGTTGCCGTTGTTCGCGCTCTTGGCCGAACAGGCGGCGTTCATATACTGGTTCTGGAAGGTATTGGCGTTGACATAGAGCACCACCTTCTCCGGGAAACGCTCTTTCACGGCAATTCCGATCGCTTGGGCCAGATGGGTCTTGCCCAGGCCCGGGCCGCCGTAGATGAACAGCGGATTGAACGTGCTCCGGCCCGGATTGGCCGCGATGCTCAGGCCTGCGGAACGGCCGAGGCGGTTGCAGGTGCCCTCGATGAAATTCTCGAAGTTATAGAGCGGATTGAGGCAAGGTTCGATGTTGAGCTTGCGGAGGCCGGGGATCGCATAGACGCTGCCCGTATAGTGTTCCCCAACGTCCGGAACCGGCAGCTCCGCATTGCGGATACGGCCGCCTTTCGGACGCTGCTCGATGAAGATGTCATCGAGAATCCGGACCTTGTAGACCAATGAGGCGGAAGGGCCGATTTCCCGGCGGAGCACCTTGCTCAGGAGTCCGATGAAATGCTCTTCGATGTACTCCCGCCAGAAATCGGAAGGAACTTCGATCGTCAGGCGCTGGTCCTCAAGCGAGATCGGCTTGATGGGACCAAACCACGTCTTGAACGTCTCTTCGTTCAAGTTGTCCTTGAGAATCTCAAGGCAGCGGGCCCATACGGTCGTCTGGTTGTCGGGAGTCATGTAAAGGGGGTTGGTTCGGGTTTTATTCCGACAACAAAATTGGGGAAAAAATGGTGGAAAAAAAAACTTTTTTTTATTGTTTTTTTTCAGAATTCCGCAACTCCCTAATTATCAAGAATAAAAATTTCTAGTTTTTGTTTTTTTCTGATTATCAGACAATTACAGTGTAGTAAAACGGCTACCCCCTTGATAATAATCGACTTATAAATGCAATTAAGTTCAAACCTCCCCGCCCGTCACTCGACCGAGATGACGAAGGCCCCGGAAAACTGTTTGCGAATCTCCGGCAGACGCCGCGAAGCTTCCTCCCGGGAGGCAAAGTTACCAACAGAATACTTATAAAAACCGTTGATAAACCGGCACTGGTAGTCCGTCACGCCTTTGAGCTCAGGAGAGCCGTTTTTCAACTTTTTCTTCGAAGCCAGAATCTGGATTTCAAAGTGGGGACCGGTTGGGGCGGCGGGTTGCTGCACCGTTTCTTCGGGTTTGGGCTCCTGGGGAGAGAGAGACGCTTCATCAACAGTCGGCGTGCCGCCTTCAGCATCGTATTTCGTCTTGAAGGAGGAGAAAGCCTTGTAAAGGTCGTCGGCGATCTTCTGCCGGTTTTCCTCTTTATTCAATGTGGTCCGGTCGGATGCGTTGGACAGGAAACCGACCTCGACCAGCACGGAAGGCATCGTGGTACGCCAGAGCACCATCAGCGGCGCCTGCCGCACCCCCCGGCTCTTCTTGATCGGGCCATTCTTGATGAACTGCTGCTGCACCAGCGAGGCGAACGCGATGCTCTGCTCGAAATGGGCGTTCTGCATCAGATTGAAGATGATGTAGGATTCGGGGTTGTTGGGGTCGAATCCCTCGTAGGTCGTGGAATAGTCGTCTTCAAGCAGGATGACCGAGTTTTCGCGCTTGCACACTTCCATGTTGGAGCTGCTTTTGTCGGTACCCATCACGAAAGTCTCGGTTCCGGAAGCGGCACTGCTCCCCGCGGAATTGACGTGGATGGAGATGAACAGGTCGGCATGGTTGCGGTTGGCGATGTTGCCGCGTTCCGCCAGTTCGACGAAGCGGTCGGTCTTGCGGGTGTAAATGACCTTGACGTCCGGATATTCCTTCTCGATGCGTTTGCCCAGCCGCAGGGCCAGGTCGAGGTTGATCTGCTTCTCCGAGAGCTTGCTGTACTTGGAGATGGCACCGGGGTCGTGGCCGCCGTGCCCCGCATCGATGACCACGGTGCGAAGCTGGACGCCGCTTCCCTGAGCGGGACAAAGGGCCGGAAGCAGGCCGAAAACCAGCGTCAGGAGCCAGATTCCGGGCCGTAGTATAGACATATTTCCGCGAGATGGCATGTTAGTTGCTGATTTTTTTCTAATTTTGCCTTTCTGCAAAGATACGAATTTTGTTTTGCAAAAAATAAGAATATTCATCGTCCTGCTGCTGGCCGCCTTCAGTGTCCCGCTCCTCGCCCAGGAGCCCGACTCGCTGCTCCTGCCCCCGCCCGTTGCCATGGACCTGGACTCCCTTTCGCGCGACACGCTCTTCACCCAGCCCAAGGGTTCGATCGACCGGCCCGCCTTTTCTGCCGCCCGCGATTCCGTGATGGAGGACCTTGAAAAGAACATCATCTACTATTTCGGCGAAGTTACCGCCAAATATCAGGACATGGAGCTCAAGGCCGATTACATGGCCTACAACACCAAGATGAATGTCGTTTTTGCGAAAGGGCATCTCGACACCATCACGGGCGAGGTCACCGGCCGGCCGGTGATGACCACCGGCGGCAAGAGCTATGAAATGGACGAGGTGTACTACAACTTCCAGACCCGCAAGGCCAAGATCAAGAACATGGCCACCCAGCAGGAGGAGGGCAAGCTGATCGGCAGCAAGCTCAAGATGATGCCCGACCAGTCCATCAACATCTCAGGCGGAAAATACACGGTGTGCGATGCGGAACACCCGCACTACTACCTCAAGATGACCACCGCCAAAATCATGACGGAGCCCCGGCAGAAAACCATGTTCGGTCCCGCCTATGCCGTCATTGAGGATGTCCCGCTCCCACTGATCATCCCGTTCGGCTTCGTCCCGGAAAAGCCCGACCGCGCCAGCGGTATCCTGATCCCCACCTACGGCGAAGAAAACGCCCGCGGCATCTACCTGCGCGATTTCGGCTATTCCTTCGTCATCGGCGACTATCTGGATCTCGCACTGACCGGCGACATTTATACCTACGGTTCCTGGGCCACGCGGCTCACGTCGCGCTATAAGAAAAGATACGCTTTTGACGGCTCGCTTTCGATCAACTACTCCAACGACATCACCGGCGAACGCGGGACCTCCTCGTTCAACCAGTCGAAGAACTTCGGCGTAACCTGGAACCATTCGCAGGATGCCAAGGCCCGTCCGGGAACGACCTTCCGGGCGTCGGTCAACTTCTCCAGCCCGTCCAACAACCGGTACAACGCAACCAGCGTGAGCGATGCACTCCAAAACCAGGCGTCTTCCTCCATCTCCTACTCCAAGACATGGAGCGGCATTTCGCTCTCACTCAACCTGCTCCACAACCAGAACTCCCGCGACAGTTCCTACTCGTTCACTTTGCCCAACATCACATTTAATGTAAACCGCTTCTATCCCTTTAAACGGAAGAACCGGGTGGGCAAGGAGCGTTTCTATGAGCAGGTTTCCTTCCAGTACGGCGCCACGATGCAGAACAAGGTCGCCTTCAAGGCGAGCGAGTTCGCCATGGACAAATCCATGCTCAACCGGATGCAGAACGGCGTGAATCATACCTTCTCCATCGGGCTTCCCGGCTTCACGCTGCTCAAGTATTTCCAATTCACTCCGAGTTTGAGCTACGGCATGAACTGGTTCTTCCGCGAGCAATACCGCCAGTATGATGCGGAAACCGGCAAGCTGGAAACGCTCTGGTCAGACCAGTTCAGCACCTTCGGCGTCACGCAGAACTACTCGGGCGGCATCTCGATGAATACCCGTATCTACGGCATGTTCACCTTCGGGAAACGGAGCCGGCTGCAGGCGATCCGCCACATGATCACCCCTTCCTTCAGCTTCTCCCTCAGCCCGAACCTGGCCACGAAAGCCAATGGCTATACCTCTTATGTCTACACCGACAAAGACGGCGTGGAACGGACGGTCGAATACAACCGTTTCGCGGGCCAGCTCTACTCCCCGCCGGGGACCGGCCGCAACGCCAGCCTCAGCTACTCTTTCGCCAACAACCTGGAGGCCAAAATCTTAAAGACCACCGACCCGTTGGCCGAAGAGCCGGCCAATCCCAAGGACAAATACCAGAAAATCAAGCTGATCGACCAGCTCAACTTATCTGGTTCCTATAATTTCCTGGCCGATTCGATGCGGCTGTCCAATGTCAGCGTGACGGCCAGCACCACCATCTTCGGCAAGCTCGGCATCAACGGAAACATGTCGCTCGATCCCTACGCCATCAACGAGCAGGGACGGCGCATCAACCAGTTGAACGTCCTGCGGACAGGACGGCCCTTCCGGCTGACCAACGCTAGCGCCTCCCTCTCCTATTCCATCAACGGCGAAGGGAAATACCAAGGAAACGACGGACACGGCGGAAACAAGCAGGGAGGCGGCGGCTCGCAGAACCAAGGTTCCGACTACGCCCGCGTTTATTATCACCCGATCACGGGCGAATACATCCCTGGCGGATGGGTCTATTACCTGAATCCCAATATCCCCTGGTCACTGAGTTTCAATTACAACTACTCCTATTCCCGTTCCTATCAGTTTGCCAACCAACAACTGCAGACCAAGCACAGCCACATCCAGACGGTCAGCATGGCGGGGCAGCTGCGACTGACCAAGGCCATGAATTTCAACATCAACACGGGCTTTGACCTGACAAAGATGGCGCTGAGCACCACGCAGATCAGTGCGACGTACGACCTGCACTGTTTCGCCATCTCCGTCTCCTGGGTGCCGACCGGTCAATGGGAAAGCTGGAGCTTCCGGATCGCCGCCAAGGCCTCGGCCTTGAGCGACATCCTGCAGTTCAAGAAATCAGCCAGTTATTGGGATAAATAGTTTTTTTTACTATCTTTGCAGCATCATAACGAACCGGCAGCCCCTTCTTTCCTTTGGGCCCCGGTATTCCAACCAACCTACATGCTAGACATCATCGAACTGAACAGCAAGCGTCAAGAAGAGCTTGTTGCCATCGCAAAAGAACTGAACGTACGAAAACCCGAATCGCTCGATAAGGATACACTCATCTACGCCATCCTGGACGAGCAGGCCATCCAGAGCAAGGAGTCTCCGGCCAAACGTCAACGCAAGAAAGCCACGGCCAAAAAGAACGAACCGAAGGAGAAGGATAAGCCGGCCGCCGAACCGGCCGCCGCCGCTGAAACCGAAGCCCAGAAGCCGACGGAGGCCCCCGCCCCTGCCCAAGAGAAGCGCAAGCGCGGACGGCCGCGCAAGAACGCCCAGCCGGAAGCCCCGGCTGAGCCGGCAACACCCGCCGCAACCGCGGTGGAAGCCAAACCGGAGGCCAAAGCAGAAGCCAAGGCTGAAAAAAAGCCTGCCCAGTCCAAGGAAAAGAAACGCCCGCGCATCCAAAACGAACAGAAAGTTGCGGGCAAGGCTGACGAAAAACCGGCGGAACAGCCGCAATCGCAAGCCCAGCCGCAAGCCCAGCCGCAGGCCCAGCAACCGGCACCCCAGCCGCAGCAGCCCCGCCAACCGCAGCAGCAACAACAGCAACAGCAGAAACAGCAGCAGCCGCAACAGCAACCCCAGCCGCCCAAGCAGCCCCGCATTGAATTCGAAGGTGTCGTAGAAGCGACCGGTGTCCTGGAAATCATGCCCGACGGCTACGGGTTCCTTCGTTCCTCCGACTACAATTACCTCAATTCTCCCGACGACATCTACGTCTCGCAGAACCAGATCAAGATGTACGCCCTCAAGACGGGCGACACCATCCTCGGCGAGATCCGTCCGCCGCGCGAAGGCGATAAATATTTCCCGCTGGTGAAGGTTAACCGCATCAACGGCCGTTCCCCGGAATTCATCCGCGACCGCGTACCGTTCGATTTCCTCACCCCGCTCTTCCCGAACGAGAAGTTCAACCTCACCGGACACGGCCACAACAGCAACATTTCCGTCCGGGTGGTCGATCTCTTCACCCCGATCGGAAAAGGCCAGCGCGGCCTGATCGTCGCCCAGCCGAAGACTGGTAAAACCGTGCTGCTCAAAGACATCGCCAACGCCATCGCCGACAATCACCCTGAGGTCTACATGATCGTCCTGCTCATCGACGAGCGTCCCGAGGAAGTCACCGACATGCAGCGCAGCGTCAAGGCCGAGGTCATCGCCTCCACCTTCGACGAACCCGCCGACCACCACGTGAAGGTGGCCAACATGGTGCTGGAAAAAGCGAAGCGCCTGGTGGAATGCGGCCACGACGTCGTGATCCTGCTCGACTCGATCACCCGCCTCGCCCGCGCCTTCAACACAGTACAACCCGCCTCCGGCAAAGTGCTCTCCGGCGGTGT
>JAFZAF010000126.1 GCA_017548335.1 Bacteroidales bacterium | reverse complement strand
GATGTCACCGGAGGCCAGTGCCCCATCCTCATAAAACAACTTTTCGGCCCGTTCCCGAGCATCATCACGGTCTTCCTCAGGCAGCAGGTTGATCTGCCGGTCGATGATGGCGGCTGCTTTTTTCGTCTGAATGTAGCGTTCAGCTTCCACCTTCGCGTCGTGAATCATCTTGGCATTGGCATATTGCTCAAATTCTGTACGCGTGTGGACGAACTGCCCGGTCTGCAACTGTCGGATATTGTCGCGTTCACTCTGGATATCGGAACGCTGGTACATAATGCGCCGGTCGTAATCGTCGATTTCCTGCTGGATCCACTGGCGTTCCTGCGCGGTTTTTGCCGCCGCGAGCCGCCGCTGAGCATTCCTCCTTCCCTCTTCGTCGCGCCGGATATTGTTTTCGATGAGTTTGATATTCTCTTCCCGCCAGGCGATGGATTCCTGTTTGGACTGTTCCTCGAAAGCCAGCGAATCCTTGACCTGCTGCTTGCGCGCAGAGGCTTCGTCGAACACTGCTTGTGCAGCCTGAGCGTCTACGGCAGCATCTTCGTCGTCAGCCTTCTTTTTCTTGTTGCCGCCCAGCCGCAGTTTCGGAAGATTCTTGGCGTTGGCGGCTTCGATGACGGCCTGCTGCCTGAAAGCTTCCTCCAGATCTTCGATCAGTTTGTGCGGAACGACGCCGTCATCCTTCCATTCATAGCTGTTGAACTTATCTTCCATCGCCCAGAGGAGCGCGGTCTTGAAGAAGACGCCGCCGCGCAGGATCCGGTTTCCGTAATGAGCGGCCAATTCGTGGTACTGCTGCTTCCGCGCAGCGTAGTTCGGATCTTTCTTGTCTTCATCTGTGACGTAGGATACTTCGTGCTGACGCATCAGGTTCATTGTCATCATCGTGATGGCCATGGCCGGCGGTTTGGGATAGTAGGTCTGGAAGGTGCCGTCCGATTTGAAGTCGGGCATCAGATTGCCTTTGTCGCTGAAATACATCTGCTCGATTCTGGCATTCCCCACCCCTTGCGGGTCGTTCTGCTCGTCGACGGTCGGAGCGCCCTCTTCTTTCAGCTCCAGCACGAAGTAGCGGTCCTCCCCTTTTACCTTGACTTTCATTAGGTAGCGCATCATCGGTTCCGTGAGCGGATCCAGCCCTTCCACCTGATGTTCCTTGTCGATGCGCGTGCCCATCCAGGTTTCGCCCAGATAGATTTCCTTGGGCTTAAAGGCCCGCCGGTAGCGGTCCCGGGCCGCCATCCGGGCTTCAAACGGGTTCGGCGGGTTGCCCAGGGCCTGGATCCGATTGGCCAGTTCGTCCATCGCCGCTTCCAGCTGCTTGAGCGTTCCTGTATAGAGTTTAGCCTGGAACATAGCAGAACTGAAGGCCTCCTTGTCATCCCAGCCGACCGCTTCGGAAGCGTCGAACAGGAGCAGCTCAACATTGGACACACTGTTGAGATAGCTTTCCCTGGCCACAATAAACTGGCTCAGGAGCGGCGTGAGCTTGTTCATATAGTCGATGATCTCCTGGGACGGATTGTCGAAGAGCGGTGCCCACATCTGCATAAACTTCTCTGCGTCTTTCTCGCTCATTTCGCCATAAATGATGCGCAGGCTTTCGAAAGCCACCGAGACAGCCATGTTGTATTCGATGGTCGAGATCTTGGATATATCCGGAAGCGGGTCCGGAATGACGGCCTTGACACCGTCCGGCAGTTTGACCGGTTCAGACGAGACCTTTTCCCAGGGCGTCCCGTCGGTCGTCTGGTTCTCCTTGGCATAGGGGTCGTCGGCGTTGAACTTGACCGTGGCCAGTTTGGTCGTCGGCAGCTTGATGTTGAGTTTCTTCTTGTTCTGGGCCAGGCCGGCAGGCGGCATAACCATCAGGAATGCCGCTGTCAGGGCCAGGATGGGTAAGATTCGTTTCATGGGAATTCAGGCTTATTTTGAACGGGCGTTGCAGCAACGGGATTGGATATAATTGTACACGAAGTCGAAGTCTTCGTCGGGGACATAGATTTGGTTCTTCTCGAGCAGTTGGTTCACCTTGATCAGATGGAATGCCCGGCGGGGAACGACACGGCGGACCTTCTTGTACTCCGATGTGCTGGCGGTCTTTCCGGCCGCCAGAAGGCCCGCGCCTGCCGTCGTCGGCTTCTTGGCCGCGATGCCCACCAGTGCGGCGAGCATGCTCACGGCCTGGGCTTTCTTGAACTGACGGGGCATCTGGATGTGTTTCACCTCCTCCTCGTCCATTTCGAACAGGACGATGTACTTGCCTCCATAAATAGCGGCCAGCAGCAGGACGCCCAGCAACGTGAGCGCCGCCATGATCCCGAGGGCGATCAACATCGCTTTGCCGAAGTCCAGAAAACCCTTGACGTCGCCGTGGATGAGATATAGGAAAAGGCCGAAGATCAGCCAGCCCGCCAGAATGATGTAGAAGAAGATCTTGAACACGGTCAAAAAGATAGTGGGATTCTTGACCATGTTCATTTCATAGACCCAACGGTATTTTCCGTCGGCACAAAGACGGACTTCCTTTCCCTGATATGTCTCGTTGGGAATGACTTTCCCGCTACTGTTGACTTGTTCCATTTGAAAGTTTGTTAATACTTTCAAAGTTAAACATTCATAACGACATACGCAAAAAAGGAACTCGAAGTCAATCCGTTAGCCGGGGGAAGCCCCTTCACGGAGTTTTTGTGGGGAGGCAGGTGCGGATTGCCGTAGCGGATGTAAAGGGGCTTCCCCCGGCTAACCTACATTTCTGTCGACCGGATTTAGCGCCGGTGCGATTTGCGACGGCGCTTTTTGCTCTTGTTGCTGAAGAGGACGGCGGCGATGATGGCCAGGACGGCCAGGCAGATGATGACGTAAGTCAGGCTGCTGGCATTGTCGCCTTTGACGCGCGACCACATGGCGAGCAGTTTGGCCGTGTCGGCACCCCAGTCGTGCTCCAGGGCACAGCGGTCGATGACCGACTTGTCGGGATAGAGCACCGGATCGACACGGATGCTGGTGGCTTCCGGGCCGAAGAAATAGGAAAGGTCGATCGGGTCGAGCGATTCGTCGATCTGCGATTCCAATACTTCCATAGACCCGTTGGCAGACACGTAGCCGGTCTCGTCCATGTTGCGGATGGCGATGTCGGGACGGCACATGAAATCGATGAAGAAAGAAGCCGCCTTGATGTTCTGTGCGTACTTCGGAATCACCCAGCCGTCGCACCACACATTGCTGCCTTCTTCCGGCACGATGTAATCCAGAGAAACCCCTACTTCGGCCGCTTCTTCTTTGGCCCAGACCGCATCGCCGCTCCAGTTGAGCGAGATCACGCCGCGGCCCTTGGTCATCTGGTCCTTGCCGAAATCGGCTTCCCAGCCCAGGACACCGTCCTTGACCTGCTTCAGGAAGGCTTCCACGGCGGCCAGCGATTCGTCGGAAGAATCCTTCATCAGTTCATCCATCGTGACAGTCCCCTCTTTCAGTTCTTTCTGCTTGAGGTAGATGAGCACGGGGCTGTACACGTCACGCGGGGCATCCTTGATGAGGATCTGGCCGGCAAATTTGGGATTGCGGATCACATCCCAGGTCCCGGCCTCCTCGGGCGTTACCTTCTCGGTATTGTAGATGATGCCGGTCGTGCCCCACATATAGGCCACAGCATAGTCGTTCGCGTCGATATTCGGATTGATGTCGTGGAAGATCTGCCGGATATACGGGGATGTATTCTGGTTGATATAGTTGATGGAATCCGGAATGGCGGCGAAATCCAGCGGAAGCAGCAGCCCCTCGTTGAGCATGCGCTCGATGATGTAATCGGACGGGCAGATAACATCGTAATCCTCGTGACCTTTCTCAATCTTGGAAAGCATCGTTTCATTGACGTCGAAGGTCTGGTAAACCACCTTGATGTCCTCGCCGGTCTGGGCCTTGTACCAGGCTTCAAACTCCGGAAGGACCGACTCGTCGATGTAGTCGGACCAGTTGTACACTTTCAGGATCTGGTCGCGGTTGGAACTGCACGACAGCAGGACGGCGGAAAGCGCCGCAAGGATCAGGAATTTCTTCATTTCTTGCTCGAATTTGCTTCTTGTTTGGATTGACGGATGTTGATCGCCAGCAGGACGATCAGGATAATCAGGAAAATGATGCTCATCAGCGGCTTGAGTTCCGGCGTCAGGCCTCCTTTGCGCGCATCGGCGTAGATGTAGGTGGAGAGCGTGTCCAGCCCGATCGTACCGCGGGTGAAGAAGGTGACGGCGAAATCGTCGAGACTCATGGTAAACGAGAGGATGAAACCCGAAATCATGCCGGGCCTCAGCGCCGGAACCAGTACCTTGCGCAGTGCCTGGGCTGGCGTTGCACCCAGGTCGAGGGCGGCTTCATAGATATTGGGGTTCAGCTGGCGCAGTTTCGGCATCACGTTGAGCACCACGTACGGCGTACAGAACGAGATGTGGGCCAGGATGACGGTCAGATAGCCCTGCGACAAGCCGATGAAGACGAACAACAGGAACAGCGACACACCGGTGATGACGTCCGGGTTGATCATCGGGATGTTGTTCAGGAAGGTCATCACCTGCTTTTTCCGGCCGCGCAGATGGTAGATGCCGATGGCGGCGATCGTCCCGAGAATGGTGGCCACCAGTGCGGCGATGACGGCGATCACCAGCGTGTTCTTGACGGCGGCCAGAAGCCCCGAGGAGTTCTGCATGCTGCCGTTGAACAGGTTCTGGTACAGTTGCGTGGAGAAGCCCGTCCAGTTGCCGAGCGACTTGGCTTCGGTGAACGAGAAGATCACGATGAAGAGGATCGGTGCGTAGAGCACGATCAGCACGAGCCAGAGATAGGCCTTGGCAAATACTTTCTTCGCTTGCATCAGATGAGTCCTCCATTGGCTTCTTCCGTCTGGTCACTGCCCTGCAGGACAGTGGTCAAGGCGATGATGATGAGCATGATGAGCGAGAGCGCCGCACCATAGTTCCACATCGAGTTGTTGATGTTTTCCTGGATGATCGTACCGAAGAGCTTGATCTTGTTGTTGGTCAGGAATTCCGAGATGGCAAAGGTGGAGACGGTGGGCATGAAGACCATCATCACGCCGCTCCAGACCCCCGGCATCGAGAGCGGAAGCGTCACTTTGCGGAACACTTGGCCGGGCGTGGCCCCGAGATCCTGGGCCGCTTCGCCGTAGGATTTGTCCATCTTGGCCAGCTGGTTGTAGATCGGGTAGATCATGAACGGCAGGTAGTCGTAGCACATACCGAACAGCAGCGTCCCCTTCCCCAGCGGAATGCCGGCCATGTTGAAAAGTTCCGCCGTGGCCAGCGTGCGCATCAAGGCGTTGATCCACATCGGCAGGATGAAGAGCACCACGGTCACGGCACTCCGGTTGAGCTTGTTGTCGGCCAGGATATACGCGGCCGGATAGCCGATCAGGATGCAGAGGAGCGTATTCTCGATGGCCACTTCGATGGAAAGGGCGAAGGTGCTGAGTGCGTCCTTGTCCGTGAAGAACTTGGTGATGTTGGCCAGGGTGAAATGCCCCGATCCGTCCTGGAGCGCGTAGAGCAGGATCATGACGAGCGGCAGCACTACGAAGAGCACCAGGAAGATGAAATAAGGCAAAGCCCAACTTGAGCGCTTATTCATTGCCAGCAGCCGGTTTGGAGAGTTGGATGTCCTGCGGGAGGATCTTGATGCCCACAAAGTCGCCCTTGTCCCAGATGTCGTTGGTGTCGACCCAGATGTTTTCGCCCGCGTCGGTCTTGACGGTCAGGTGGTAATGGTTGCCCATGTAGAGGATGAACACCACGTTGCCGGTCAGGTCGGCATCCTCTTCGTTGTCGAGCAGGTCCACCTTTTCGAAGCGGATGGTGGCCACGGCATCGTCGCCTTCCGCGAAGCCAGTGGTGTCGCATTCAAAGTCGGTGTCGAGGAAACGGACCTTCCCCTCGCCGATCACTTTGGCGGCGTAGGTATTGGCTTCACGCTCCTTCTTCATGACCTGGATGTCGTCGGGATCGATGTAGAGCATCACCTCGCTGCCCACCGGGTACGGGTCGTAATCCTGGATCATCAGTTCGTAGCCTGTATCGGTATCGACCCACATTTCATAGTGGACGCCCTTGAAAATGCAGGAATTGACTTTCGCCTTGAACTGGCACTTGGCCGGGTCGTTGGTGAAATAGATGTCTTCCGGACGGACGACCACGTCGACCTTGACATTCTCGCCGAAGCCTTCGTCCACGCAGTCGAACTCATGCTTGATGAACGCCACGCGGCGGTCGCGCATCATGCGGCCTTTCAGGATATTGCTTTCGCCGATAAAGTCGGCCACGAACGCATTGACCGGTTCGTTATAGATGTCGGTCGGGGTGCCGATCTGCTGGATCTTGCCTTCGTTCATCACCACGATGGTGTCGGAGAGCGTAAGGGCCTCCTCCTGGTCGTGCGTCACGTAGATAAAGGTAATGCCGAGCTGCTTGTGCATCTCTTTCAACTCAATCTGCATGTCCTTGCGCATCTTCAGGTCGAGGGCCGCCAGCGGCTCGTCGAGCAGCAGGACGCGCGGCTGATTGATGAGGGCGCGGGCGATCGCCACGCGCTGCTGTTGGCCGCCGGAGAGGCTTTCCACGTCGCGGTCTTCGTAGTCCGACATGCTCACGAGCTTGAGTACCCGCTTCACGCGTTTCTCAATCTCGTCTTCCGGCACTTTCTGCAGTTTGAGGCCGAAGGCCACGTTGTCGTACACGTCCAGGTGCGGGAATAGCGCGTAACGCTGGAAAACGGTGTTGAGCTTGCGCTGGTACGGGGGGACGTCGTTGATGACCTTCCCTTCCATGATGACGTCGCCCTGGTCGGGCTTGCCGAAACCGGCGATCAGGCGCAGGGTCGTGGTCTTTCCACAGCCCGAGGGGCCGAGGAAGGTCACGAATTCGCCGCGCTTCACGTAAAGGGAGATATCGTCAAGCACTTTCTTGTCGCCGAACGACTTGGAGATGTGGTCCAGCCGGATGATGATGTCTTTATCTTCTGCCATGTCAGACAAGGGGCTTTAAAAGATACTGAATTCGAAAAAGTACGTGGCACCGAGCGAGAAATAGCCGTCAATCCACCGGCGGACAATGTCGCCCGTCAGGTCGCTGTAGACCGAAGGAGCGGCCAGTGCATGGATGCGCAGGTCGTGGCTGTCGCGAAGCGGATACCAGTTGCAGCCGAAGCCGCCGAAGTAATGGCCGCCTGCCGCCGTTTCATCCCAATCGGTTCTCAGCCATTCATAACCCAGCTTGCCGAAAAGCTCCACCTGGTCCGATACTGTTGCATCGAGTCGGATGGAACCGGATCGGAGAAAGTTCGTCATGTTGATGTCGGTCTGCAGGGAAAGAGCGTCCGATACGGCGAGTTTCGCACCGAGGGCGCCGATCCAGCCCCAGGAGCCGGAGTGGGTTACGGAGCCCATCAGGGATACCGTTTCCCCCTCATAAAAGGCGTTGAAGGTATAGGCGTAGTTCCCGATATCCGTGAGTTCGTAGAAACGGTACATGAGCGGATCGGTGGTCATCTGCAGCGAGACGGTCAGGGTCTCGTCATCGTTCTGCCAGCCGACGCGGCCACCCCACTGATAGACTTGGAAATTGTTCCAGAGGAAAGAGTTCATTTGCCAGTGGGCATCATAGTCGTAGTCCTCGATCTCGAAGTTGGCGACGTGGATGTAGTCTTTACCAGCCGACACGAAGAAGTTGCCCATTTTATAGGTAAGGTTCGCCCAGTCCACCCAGTTGGTGCTGTAGGCGCGTCCGGTGTTGCGATACAAATCGGCCGTATCATCGAATCCCGTGCTGAAGGCGAGCCAGTGGTTGCACACGGAGAACGAAAGGTTCGGCGTGATGTTTCCTTCGAAGAGCGTGTAGAGCGAGGTGGATCCCAGGTCGAAACTCCACTCGCCACCTCCGTTGTAGGCCGGATCGAAATCCAGGCGGGGTACAACAAGCAACGTGCCCTCCGACTGCGGTTTCTCATCTTGCGCAAACACTGCGCACGAAACCAGAAGGAAGGCAAACAAGACAAACAATCTTTTCATCGAAAATTTGAATTATTTGGATGGGACGAAACCGGCTCCCAACGGCACAAGGCCGCGTCCCGACACGGAATCGAGCGGGTCGAAAGTGCTGGCGTAACCGTTGGAGAACAGAAAGTTTTTCATGGCCGGAATAATAGCGCAAAGATAGAAAATTAATGTAACTTTGTACACCAAATACCGAAGCAATGTTTCAAAAAATCATTCGTGGCTGCGTCAAGCTCGTACAGCGCTATCTTCCCGAACCTTTTATCTTTGCCATCATCCTGACGATTGTCGCGTTTCTGGTCGCAATGCCGGTCTGTCGCCAGACACCGCTCGAAGTGGTGGAGCACTGGGGAAGCGGGGTCTGGTCGCTGCTGGCTTTCGCCATGCAGATGGCCCTCGTGCTGGTGTGCGGCTCCGCCCTGGCGGCTGCGCCCGTTGTCAAAAAAGGAATCAGCGCTTTGGCCTCACTGCCCAAGACGCCGGCCGGCGCCATCGCCCTCGTCACGGGCGTTTCGGCCGTGGCCTGCTGGCTCAACTGGGGCTTCGGCCTGATCGTGGGCGTGATTTTCGCCAAGGAGATTGCCCGCAAGCTGCATGGCGTGGACTACCGCCTGCTGATCGCTTCGGCCTATAGCGGCTTCGTGGTCTGGCATGCCGGTATTTCGGGTTCCATCCCGCTGACCATGGCCACGCCGGGCGAAAGCCTGAAAGAGATCACCCGCGG
>JAFZAF010000125.1 GCA_017548335.1 Bacteroidales bacterium | reverse complement strand
CTCACGAGCTGGGGCGACCGCGGCAACCTTCTGACCGACTACGCCGACCGTTCCTGGGCCGGCCTGGTCGGCACCTATTACAAAGGACGCTGGGAAATGTTCTTCAACGCCGTGGATGAGGCGCTTGCTGCCGGCGAGAAACTGGAGGGCGCCCGCTACGACACGCTGCTTGAATCCCTCAAAGACTTCGAATACGCCTGGTGGCACGACCGCCCCGGCACTTTCTCCGCCACGCCTGTCGGCGACCCCGTCGCGCTGGTCCGGAAAGTCTTCGAGTAGGCGCTCCCCCGCTTGCCCCCCGACCTTGCGCTGCAACGGACGCAGCGCTAGTAGCGAACTGCGATCAGTACCGCCTGAGTGGCGGCGTGTTCCGGGAGGACGGCGACGGCCTCGTGGTTCGCGGGGTTGTAGCTGCAATCCAGGGGCTTGCCGTCCAGAAGAACTTGTGCGGGGCAGCGGTCGAGGCCGCCCAGGACGAGGGCGAGCCGCCGGGTAGCAGGCATGCCTTTGTAGGATCCGCTGCGGGCGCCAATCTTGACTTTCAGTGTGCTGGCGGTGGCGGTCTTTTCGATCAGCGTAGTAGCGTACTGCTCCGGATAGGCCTGGCTGACGCCGTCATCTTCATAATGCGTGTACTGCGTGGTCCCCTTGCCGGGCGCAATGTAGATGCGCCAGGCGTTGGACGGAGTCTGGAGGTCCTGGATACCCTCTTCCGCGAGCGGGAGGATGGCGCCGGCCTTTACGAACCAGGCGTTCTGGCTAATGTCGTAGCGGAGGTTCTGGATGGTGCCGCCCTTGAGGAGCTGATGGTGCGCCATATCGTACCAGTCGCTTCCGGCAGGCAGCCAGACACTGCGCGGTGCAAGGCCGTCTTCCTGCAAAGGCTCGCAAATCGTGGCGGCCAGGATGTTGTCACCGAAGAAGTATTCCTGTTTCCACGCATAAGCTTTGGACTCCTCCGGGTACTCGTAATAGAGCGGGCGGCAGAGCGAGATGCCCGTCTCATAGGCCTGGCGGGCCATATCGTAGATATAGGGCGAGAGGGCGTAGCGAAGTTCCAGCGCCTCCTTCATGTACTCGTAATGATCGGGGAACATCCAGATGCGGCGTTCGATGATGTCAGAAGAGGTGCAGTGGGTCTTGAAGATGGGCGAGAATACGCCGTACTGCAGCCAGCGTGTGAAGAGTTCCGGATCGGTGGGTTTGTCCTCGCGCTGCATGTGGCCGCCCAGGTCGTGGCCCCAGTAACCGTACAGCACATTCGAAGCCGTGGAGGTGAATTCCGGCAGATAGCCGAGCACCTCCCATTTGATGTAAGTATCGCCGGAAAAGCCCAACTGATAGCGGTGGCTGCCCAGACCGCCCCAGCGGTGGTAAATCATCGGACGGACAGCTTCTTCGGGCGACTTGCCGCGGTTCATCCGGACTTTGTCGTTGAAAAAGATATGGTTGAGCCAGAAGGTGTTGCTCAAGCCAGGCACATAGCGGCTCTGTTTGTACTGCTGCCAGTCGAGCCACCAGAAATCCACGCCCTGCCGCTCCAGCGGATGAATCACGCTGTTGAAATAGGCATCCGCCCAGGCACGCTGGTCGAGGCGGTACGGTACAGTGGCGTGATAGCCCGGCTTGGCGGCTCCGCCATAAACCGGCTCGCCACCCTTGTAGACAAAACCCTCCGGTCCGTCGTAATCATCTGTACGGGAGATATAGTCAGCCACAAAAGCCGGATACACTTCTTCCCGAGGTATGATGCCGACGGCAGGATGCAGGTTGAGGGAGGTCTTTAAGTGCATGTCATGCACTTCCCGAAGGAAACCTTCCGGATCGCCGATCAAATCGCGGTTCCAGGTGTAGCCGGTCCAGCCGATCCCCTGCCCCAAGTCATCCTTGGTGCGGCGGGCAGCGCCCGGCCAGGTCTCGTGCCAGTCCATGTCGATCACCATGATGTCGATGGGAATCTTGCGCTCGCGGAACTCCCGGCCCAACGCTAGGAATTCTTCGTCGGTATAAGCCCAATAGCGGCTCCACCAGTAGCCAAAAGCATACTTGGGCGGCATCGGGATGCATCCTGCTACCTGCGTATAGGCCTTCAGCGCGGCTTTGTAGTCGTGACCGTAGGCAAAAAGATAGAGATCCTTCACCTCCCCCGATTCACGGGCAGTCACCCACTGTCCCCAGTCGCTGTCATCGTCCACGAACAGGTGTCGGGTGCTCTCGTCCACCACGGCCCAGCCGTCCCGCGAGAGGATGCCCAGTTCCATCGGATCGGAATAGTTGAGATGGTCGGGACCGGAGCAGCCGTCCAGCGTGCGGGCCGTGCCCATCAAATTGCCGGTCGGCTCCAGTCCGGGATGCCAGACGATCGTCTTTCCCTTCAGCTTGAAACGGGCCTGGAGATTGTCGGCGGTAAACTCCCCGCCTTTGTAGACAAGCGTCAGTGCGTTTGTCGTGATCGTGACCCCGTCGCCGCTGCGCTTGACGGTGTAGTGCGGCACCGGCAACTGGCGGTTGACGATAGCCAATGTCGCATGGTCTTCGAACTTGGCTTCCGGCGACCATTCCATCCGGATCAACCGATCAGTGAGGACCGTAAAACGGGCATTCCCGGCCACCACCTGCGCGGCAGGATCGGCTACGGGATTGTACTGGCCAAAAGCCGGGCTGAACATCGCCAGCAGCAAAGCGGCTACAAGGATCTTTTTCATAATTCGACAATTTTCGTAAAGATAAGAATAATCGGGCACATAAAGCGGCGCATTTGTGCCCGGCAGGGCGATAATCGGCGATCGGGGCACGTTTGGGGCTACTTTTGTGCCCCGTTAGTTATAGCACTTCGCACACGACGAAGTTGCTGCCGCCGATGAAGATCAGGTCCTTCGGACTGGCGAGCGAGTCGGCCGTAGCGAGGGCGTCGGCAACGCTGAATGCGATACGGCCGGAAAGGCCGTGGTCGGCCATGGCGTTGGCCAGGTCGACGGCAGGCAGGGCTCGGGGGCTGGACGCCTGCGTCCAGATATAATGGACGTTGCGCGGCAGCAGCGGTGCGATGGCGTCGATGTCCTTCTCACGGGCAAGGCCCAGGATGAAGAACACGTTGTCGTAGTCGCAGGAGATGCGGTCCACCTGCTCGGCCACCCAGCGGAGGCCGTGGGCGTTGTGGCCCGTGTCGCAGATGATCTGGGCCTGCTCGGCGACTGGATCCGCTTTGCGGAGCGTCTCCCAACGGCCATGCAGGCCGGTGCGCTTCGCCGCCTGGCAGACGCCCTCCCGGAACGCCGCCAGATCAAGACCCAGCATCGGCTGCAATACACCGACAGCGGCCGAAAGTGTGCAAAGATTACGCTGCTGATAATCCCCAGGCAAATCCAGGTCTGCCACCTGCAATTCCAGGCACGGCGGCGCCTCCGTCGCGAAGACAAGCCGAGCCCCCCGGTCGAGCCGGGCGATTCCGTCTGGAGCAGGCGCTGATCGTTGTGGGGAAGCCCCTTCACATCCGCTACGGCCAGCCGCACCACCCTTCCCGCAAAAACTCCGTGAAGGGGCTTCCCCGCAACGGACGCGATGATGCAAATCTTCGCAGGCCGCGGCCTTCGCCTCGAAGACCGGCCGCGTCTCGGGGAGGAACTCCCCGACGACCGCAGGAACGCCCGGCTTGATAATGCCTGCTTTTTCGCCGGCGATGGCTTCCAGGGTATAACCCAGATGTTCGCAATGTTCCAGACCGATATTGGTAATGATGCTCAAGATGGGCGTGATGACGTTGGTCGAGTCAAGACGACCGCCAAGGCCAGTCTCGATGACGGCTATGTCCACCTGCTCGGCAGCAAAGAAGTCGAAGGCCATCCCAGTCGTGATTTCGAAGAATGAAGGCCTGTGTTCCGCAAAAAAGCCTTCCCAATCGTCGATGAAGGCGCCCACCCGCTCCTTTGGAATCATCCGGAACGAATCGCCCTCCACGATCTTCATCCGTTCTCGGAAATCCACCAGATGCGGCGACGTATAGAGCCCGACCTTCAAGCCGCAGGCCGCCAGGCCCGCCGCCAGCATATGGCTCGTAGATCCCTTGCCATTGGTTCCGGCGATATGAACGCTGCGAAACCGCCGGTGCGGATGTCCCAGTGCCTCGTCAAACGCCTCCATCGTCTCCATCCCCGGCTTATACGCCACCTTCCCCACCTTCTGGTACGACGGGAACTGATTGAACAGCCAGTTGATCTTTTCTTCGTACGTCTTCATAATCGAACCTTCGTTTGTGCGCTGCAACGGACGCAACTGACTGACAGCTACTTACGAAAAGTACTCCCCCTCAAAACAAAGGGGAGCACTTTCGATAAGGCACTGATAATCATGTGCGTACATTGCAGGCGTCTTTCAGATGTCCGGACATCCCCGGCCGGAGCCGAGGGTGACGCCGGACATGACGATGCGTACTACGCAGAGAACTGCTCGCGCAGGGCGGCGTTGCGGACATCCGCGTCGGGGCCGCATGCGCTGAAGTAGAACTTGATCTTCGGCTCGGTGCCGGAGGGACGGACGGTGACTTTGCAGCCGTCTTTGCTGAAGAATTGCAGCACGTTCGACTTCGGCAGACCGGTCTGGTCCGGTTCGTTGTAATCGACGGCCTTCACGACCGGCGAACCGGCGAGTTCCTTCGGCGGATTGGACCGGAAGTCCACCATCATCTGCTGGATTTGCTCGATGCCGTCTTTGCCCTTTTTCGTAACCGAGAGCAGGCTTTCCTTGAAATAACCGTATTCGGCATAGATCTCCTTCAGATAGCCGTAGAGCGTCTGGCCGCGGTCGGCCAGCCAGGCGGCGCATTCGCAGAGCATGCAGCAGGTAACCACCGAATCCTTGTCGCGCACGAAACTGCCCACATTGAAGCCGTTACTCTCCTCACCGCCGCAGATGAAGGTCTTCTTGCCTTCGTACAGATGCTGCTTGTCAGCGATGTACTTGAAGCCGGTGAGCACGTCGAAAATCTCGACTCCGTATTTCTCACAAATCTTCTTCAACAGGTCGGTCGTCACGATGGTCTTTACCACGAACTGGTCTCCGTCGAGCTTGCCCAGCTCATGCCAGCGGGTCAACGCATAGCTGGTGACCAGCGTAGCAATCTGGTTGCCCGTCAGAAGCACCAGTTTGCCTTCGTCGTTGCGGATGGCACAGCCCACGCGGTCGGCATCGGGATCCGTTCCCAGCGCGATGTCGGCGCCAACGGCGTTTGCGCGGTCCATCACCATCTTCATAGCCGTAGGTTCCTCAGGGTTCGGCGAAACGACCGTCGGAAAATTACCGTCGCTCACATCCTGCGCATCCACGTGATAGACGTTCGTGAAACCGGCTTGCTTGAGACCGGCCGGAACCAGGCGCACGCCGGTTCCGTGCAACGGCGTATAGGCGATCTTCATGTCACGATGGCGGGCGATGCTGTCTGGCGAGAGCAGGAGCGAAAGCTGGCTGTCGAGGAAGGCCTTGTCCACCTCGGCGCCGATTCCCTGCGGATAAGCGCTCTCATCGATGAGAACCTGGTCCATCGACGTAATCTTGTTCACCTCGGCGATGATATTCTTGTCATGCGGCGCGATGATCTGGGCACCGTCCTCCCAGAACACCTTGTAGCCGTTGTATTCTTTCGGATTGTGCGAAGCCGTGATCATGATTCCGGCCTTGCATTTGAGATAGCGGATGGCAAAACTGAGCTCCGGCGTAGGACGGATGTTGTCGAAGATATAGACATGGATGTCGTTGGCTATCAGCACGGCGGCCGACACCTTGGCGAACAGCTGGCTGTTGTTGCGGCTGTCGTAGGAGATGACGACGGAGATGGCTTCACCGGCGAAATTCTGCTTGAGATAGTTGGCGAGTCCCTGCGTGGCCATCGCCACCGTGTAGCGGTTCATCCGGTTGGTACCCGCGCCCATCACGCCGCGCAATCCGCCCGTGCCGAATTCGAGGGTGCGGTAGAAAGCGTCTTCCAGGGCCTTCGGGTCCCCTTTAATCATTTCCAGCACTTCCCGCTGGGTTTCCAGATCATAACTGTTGCTGAGCCAAGTTTTGGCCACGTCGAGATAATTTGCCATAGGATTGCGTTTTAATCTCTCAAAGATAACAAAAAAAGCCGTAAAAAGTGTTATATTTGTCAATATGTCGGAAGAAAAATTCATCCGTTTTCTCCTGGAGCACGAGCAGGACGATCCTGCGCGGCTGTTGTTGTCGGCGGAGCGATGGCCGGACATCGATGTGCGGCGGGCGGTCCGATGCCTGGAGGCCCGGCGGAAGATTCGAACGAAGGTTCCTTCCTGGTATGAACATCCGGAGCTTGATTTTCCCGGAAGCCTGCCGTTGGAACAATGCAGTTCCGAAGCCACGGCGCGTTACAAGCAGGCCTTCGTCCCGGATGGGGCCCGGATTGCCGACCTGACGGGCGGGCTGGGCGTCGATTGCTGGTTCCTCAGCCGGCGGGCCGCCGAGGCTCATTACTGCGAACGGCGTGAAGAACTATGCGAAGCGGCCCAATACAACTTCGCGGCACTGGGAACTGCCGACATCATGGTCCACGGCGGGGACGGTGTGGCCTGGCTGCAGGAGCAGCCGGAACACTTCGACCTCATTTATCTGGATCCAGCCCGGCGCGACGCCGCGGCCCGTCGGGTGTATGACATCGCCGACTGCGAGCCCAATCTCCTGGAAATCAAAACCCTTCTGCTAGAAAAAGCCGACCGCGTCCTGGCCAAGGTCTCTCCGATGGCCGACATTGCCCGGACGCTGGTGCAGATACCCGAAATCCGGGAATTGCACATCGTAGCCGTCGGTGGCGAAGTAAAGGAGCTGCTGCTCCTGCTCGAGCCGTTGCGAGACAGCTATCCACAACCCGAACCGAGAATTGTCGCCTCGGACGGCGACATCCGGTTCTCCTTCACACCCGCCGAAGAACCCGCCGCCCGGGTCCGCTATGCCGAACACGTCGGCCACTATCTCTACCAGCCTGCGAAAGCCCTGCTGAAAGCCGGCGCTTTCCGCCTGCTGTCCGACCGCTTCGGCCTGGAAAAGCTTGCACCGAGCACCCATCTGTATACTTCCGATGAAGTTATGACGGGCTTCCCGGGCAAGTGCTTCTCCGTCGAGGAAGTGCTCGACTGGAGCAAAGCCACGCAACGTCTCCTGCGGGGCCGTTTCGACCGGCTGGAAATGACCGCCCTCAATTTCCCGATCAGCACCGACGCCCTCCGCAAACGCCTCGGCATCGCCGGCGGCGGAGACCGTCACCTCTTTGCCACTACTTTGACCGACAATAAGAAACAAATCATCCTTTGCAAGCCATGAGAGAGAACTACATCGAAATCGAAGAACTGTACGACCTGCGACACCTGCTGTCCCATACGGAAACCATCCGTCACTATGCTTTCCAGGCGGTCAACTTTGAGAAATGCGGCTTTCCCGTCGAAAACTACCGTTTCGAGGATTGCCTGTTCATGGGCTGCCACATCCCCCCGCGGATGTACTACGCCATGGACGAGAACTGCATCGTCTTCCCCCGCGTG
>JAFZAF010000124.1 GCA_017548335.1 Bacteroidales bacterium | reverse complement strand
CTCCTTGATATTGTCCGCCTCAGGCCCGCGGCCGGCAAAATAGAGTTGGATGCGGTGGGCATATTTCGAATAACGCATCGCCTCCAGGAGTGTCGGCTGGTCCTTCTCCACGGCGAGCCTTCCGATGCAGACGATCAAGAAGGGGCGGGAAGGATCCTCGTTTTCTTCTTTGGGACGAAGGGTGACATCGGGGATAATACCGTTGGAGATCAGGTGAAGCCGCGCCTTGAAACCGAACTGCTCCAACCGCTTCATTACGTTCTCGGTGGGGCACTGGATGTCGGTGCAATAGTCGAAGACGAAGTCGCGCCATGCACGCAGCATGTTGTAATTGAGAAACTTCCAGTCGCCCAGATTGATGGAGCAGAACAGGTTTTCGGGATGGAGGTGGTAGGTGGCCGTGCAGGGCACGTTATAGAACTTCGCAATGCGGGCCGTCGCCATCTGGATGATGAAAGGTTCTTCCAGGTGGACGACGTCCGCCCATTTGACAGCCTGCTTGATGACGGCGATGTCGGTCCGGGCGAACTTGTAGCCATGGGACTGGACAAGACCGTCAAAGACGGGGACGTGGAAGTCTGCCAGGACGTAGTCCGGTTGTGGCGTCTCGGCCTCATGGTTCCGTCCGGAGAGGACACGTACGTCCTGGCCGGCCTCACGAAGATACTGGACCGTCCGGCGGGCCGAAGCGGACAGGCCGTTGCCGGATGCGTAGAAATTGTTGACGACGAACAGGATTTTCATAGAAGGAGCACCCTATTCCGCGTCTTTGGGCTTTTCACTCTTCGGTGCGCGGTGGAAGTAATAGGTCGCGCGTTCACTGGCGCCGTAGGTGGTTCCGCCGATGGAGGCTTCGGGCTGTTTGAAGATCATCTTGTCCCCAATCAGTTCGACGTCGTAGATGCCCAGCAGGACGATGGCTTTCCCGTTGTCGCCGGCGTTGAGGCCTTCCTTGAACGTAATCCGTCTCGACGAGTCGGTTTCTACATAGGAGAACCCCTCGATGTCTGTATCGAAGTTGTACCATAACGTAGCCAACAGGATATTGTCTTCCAGGTAAAGCCGGCAATAATCTGTGGTGAAATTCGTCAGGGAGGTGTGTTTGGTCGTATTACCGTTTATGGTCGTTGATACTTCAACATTCAATGAGTCAACCACCCATAAGCCATAGACCGTTCCCTTATTGTTGTCAGAATTCAGTGACTCGCAAGCGCAAAATACAAAAGTTGTGCAGATGCACGCAATGATGGCCAAAATACTCTTTTTCATCTTTGTCGTTGTTAATGTAACAAACCTATATTTGCTGCAAGAAACACGCCAAAGTCGATGGCATCGTCTGCTAAAAAGGCCTTTGAAGATACATCTATCGGCAGGCCTGAAGGACGCTTTCGGCGCAGAGGTTCCAGCTGATGAAGCCGATGAAGCGGCCGTCTGCATCGACATAGTCGGGGGCGGGGGCGAGGCCTTCACCGGTCTCGGCGTGGTAGTTCTCGTGCATCGTATCGAAGGCTTCGAGGTCGGCCAGCAGGAGGCGGGCGGTCGATAGGGCGATGGGCTTGAGCTCTTCCTTGAATCCGTAGTTCAGCATGCCGCCGGCATAGACTACCAGCGCGGGAATCCAGATGGGGCCTTGCCAGTTGGAGAAGGGGAGGATGATGTTCTTGTTGTTGTAGTCGGGATCGGAAGCGGAGAGCGAGCGCAGGCCCTGGGGCGAGCGCATGTGTGCTTCGCTGAGTAAGTAGTGCTCAATCATGGCCTTCCCATCTTCCTGCGGAGCCAGGCCGGCATACAGCGGCCAGAAGCAGGAATAGCTCACCCGGTGGTAGTGGGCACCCGTTTCCCGGTCTACGTTGTAGAAGCATTCGTGGGACGGGCACCAGAGGATGTTGCGGATGGCGTCGGCCAGTTGTTCGGCGCGGGCGCCGTAGCGGGTCGCATCGTCCGTGAGGCCCAGTGCAGAGGCGATTTTCGCCTGGGCCTGGAACTCCAGGTATTGCATCGTGGAGCAGTCGCAGGCCAGGAACGAACGGTTGTCATCGGAGAAGTAGTTGAGGGCCGGGTTGTTGTCGGCACCGCTCTGGAAGGCCATCTCCCAGAAGTACAAGCCGGTGGCTTCGTCGCGCTGCACGGAGTCGCGATAGGCCAGCACCCGGCAGAGCCGGTCGTAATAGGGGCGTACCCATTCGAAATCTCCCAACGCCTCACTTGCGCGCAGTACGCCCTGTGAGAGGAAAGGCTTCATGAAGAAGGTGCCGCGCTTTACACGCGGCCCTTCCGTGGTCATGCAGCCCGCCACATAACCGTTGTCATCCATGCCTTCCAGGAAGTTCAGGGCCCAATACTGCATATACTCAGGCTTCCCCTTTCCGATAAACCAGGTGCCCATGAAATAGCCGTCCCAATCCCACATCTGTTGGTAAAAACCCGCCGGGATGAGATACGGATATTTCAGGAAGCCTTCGGCCGGGCGGATAACGCGCGGCGAGATACGCGCGAATTCGTCGGAAAGCTGCGTGAGCACACTTTCCAGTTCCTGGTCGGATATTCCGGTCTGCTGCGGCTTGCATCCGCCGCCTGCCAGGCCCAGCATCGAGGCAATCATCGTCAGAAGAAGGAGTTTTTTCATCGTTTCGGGGTTAAGCCTAACAAAGATAGTTCTTTTCGGTGAGAAACCCGTATCTTTGTATAGCAATCCTGTCACCGCCCAATCCTGAACCCTATGGCCCGAATCTACGTCGCCTCCAGCTGGCGCAACAAATACTACCCCGAAGTGGTAGCCCGTCTCCGCGAAGCCGGGCACGAAGTATATGATTTCCGCAACCCGCCCCACGGCGGTAATGGCTTCCGTTGGACGGACATCGACGACAACGCCCTGAGCTGGTCGTTCGACCAGTACGCCGAAGGCCTCCACCATCCTCTTGCCGTACGCCAGTTCGCAGCCGACCTCGAGGCTCTCGCCTGGGCCGACACCTGCGTCCTCGTCCTTCCCAGCGGCCGCAGCGCCCATACCGAAGCCGGCTGGATGTCCGGCACCGGCCGCCGCACTCTCGTCTACATCCCCGAGATGGTCGAACCCGAGCTGATGTACAAACTCTTCGACGCTGTCGTCGGGAATCTGGACGACCTGCTTGCCGCAATCAACCCGTAGTTGCCGTATTGAACTTTTGATCAGGTTCTCGTATCTTTTCCTTATCTTTGAAGTGAAATAGCACCCACAATCCTATGGCAATCCAAGGATCCTATACTTACGATTATCCGCGGCCGGCGGTGACGGCCGACTGTGTGGTGTTTGGCCGGGACGAGAGTGGCGGGCTTTCCGTGTTGCTCATCGAACGCGGTTTCGATCCGTACAAGGGCTGCTGGGCTTTCCCCGGCGGTTTTCTGGAGATGTACGAGACTGTGGAAGCGTGCGCGTCGCGAGAGCTTCTGGAGGAAACCGGCCTGCTCATCCCGCCAGCGAGCGGCCAACTCCACGAGCTGGGCTGCTATTCCACAGTTGATCGTGATCCCCGCGGCCGTGTTATCACGATTGCCTACTACGCTGTCATCGACCAATGTGCCGTCAAGGGCTCCGACGATGCCCGCCAGGCCCGCTGGTTCCCCCTGTCCCAAATACCCCCGCTGGCCTTCGACCACGCCCAAATCCTGAGCGATGCGCTTGCTCGCCTTGGCGCGCATGAACAGTAATCCCGATTCACAATTATGTATTATGAACCATAGATTCTTTCCCTTTCTTTTCTTTCTGGCGCTTGTCGCCCTGTCTTTTCTTTCCTCCTGCGGATCCACGCATAATGTCGCCATTCCGGAAGGCGACACGGCCGTAGAAATGGGTTATGGCACTGTCAGTAAGGATGATTTGACCTATTCCGTTTCCTCGCTCAAACCCGAGGAGAATGAGATTACCTCTTACAGCAATATGTATGACTATCTCCGCGGCCGCGTTCCCGGAGTGATGGTCTCCCCCGACAACAAGATTCAAATCAGGGGAAACAATTCCATCAACGCGAGTACTGAGCCGCTCATCATTGTGGATGGTACCGAATCTGACCTGGATGCCATCAATCCCCGGGATGTCTATTCCGTGGATGTCCTGAAAGACGGCTCGGCTTCGATCTACGGCGTCCGCGGCGCCTGCGGTGTAATTATCATTACCACGAAATCTGCCCAATACGTGAACGAACAGCGGGCAAAAGCCAAGAAAGAGGAAAAGGCGCGCGCAAAGGCTGAACGAAAAGCGGCACGAGAGGCGAAAAAGAAATAATTTCCTATGTTTTTTTCCAATCTTCACGACTATGTCGTATACGGCACGTGGTATCCTGGGCCGTATACGCTTTATGGGGATGTCCTTACTGTAGGCGCACGTGTCAGCTACAAGCGCAGGGTAAGTGTGTGCGCCGGCGATCTGGATGCCTGGCCGGGCAAACTGGATCCCAAGAAATATAAGACACTTGTGCTCGAGGCGAGTGTCTGCGCAGTCAAGGAAGGGTTTATCGAATCGTTTTCCAAGCTCAGAGACCTGATCGTAGAAGCCGATATGAAGCGTATCCCGCTAACGCCCGAACTGGAAACAATACTGAAGAGCAATAAGGTGATCATGCGCGGGACTTTCAACTCTGCGGCGGAGAAACTCGCCAAAACCCTTGGCTTGCCGTTCATCCACAAGAATATCTTCGTTGCGCAGTATTACGAGGAGCGGCGCTATGAGAATACGACCTTGATGCTTTGCTTCCAGAAAGGGGAGTGTCCGTTTGTCTGGGAAGATGTCGTGTGCCCCGGCATTTCTGCCGGCAACAATGGCGGTGGAACACT
>JAFZAF010000123.1 GCA_017548335.1 Bacteroidales bacterium | reverse complement strand
CGTGAGCGGAACGAGAGCGGAGGCGGAGGCTTCCTTCCGGCCGCGGAGCGGACGGTCAGACACAAGATGCCGAGCTGCGGAGGGGACGGCACGCTTTGGGCGGCCTTGGACGGGCAAAGGGTGCAGGCACTGTAGCAGCCCTGCCGAAGGCCGGAGGATGCCGCCATCGCTCAATGCGCTGGACGGTCGCACCTGCGCCGCTTGCGGCGCGGCCTAAGCGAAGGCCCAGGGCCCCGGGAAGGGCCTGGAGCGAAGGCCCCTTGTGCGCGGCAGCCGACTCACCCGGCTGCTGAAAGTCGATCAAAGAATGGTTCCTCTACTTTGCATAATCTGACTTGTGTTCAAACCGCTCGCGGTTTTAACACAAGGCCGCTATGATTATGTAAATGTAGAGGAACTTGAGGTGGCGGTCGCTCAAAGAGATGTGGTAAGCCGGGTGTTGGCCTCCCCTGTGGGGCTGGGGGCAAAAAGATTGCGACAGTGCGCGTGCGCTCTGCCGCCCCGCTCTCGCCCATGCTCCACCCACCGAGCCCAATGGGCCGGAGTGAGTGCCCGACAACGGAGGCCCCGGCAGACAAGTCGCAAGGCACTGGACGGTTTCATCTCCCATATTGATCATACTGATAGAAGGAACTCTCCCTTATAGAAGATACAATAGCCTGTATAGGTAAGTGAGAGCCAAGAGGGATAAACCCCTGATATCGGATAGCGCTACCATGGCGCTGCAGCAGGAAAAAGACTGCCGCCCGCAAACTGCAGCAATCACTATCCGCATCTCGAACTACCAGACGACCGCCGCACGGTCGTGCGCGTAGCGCTCGACCCGATGACAGGCGGAGCGCTGGCGTAGCCGGCGCGGAGCTCCGGCCGGAGGCCGGACAAACACAATGCCTTGCTGCCGGATGGCGGTTTCTGTTTGGAGGGCCTAAAGCCCCGACAATCAGAAACCGACTGGAGGCGGCCCTGCCGAAGGCACCGCATCGCCTTGGCGGTGCGGAGTCTCCCTTGAGGGTTTGGGGTGAAAAAAGATGTGCAAGTTTGTGGAAGGCTCTTGAGCCTGGAACAATCTTGCACGCCGAGAGATGTACCGTTGATGTCCAACGATGGTCAAAAAACATCTAGCTAACTGTCTGGCCGTACTCTTTCAGCGTATCGGAGGGCAGATCGACCCGTTCGGTCCAATAGACACAAGTCCGGGCAAGTGGTACACGCGTAGATTGATTCTTCTTGATTACTGAATCTTTGCAAATGTCAATACTGTCTCGAAGTCATAGACCATTCCGTCGTCGGCGGTCATTTTGATCATGATATTTCTGGGACCAATAGCGTCAGGAAGCTTGTCGAAGGAGAGGTAAATGTTGCCGAGGATGGACAAGTCCCCCGGCTGAAGATCGGAAGCTTGTTTGAAGATGTTGAAAAGCTGGCGATAGAAGGGGCCTTCTCCATAGAATTCAGACAGATACTTGTCATCTGTCACCTCAACGGTCAGTGCATTGTCCGAGAATACCGTTTGGTAGTTGTTTCTGAGCACCCGATACGGTGAGTCCGTGGCGTAATGAATGATATCGAGTAAAGAGCTGCCGGCGGGATGGGCGGCATCGAAATCCTGATCGCTGGTCACTTCGAGGGTAGTGAAATCTTTAAAGAAATGGTAAATGCATGCGTCAGATTGGGTAATTTGACGGAAAGAACCGATAGGTGACTTTTTCGTATCACCGTGTTTCTCGCACAACTGCTTAAATGCATCTACATTGCTTTGAGCAGAATAGATGACACCATTCCGCCCATGGGATGCAAGATCCATATAGATAAGATGGTCTATGTCTTTCCATTCATCTCCAGAAATGGCGACGGACATAAATTTCATATCCCAGTCGTTTGCCTTTTCTGTCGTCGCTTTCGTTCGAATAGCCCAAGGTTGGTCGGTATAACCATATACCAGCGTTTCGGTCTCATCGAAGAGATCGACACAGCCGGAGAGAAGAAGGAGGGATAAACTCAAGAGAGGTAAAATCTTTTTCATGATGCAGAAGAATTTTTTGTGATGTGATTGTGTTTTCTATATAAGAGATGCTGAAAAGCGAAATACGTGGCGTCCGGAGGTACTAATATGACCACACGCCGCAGCTCCAATAAAGTTTATTATCAACCTCGGCGCCAAAGATGCCGGTGCCGCCTTGAATATTCGTGTAAATATTCGTGTTGCTATAGATTCCGACAATATCGGTACTTATGTCATGAAGCAGTTCGTACTCGGCAACTTCTTTCAGATAGTGGTCATATTCGTCCGAAACAAACTTGAAGTTCACGTATCCCGCATGCCCTGTTGTGAAAATGTTATCTTTGAATGGTTTTCCCATCAATTCATCGACTTGTTTCTCGGTTTGTTCAAACCGTACGACAATCCCAGGCCTAGCATCCCCATAATGCGGGCCCGAGAAGTCCCCGGAGACAGCTATTGTATCAGAAGAAGAGAGGCTGCCAGGAGGAAACCGCAGGTACCGAAAATGAAGCGGTTTTCCAACGACCTCGGGGAAGCTTGACAAAGCCTCCTGCATTCCGCTCTGGGTGAAGGCCTCCCCTGTGTTGTTGAATGCATCGGTGCAGGATTCCTGATTGGTAGCCAGTTTTTCTTCTACAAGCCAAGATTGCCGCGTCTCAGACCAGGCGACCTTGTAACACCAGATAGCAGATTGGCCATCTACGGCCGAGGAAAGAATGAAACGGGGATGGTCGAAGCGATATCTTTTAGTTTGATCCTGGCCCACATTGAAGAAATAGCGAGGAGCTTCGGAAGGGATACCCTGATAGGTCCGAGTGTCCGTGGTTGTATTGTACAGATAGTTGTCATCCTGTTCCTTTACATAGTGGACATCAGTATGATGGTCGTACGTCATCCCGTTTCCCGGAACGTACTCAAAAACAGATGATCCATCGGACAGGAGGTCAAGTGTATAATCCGGCATACATGTAGTTGCCGTCAACGTGTCGGATCCGGAAAGAATAACCTCAAGCTGGTATGCCTGTCCCGGCTTTGTTCCCATATCCAAGCGCCATAGGCCGTCTCCCACATTTTCAAATTTGTACGCAGATGACAGATGGCCGTCCTTTCCAACTTCAAACAGAAGCACTTCGGCATCATTGTCAACATGGCTGGCGCTTGAACCCGCCCTGACGAGATACCCAAGTTTCAACCATTGTGTGCTGTCGGGACTCAAGATACAATGGACCCAAGGAATTTCGGTTTTCTCCGCCGGGGTCAGATCGATAGGCTGGTAGCAAGCCGTCAGGCTGCTGAATGCCAGAAGGACGCGCATAGCGAAAGAAAAGTGCTTTTTTTTCATGGCCTTAGAAATCGAGGGTGTATTTGATGCTGGGCATGATTGGGAACAGGGAAACCTGGTTCCAGGTCCTGGTGTCGGCATCGTAGGCCAGCATCGAGGGGTTGTGGCGGTTGAGGACATTGAAGACGCCGAGGGTCAGGCTGTGCTGCAGCGGGTGGGGGCTGTCTTTGCCCGAAATGAAATCCATCTGGTAGCCGAGGTCCAGGCGCATATAGAGCGGCATCTGCCAGTTGTTGGGGTGGGTGAAGTAGTCGAGGATCACCTCGCTCGCGGGCAGGTAGCCGATGTACTGGCCGGCCGCGACGGTCTCCCAGTGGCCGCTCTGCAGCGTGAAGGCGGCGCTGATGCCTTTCCACTGCGCGCTGGCGTGGAGGATGTGGCGTCGGTCGTACCGTGCGGGGAACGGGTTGCCGTGGTCGATGTCGGGGAAGGAACGGTCTGTCTTCGACCAGGTGTAGGCCAGGCTCCATTCCAGCCCGATCTCCGGGAGCCGGCCTTCGTATAGCAGCTCAGCGCCGTACGACGTGCCGTCGCCCACCTGCGCGTTGTCGCTCCAGCCTTGGGCGGCAGAGGTGAACATCGCCATTGCATCGGTGTAATACACAAGGTTCTTCATTTTCTTGTAATAGCCGCCCAGCGTGATGGCGTGATTGCCGAAGGCCGCGAAGATGCCGCCATAGCCCTGCTTCGCCCGCTCGGGAAGCAGGCGGCTCGTGGAGGGAACGATCAGGTCGAGCGACCAGCCGAGCGGCGTGCCTTCGAGCGTATGGTCGAACTGCGTGCGGTCGTCAAAGGTGGCTTCGATGCCCAGCGCTTCGATGATGCGCCATTTCGCGCGGGCGCTGAACTCGGCGGCGAAGCCCTGCCAGGCGTCCTGCGTACGTGCGGTATTGTTCTTATAGTAGTTGCCACGCACGTTCGCCATCAGGTTCACCGGGCCGAAATTGAACTCCAGCTCGAGGAAGCCGCTGGTCAGCGTGGGGCGGCTGATGCTTTCGATGTAGGGCGCATCGTCGACGACCTTGATGGCCGATTCGGACACTTTTGCCGACCCGGGGCTCATCAGGCTCCGCTGGTGACGGATGCCTTCCGAGACCAGAAAGTGTCCGTCGTAAAAACGATGCCGCCCCGTCACGGCATAGTTCTGCTCCTCGATACGCGATTGCAGCTGCACAAAGCTCATCTCATCCCGAATGGTAGCCTCGTGCTCCATCCGGTTGCGGAAATGGTTGTAGGAGGCGTCGGCCGTGAGCGTCGTATTGTCGGTCACGGCAAAGGTGTAGGAAAGGTGTCCTGAGAGGTTCTCCCAGCCGAGGGTGTAGTCGGCGCCCGGGAAGCCGACGACGTAACCGTCCCGGCTCCCGAAGCCCGAGAGCGTGAGCGTATGGCGCAGGGCAAGCTGCCACTGCGCTTTGGCGTAAAGGTCCCAGACGCCGAGCGAAAGCGAGGGCATCCGGCCGTCCTTGTCGAAGCCCTTCTTCAAGAGATTGTATTCGAGCCCGAAGGGCGACCAGCGGACGGCGACCATCACGGCGGCCTTGTCTTTTACGATGGGCGCGGTGACCGAGGCGCCGAGGAAGGTGTTCGAGAGCGAGGCCTCCCCGCTGAAACCGACCTCCAGCAGGTCGGGCGAATGCAGCGCGATGTGGCTGGCCGTCAGGCCCCCGACTTCGCCTCCGAAGCCGCCCAGGCAGAAATCCATCGTCGAAATGGCCGCCGACGGAACGGCCGTCGTCAGGCCCAGCAAGTGGCTGAAGCCATACACGCGCACGCCGTCGAGCGTAAAGAGGTTGCTGCCGAGGTTGCCGCCGCGGGCGAAGATGGCCGAAAAGCCCTCTGCGCCCGAGGATACGCCCGGCCGCGTCATCGCGAACTTGAGCGGGTCGTTCTCTCCGACGGGGCTCAGCACCTTGCCGCGCAATGCCTTCATATCAGTGGTGAAGGTGCCGGGGAGCTGCTCATATCGATGACGGACATCCGTTTTGACGGCCGCAGGGAGCGTATCCACTTTGACAGGGGTCTGTGCGAAAAGCGAGCTTGCCGACAGCAGGATGATAATGGACAAACTTAAGAGAGGACTATACTTTTTCAAAATGCAGAAGTATTTTTTGTGATGTGGTCGCGTTTCATGACAAAGATGCGAATAAACTGGGGGATGTTGCGCGCCAGACAAGCAAAAGCATCTTACAAATAGCATTTTTGGTAATTCCACAATCTATTGAAAATCAACGAATTGCCAATATAGAAAAAGCCTTGTAAGAAAGATTGTCTTACAAGGCGTTCTTAATGCTTCTAATTCGTATTTGTAATATGTTGAATCCCAGAGAAAAACGATTATTCCGACAATTTCCCTGAAAAACCCGTTTTGTAAGGTGTTTTTTGCTAAATAATCTTCTGGTATTGCTCCTTGTAGGGTGAATCGAGCTGGCGG
>JAFZAF010000122.1 GCA_017548335.1 Bacteroidales bacterium | reverse complement strand
CGAGTCCATAGTTTCGGCAGTGGTCTTGATGCCCGTTTATCATCCATGCAACGCCGCTCGACTAGTGAGCTGTTACGCACTCTTTAAATGAATAGCTGCTTCCAAGCTAACATCCTAGCTGTCTCTGCGATGTCACTCCGTTCTGTCAACTTAAACCACGTTTGGGGGCCTTAACTGTTGGTCTGGGCTCTTTCCCTTTTGCCACCGGACATTAGCACCCGGCGACTCACTCCCATGAAACATTTGGCGGCATTCAGAGTTTGTCAGGATTTGATAGGCGATGAAGCCCTCGCATCCTATCAGTAGCTTTACCTCCGTCAAACTATCATGAGGCTGTCCCTAAAGACATTTCGGGGAGTACGAGCTATCTCCCAGTTTGATTAGCCTTTCACCCCTACCCTCAGCTCATCCAAATCCTTTTCAACGGAAACTGGTTCGGACCTCCAACGCCTGTTACGGCACCTTCATCCTGGCCAAGGGTAGATCACTAGGTTTCGCGTCTGTTCCGTCCGACTACACGCCCTTTTCAGACTCGCTCTCGCTTCGGCTTACGTGCCTTAAGCACTTAACCTCGCCGGACAGAAACAACTCGTAGGCTCATTATCCAAAAGGCACGCCGTCGCTCCTTGCGAAGCTCCGACCGCTTGTAAACGAACGGTTTCAGGTTCTATTGCACTCCCCTGTTCGGGGTTCTTTTCACCTTTCCCTCACGGTACTGTCCTCTATCGGTCTTCTATGAGTATTTAGCCTTGCGGGATGGTCCCCGCGAATTCAGACAGGATTCTTCGTGTCCCGCCCTACTCAGGATCCCACTATTCCTCGACGTGCTTACCAGTACGGGGCTGTCACCCTCTACGGTGTATCTTTCCAGATACTTCCTGTTCGTCGCCGTATCATTCTGTGGTCCTATGACCCCGGCGTTGCCTCAACAACGCCGGTTTGGGCTCTTCCCATTTCGCTCGCCACTACTTTGGGAATCGATCTTTCTTTCTCTTCCTCCAGGTACTAAGATGTTTCAGTTCCCTGGGTTTGCTCGCATAATTGCGTGTCAGGTCTTCAACCTGACGGGTTTCCCCATTCGGACATCCGCGGATCAACTCGTGTTTGCCAATCCCCGCGGCTTTTCGCAGCTTACCACGTCCTTCTTCGCCTATAGAAGCCAAGGCATCCTCCGTTCGCTCTTTTTTCCTTCGTCTTGAATCATGCTTCAGATGAAAAATGACTTACCATTCTTATCTTATCATGTCTTCTTTGAAATTGTAGTCCCTTAATCGTACAGAAAAACTCTATATCAATTAACAAACTATCTTTTGCTTTCAGTTTTTTTACCTCGTTTTCTCTCTCCAATAAGTCAATGAACTTGTCGTTTCTTCCGAAACGGGCTGCAAAGGTAAACAGTTTTTTTTGAAAACAAAATTTTTTTCAAAATTTTTTGCATGAACAAAAAAAAGAGGCCGGAAAAACCGGCCTCTCGCATATTATTATTAAGGTATTACAGGTTGCAGACCACTTCGAAGTAGAGGGCTCCGTCGATGACGGTGGCTTTGTAGAGCGTGTCTTCCACCTGATAGTAAGTCCTGCCTTCGATTTCGACTTCGTCGTAGTCGTTCGGGATCTCCGTCACCAGGGCGCCGATCGGCGGCTCGATCACGTAGTACTGGCCATTCTTGAGGATGTAGAACACCCCGTCCTGGTAGTAGTAGTCCTGACCGGCCTGATTGACCAGGTTCGTATTGAGGTAGTCGTCGCTCGTGCGGACTACGTAGTCCGTCTTGGTCGTTCCGTAGCCGGTGGAGATGGCGGCTGCGCGCCGGGCGCGTGCGATCTCGTCGCGGATGGTGTTGATCGCGATGGCGGTCAGCGCCACGTTGAAGAGGGTGGAGGTGACTGCGGTTCCGCGCGGAGGACGGCAGACGTAGTAGCCTCCGAGCCAGTAGCGGCGGTAGTAGATGCCATCGCAGTAGTAGTAGTCCACGTTTCCGATGCGCATGACCACGTAGTTTCTCGGCAGGGAGTGGATCCGGTGTCCGAAGTAGTGGTCGCCATAGCGGTAGGAAGGCATCGGTTTGTGCTTCGGTTCAAGGTAAGGCCGGGCGTATTCCGGGCCGCGGTGGGCCGGCAGGGCGCTGTGATACTGGACGGCGTTGGGCTTGCGGTCCTTCGGACGCATTTCCGCGTTCGGCTTAGAGCCGTTCGGCCGGTTGTCCTTGTTGGGCCGGACATCCTTGTTCGGCTTGCTGGCCGGGATGTTCTGGCGACCGACGTCGCTGTTCTTGCGGCTGATCTGCGCGCTGTGGCTGTTGCTGTTGGACGAGCTGCTGCCCGAAGGACGGCGGTCCTGGACCTGGGCCGGGGCGTTGTTCTGCTTCTTAGGCGTCGTGGTCTGGGTGCCGCGGTTGGCGGGCTGGGCCTGACGCTGGTTCTGCCGCTGCGTCTGGCCGGAAGGCGTCACCATTTTCGTCTTGGGCTCGCTGCTGCGAGTGGCGGACGTCGTGCTGGAAGATTGTGAAGAGCGAGTTGCGGGTTGCTCTTTCTTGGTCGCGTTGCCGGAGTTGCCGCCTCCGGTGCGACGGTTCTGGCTTTGTGCCTCAAAAGGGGTAGTACACATCATTGCGATGCAAAGCATCAGTACTACACAGGTCATCTTCTTCATAATCTTGAAGTGTTTAAGGTTTGGTGTTGCAACAAAGATAGCAAATATATTGCCGAACCGCGAGTTTTTCCGTAATTTTACCTCAAATAAAACAAAAAGTGTTATGGCGAAAACTGTATTGGTGACCGGGGGCACGGGTTACATCGGCTCCCATACCACCGTAGAGCTGCTGGAAGCGGGCTACGAGGTGGTAATCGTAGACAACCTCTCAAACTCGGAACGCTTTGTCCTTAAAGGAATTAAGAAGATCACGGGACGCAGGGTCCCTTTCCATAAAGTCGATTGCCGCGACCTGACGCGGCTGGGGCATATCTTCGCCCGCTACCACTTCGACGCCGTGATTCATTTTGCGGCCAGCAAGGCTGTGGGCGAGTCGGTGGAGCAGCCGCTGCTCTACTATCGCAACAATCTCGACTCCCTGATGAACATCCTGCAGCTGATGCGGGAGCACAAAGTCCCGAACCTGGTCTTCTCCTCCTCCTGCACGGTGTACGGCCAGGCCGAAAAGTTGCCGGTAAGCGAGCAGACTCCGCGCCGCGAAGCCACCTCTCCTTACGGGAACACCAAGCATATCTGCGAAGACATCATCCGCGACTCCGTGGCGGCCTATCCTGAGATCCGGAGCATCGCCCTGCGCTACTTCAACCCGATCGGCGCCCATCCGAGCGCCGAGATCGGCGAACTGCCGCGCGGCGTACCCAACAACCTCATCCCCTTCGTAACACAGACTGCGGCGGGCATCCGCCCGATGCTCAGCGTCTTCGGCGACGATTACAATACCCCCGACGGCTCCTGCATCCGCGACTACATCAACGTGACTGACCTGGCCAAGGCCCACGTGGTGGCCGTCGACCGGATGACCGGCTACAAGATGAAAGCGCCTTTCGAGATCTTCAACATCGGTACGGGCCGGGGCGTTTCGACCCTGGAGGTCGTGCGGACCTTCGAAAAGGTCAACAACCTGAAGCTCAATTATCAGATTGTGGGCCGGCGCGCAGGCGACATCGAGGCCGTGTGGGCCGATCCGACCTACGCCAACGAGGAGCTGGGTTGGAAAGCCGAGAAGACGCTCGAGGAGACGCTGCGCTCCGCCTGGAATTGGCAGAAGCATCTGGAAAAACAATAGACACAATAACGCATGGAAGACAAGAAACCTGCCTCCCTTCCTGAAAACGCGTTCAGGAAGCTGGCGCCGGGCGAGAAATACGAACCGTTGCTTAAGCCCGAAAAAACCTATCCCGAGATTACGGCCTGGTCGGTCAGTCTCGGTTTGATCATGACCATCATCTTCTCGGCGGCTGCCGCATATCTCGGCCTGAAAGTGGGCCAAGTGTTTGAAGCGGCCATTCCGATCGCCATCCTGGCCGTTGGATTCTCCAGCGCCGCCAAGAAGAAAGGCGCGCTGGGCCAGAATGTGATTATCCAGTCGATCGGCGCCTGCTCGGGCGTGATCGTGGCCGGTGCCGTGTTCACGCTGCCCGCCATCTACATCCTGGGACTGGACGTGAATTTCGTGCAGATGTTCCTCAGCTCGCTGCTCGGCGGCGTGCTCGGCATCCTGTTCCTGATTCCGTTCCGGAAGTATTTCGTGAAAGAGCAGCACGGTGAATATCCGTTCCCGGAGGCGACGGCCACCACGCAAGTGCTGGTCAGCGGAGAGAGCGGCGGCAAGAGTCTCAAGACGCTGCTGACGGCCGGCCTGATCGGCGGTATCTACGATTTCATTGTCGCGACCTTCGGCGCGTGGGCTGAGACCCTGACGACCACGGTCATGCACTGGGGCCAGGTGGTGGCCGACAAGGCCAAGATCGTGCTCAAGATCAACACCGGCGCCGCTGTGCTGGGCCTGGGCTACATCATCGGCCTGAAATACGCGTTCGTCATCTGCTGTGGCTCGCTGCTGGTGTGGCTGGTGGCCATTCCGCTGATGGGCGCTTTCTGCGGCGGGGTGGATTTCCTTGGGATGAGTTTCTCCGACGCCATCGGGCAGATGTCGGCTGACGTGATTTTCCGCACCTATGCGCGGCAGATCGGTATCGGTGGCATCGCAACGGCCGGCATCATCGGCATCATCCGGCAGTCAAAGGTGATCAAGGACGCCGTGGGCATGGCCGTGCGTGAGTTTGGCAAGAAGGGCGACAAGGGCACGGTCGAGAAAGTGGAGCGCACGCAGCGCGACATTTCGATGAAGACCGTGGTCTTCGGCGTCGTGCTGGCGCTGCTGGCCGTCTTCGCATTCTTCGCCCTGGGCGGCGTGGTGCACAATGTGTGGCAGGCACTCGTGGGTCTGCTTATCGTGGCCATCATTTCGTTCTTGTTCACGACCGTGGCGGCCAACGCCATCGCCATCGTGGGCACCAACCCGGTGAGCGGCATGACCATCATGACGCTCATCATTACGGCGCTCGTGCTGGTGGCCTGCGGCCTGAAGGGCAATGCCGGCATGGTGGCTGCCCTGCTTATCGGCGGCGTGGTCTGCACGGCGCTTTCGACGGCGGGCGGCTTCATCACCGACCTGAAGATCGGTTACTGGATCGGCACGACGCCGGCCAAGCAGGAGACCTGGAAGTTCCTGGGCGTCCTCGTGGCCGCGGCCACGGTAGCCGGCGTGGTAATCCTGCTCAACAAGACTTATGGCTTCGTGGGCGACGAGGCCCTCGTGGCGCCGCAGGCCAACGCCATGGCGGCGGTCATCAAGCCCATGATGGAAGGCGGCAGCGCGCCGTGGCTCATGTACGGCATCGGCGCCATCATCGCCATCCTGCTGACGATCTTCAAGGTACCGGCCCTGGCTTTCTGCCTCGGTATGTTCATCCCGATCGACCTGAACCTTCCGCTCCTCGTGGGCGGCGCCATCTCCTGGTTTGTGAGCACTCGCAGCAAGGACAAAGCCGTCAATGCGGCACGGCAGGAGAAGGGTACGCTCATCGCTTCGGGCTTCATTGCCGGCGGCGCCCTGATGGGCGTGGTGAGCGCCATCCTCAAGTTCGCCAAGGTCGACTGGTTCCTCACGGAATGGAACGCCACCTATGGCGAAGCCATTGCCATCCTTCCGTTCCTGGCCATCATTGCCTATATGATTACATCCTGTTTGAAAGCTGAAAAGAAATAATGGAAAAAGTAACCGATAAATTCCTGCGCTACATCTCGGTCGAAACTACGTCCGACGAAAACGGAACCACTCATCCCTCGAGCCTCAAGGAACTCGACCTGTCGCGGATGCTGGTGGCGGAAATGAAGGCGATGGGCATTGCAGACGCCTCGCTCGACGAGAACGGCTATGTGATGGGAACCATCCCCTCGAACCTCGGCCGCGAGGTCCCGGCGCTGGGCTTCATCGCCCATGTCGACACCGCGCCCGACGCTTCGGGCAAGGACATCAAGCCCCAGATTATCAAGAATTACGACGGAAGCGACATTCCGCTCAAGGGTGTGCCGGGCCTGGCCCTGCGCGTGGCCGACTTTCCCGAAATGCTGGACTACAAGGGCCAGACACTCATCACGACCGACGGAACGACGCTTCTCGGCGCCGACGACAAGGCCGGCGTGGCCGAAATCATGACGGCCGCCGAATACCTGCTGACCCATCCCGAGGTGAAGCACGGCACCATCAAGATCGGCTTCACGCCCGACGAGGAAATCGGCTGCGGCGTGGACTACTTCGACGTGAAGAAATTCGCTGCCGACTATGCCTACACGATGGATGGCGGCGCACTCGGCGAGCTGGAGTACGAGAACTTCAACGCGGCCGGCGCCAAAATCCACATTCAGGGCTGCAACATCCACCCGGGCTACGCCAAGGGGAAGATGGTCAATGCCATGCTCGTAGGCATGGAGCTGGCGGGCATGCTGCCCGTGGCGCAGCGCCCCGAGTACACGCAGGACTACGAAGGGTTCTTCCACCTGACCGGCTTCAACGGCTCGGTGGAAGAGGCCTCGATGAGCTACATCATCCGTGACCACGACCGCACGCTCTTTGAGCAGAAGAAGGCGCTGATGCAGGAGGTCGTCGCGTTCCTCAACAAGAAGTACGGCGACATCGTGACCCTGGACTTGAAGGACCAGTACTACAACATGCGCGAGATGGTCGAGCCGCATTATCACGTGGTGGAGAAAGCCATCAAGGCCATGGAAATGGCCGGCGTCAAGCCGAAGGTCCAGCCCATCCGCGGCGGCACCGACGGGGCACGGCTTTCCTTCATGGGTCTGCCCTGCCCGAACATCTTTGCCGGCGGCCACAATTTCCACGGCAAGTTGGAATTCGTGCCGGTAGAGAGTATGGAAAAGGCCGTCGAGGTGATCAAGAACTTGATTACGCTATTTGCGGAATAATCCCCGTACGGCAAAACCTCAGGCCCGCCCGAGAAATCGTACCCTGGAAGCCCCTTCACATCCGCTACGGCCATCCGCACAAACCTCCCCGCAAAAACTCCGTGAAGGGGCTTCCAGGGTACGTACGTAGACAGATGCCCAAGTCGTCATGCCCGGCTTGACCGGGCTTCTTTTTATTTATATAAGTAGTACTTCTTCGAGAGTTCCTTGAAGGCTTCGGCGTCTTTCATCCAGTAGTCCTGGATGTCGGAGACGAGGAAGTTCTTGCTGAAGGTGTTGCGGATCCAGTCGGTGCCGCAGACGATGTCGTTGGTGCGGTTGACGTTTCCGTCGAAGGGGTTGTGGTCGGGGTAGAGCTTGTGGGCGGCCTGCATCACGTAAAAGTTGATGAGGGTGAGCGG
>JAFZAF010000121.1 GCA_017548335.1 Bacteroidales bacterium | reverse complement strand
CAGCGACCCGGACGGCTGGATCGTCTCGGCCGACTACTCCCAGATCGAGCTGCGCCTGATGGCCCACCTGAGCGGCGACCCGCACCTGGTGGCCGGCTTCGCCCACGGCGCCGACGTCCATCGTTCCACGGCCGCCCGCATCTTCCACGTCGAACCCGAACAGGTGACCGCAGAACAGCGCCGCCATGCCAAGGTAGCGAACTTTGGCATCATCTACGGCATTTCCGCGTTCGGGCTCTCGCAACGGATGGGCATTTCCCGGTACGAGGCCAAAACGTTCATCGAAGAATACTTCCGCAGCTATCCGGGCGTAAAAGCCTACATGGACCGCGTCATCGCGGAAGCCCGGGAGAAAGGCTATGTGGAAACCTTGTTCGGCCGCAAGCGGTTCCTGCCCGATATCAACAGCAAGAACGCCGTGGCCCGCGGCCTGGCCGAACGCAACGCCATCAACGCCCCGATCCAGGGCGGCGCGGCCGACATCATCAAGCTGGCCATGATCGCCGTCAGCCGGCGGCTCTCCGCCGAAGGGCTGCGCAGCCGGATGGTCCTCCAGGTCCACGACGAACTGGTGTTCGACGTCACGCCAGACGAACGCGACCGCATCGTAGACCTCGTCAAACAGGAGATGGAAGGCGTCTGCACGCTGAAAGTCCCGCTCATCACCGAATGCAACTATGGCAAAAACTGGAGAGAAGCCCACTAAACTCGAGGACATCGCCCTCGTAGAACTGGCGCTGCAACGCGACCAGGGCGCCTTTGCGCTCCTGCTGGAGAAATACCGCGGCTCGCTGATGGCCCACATCCTGAAATACGTCTCTGTGGTGGAAGATGCCGAAGACATCTGTCAGCGCAGCTTCGAAAAGGCCTTCATGAACATCGACCGCTACAACTCGCAGTACGCCTTCTCTACCTGGCTCTACAATATCGCCCAGAACGAGGCGATCGACCACCTGCGCCGCAGCCGCGCCTCCATCAATTCCGTCCCCATCTCGGAGGAACGGGACGCGCTCGACGTGATGGCCGCCAGCACGCCGGAAGAGGAACTGATCATCGATCAGGCGGTCAGCGAACTGATCTCGGGCATCCAGCACCTGCCCGACAGTTACCGGCAGGTAGCGGAACTGCGCTTCATCAAGGATTACGCCTACGAAGACATTGCCCAGGAACTGGGCCTGCCCCTGGGGACGGTCAAGACCCGGATCAGCCGGGCCCGGAAACTCTTGGTCAAACTGGTGGAGAACCCGGCCGATGGAAAAGCTGATTAAACTGTTTCCCGGACTGACGGAAGCCCAGCTGGCGCAGTATGCAGCCATGGAAGGACTTTACCGGGAATGGAATGCCCGCATCAATGTGATCTCCCGCAAGGATATGGATCAGCTCATGAGCCATCACATCCTGCACGCGATGGCCATTGCAAAAGTCATCGACTTCCCGGCAGGAAGCTCCATCCTTGACGTAGGTACGGGCGGCGGTTTCCCCGGCATTCCACTCGCCGTCCTCTTCCCTGCATGTCACTTTACCCTCTGCGACTCGATCGGCAAGAAGATCAAGGTCGCGCAGGCCGTGGCCGATGGGATCGGCCTGGCCAACGTGACCTGCGTGAACGCCCGGGTTGAAACCCTGCCGGGCACGTACGACTACGTGGTGTCGCGAGCCGTTGCGGAACTGTCCACGTTCTATCCCTGGATCCGGAACAAGTGTACAAAGGCCGTGCTTTATCTCAAGGGCGGCGACCTCGACGCGGAAATCGCCGCCTGTGCGAAGCGCTGCCGCATCGACCCCGCAAGGTTCTATCAGGCAAAGATTTCCGCCTGGTACGACGATCCCTGGTTCGAAGAGAAGAAGATTGTGGTAATCTCGCAATAAAAATTTGTAGATTAAAGGAAAAGCATTACCTTTGCGTTCCCAAAAATCGAAGACAAAAAATCTGCAGATATGAAACGTACATTTCAACCCTCCCAGCGCAAGCGTCGCAACAAACACGGTTTCCGTGAAAGAATGTCCACGCCCAACGGACGTCGCGTGCTTGCTGCGCGCCGTCGTCACGGCCGCAAGAAACTGACCGTCTCTTCCGAAGACCTCTGGTAATACGGATCGGAAAGAACTGTTGGAACTCTATCGGGCGCCGCTCGCTGAATTGCAAGCGGCGTCTGATTTTGTACGCCGACGCCTCAACGGCGACCGCGTGTGGTACAACCGCAACTTCCACCTCGAGCCGTCAAACATCTGCACCCACCGCTGCCGCTTCTGCTCCTACCGGCGCGACGACGCGTCGCAGCCCGGCGCCTGGAGCATGGACCTCGCCGACATCCGCCCCTACTGCGAAGCGAAGTATGAGCCCGGCATGACCGAGATCCACATCGTAGGCAGCGTGCAGCCCGGACGGCCGTTCGACTACTATCGCCAGATCGTGTCGCTGGCCAGTGGCTTCGCCCGCGAGAAAGCAACACCGGAACGGCCCATTACGGTCAAGGCCTACACGGCCGTGGAAATCGACGACATGTGCCGCTTCAACCGGCTTAGCATCGACGAGTGCCTCGCCCGCCTGCAGGAAGCCGGCCTCGAAACGATGCCCGGCGGCGGCGCCGAAATCTTCGCCCCGAACATCCGCCAGCAGATCTGCCCCGACAAATGCACGGGCGAGCGCTGGCTTGACATCCACCGCACCGCCCACCGTCTCGGCATCCCCACCAACTGCACGATGCTTTTCGGACACATCGAGAGCCGCGAGGACCGCGTGGACCATCTGCTGGCCCTTCGTTCGCTTCAGGAAGAGACGGGCGGATTCAACGCCTTCATCCCCCTCAAGTTCCGGGCCCGGAACAACACACTCTCGGCGCTCGGCGAAGTCTCCGACGAAGAAGTGCTCCGCACCTTCGCCATCGCCCGCCTGGCCCTCGACAACATCCCCCACATCAAGGCCTACTGGCCGATGCTGGGAAAGGAGCTCGCAATCAAGGCCATGTCCTTCGGCGCCGACGACCTCGACGGCACCATCAACGACTCCACCCGCATCTATAGCCTCGCCGGCGCCCAAGACAAGAACCCCACCCTCTCCGTCTCCGAACTCCAAGCCCGCGCCACCGCTGCCGGATGGAAAGCCGTCGAAAGAGACAGCTTCTATCGGATAGTTTGAGAAGCGCTCAAACGTGCGAAAGAATCCATTCAAGCGTCAACCCGAAATTAGGCATAGCGGCTTGCTTTGCGCCGCATAGTCGTGAGCGACGCAGATGTAGGCGCCGCCTTATCTGCGTCAGAGATTCGTAGGGACCCAGTTGCCTTGCGGCTTTTTGGCGAGGCGGGACGATATTTTGCTTTTCTGTTCGTTCTAAGTGAATTCTATTTCCTTACTTTGCCTCATCAAGAGAGTTGCTTCCGGGCGGGACACGAAACGGCTGCGAATGATTCACACCCCTATGATATACTAGTATAATTTCTATTCATAAAAGAATCTTTTAATAGAAAAATTACTATCTTTGCAAAGCACATGAAATATGATGAACTGCATATTCTCATCCGAAGTAACAAATGGATAAGAATACGACAAACAGGTAGTCATGTGATCTACCGAAAAGGAGACATTACCTATCCAGTTCCCTATCATAAGGGCAAGGAAGTTGGTAAAGGTCTGGAAAAGAAGATCAGAAAAGATATGAGATTAAAAGGATAATGCGATGTATACTTTAGACGCTATTATTGAAATCGCTTCTGACGGTACTTACAGCGTGTATTGCAAGGAAGATATCTTTTCAGGGGCCGGAGACACGATAGATGGAGCAAAGAAGGATATGCTCAGCCAGATGGAGTTCTACAAGAAAACCGCAATCGAACAAGGGTTTAAGTATCCATCATTTCTCGACGGGCCTTTTGAGGTCAACTATAGCGTGGATTCCGTGAGCCTGATGCGGTATTATGTCAAGAAAGGCTTCTTCTCACTGGCGGGAATGGAAAAGGTAACGGGAATCAACCAGAAGCAGTTATGGGCATACCTCAACGGGACCAAACCTCGGAAAACCCAGATGAAACGGATTGAAACGGGTTTTCTCGCCCTGAAAAATGACCTCAATATGTTATACGCAAACGGATGAGTTGACTCCCGGCAGGTCGCGCCAAGAAAATAACGCCATTTCTGAAAAGAAACGATAATATTTCTTAACTTTGTCAGGTTATGGAAGTAGATCAGGAAAACAAACCCGTCGGGCGCTGGATTCTGAGGAATGTCATACTGGCAGTCCTGTTCTTCGTCGCCCTGCTTATCATTACGCAGGTGAGCCTCAAGGCCCTCACGCGGCACAACCAGGTCATTACGGTGCCCGATTTCACCAATTTGTCGGTACCCGACGCCAAGATCGTGGCCAAGCGGCATGACATCCGCACCGAAGTGGTCGATTCGGTCTATGTGAAACGGATGGAGAAGGGCCATGTCTTCTCCCAGAACCCCGTTGCCGGAAGCCAGGTCAAGAAGAACCGCACCATCAAGCTGACCATCAATTCCAGCCAGACTAAGATGGTCAAGATGCCCAACCTCGTGGGCTATTCGCTCCGCCAGGCCAAGACCGAAATCCTCTCCAGCGGGTTGACCGTCGGCAAGTTGGCCTACCGCGAAGACCTGGCCACGAACAATGTGCTCGACCAGTTCATCAAAGGACGCTACGTCGCGCCCGGCACAGAGGTGGAGGCTGAAACGCCCGTAGACTTGCTGCTCGGCCTCTCGCCCGACGAGAACGAGACCTTCATCCCCTACCTGATCGGCTTCACGCTCCCCGTGGCCCGCGACAACATCTTTGAGAATTCCCTCAACCTGGGCAACGTCTCGTACGACGAGACGGTCCAGACCTACCAGGATACCCTCAACGCCGTGGTCTATCAGCAGACGCCCGCCTTCCATGTCGGTGCACCGGCCGCCATGGGCACCTCCATCCATCTCAAACTGACCACCAGCCAGGCCAAGATCGCCGCACGATGAGCGACGAAGCGAGAGCCGACCTCCTGCCCGAAGAGGATGAGCAGCAGGAAATGTACGAGCATTTCCGGCTGGAAGCCGACCGCGGGCAGGCACCCCTGCGCATCGACAAGTATCTCGCCGACCATCTTTCCGACACTTCGCGACACCGCGTCCAATTGGCCATCGACGCCGAATACGTCCGCGTGAACGGACAGGTGGTCAAAGCCAGCTACAAGGTCCGCCCGCTCGACGTCATCACGCTGATGATGCCCTACCAGCGGCGCGGCATCGAGATCAAACCCGAGCCCATTCCGCTCGATATCGTGTATGAAGACGACGACCTGATGGTCATCAACAAGCCCGCCGGCCTGGTCGTCCATCCGGGCCACGGCAACTACAGCGGCACGCTGGTCAACGCGCTGGCCTATTACCTGGGACGGGAATCCGTTCCCGGGGAAACTGACGAACGCCTCGGCCTGCTGGTCCACCGCATCGACAAGGACACCTCCGGCCTGCTGGTCGTCGCCAAGACCGATGCCGCCCAGATCGACCTCGCCCGTCAGTTCTTCCACCATACCATTGAACGACGCTACTGGGCGCTGGTGTGGGGCAATATCCCGGATGACACGGGGACCATCGATGCGCCCATCGGACGCGACCCCAACGACCGGCTGCGCTTCCGGGTCTGCGCCGACGAAACACAGGGCAAACGGGCCGTCACCCACTATCGTGTGATTGAGCGCTTCGGTTACGTCACGCTGGTGGAATGCGTGCTGGAGACCGGCCGTACCCACCAGATCCGCGTGCACATGAACCACATCGGGCATCCCCTGTTCAACGACGCCCGCTACGGCGGCGACCGGATCCTGAAAGGAACCCTCTACACCAAATACAAGCAGTTCATCGACAACTGCTTCCAGCTCTGCCCGCGCCAGGCGCTCCACGCCAAGACGCTGGGCTTCATCCATCCGACCACAAAAAAAGAGATCTCGTTCGGAAGCGAGATCCCTTCAGATATGGCTGCGCTGCTGGATAAGTGGCGGCGCTACGCCGGGTCGAATGTCCTCGAGGAAGAAGATTAGAATCTACGGCCGGGACCTCCGCCGAAGCCGCCGGGACCGCCACCAGGGCCACCAAAGCCACCAGGACCGCCGGGACCACGACCGGGGCCGCCAGGGCCCATCCGGTCACCGCCGCGCCGTCCGCCGAAGGTACCGAAGCGGTAGGTCAGGCTCACCATGAAGTAACGGCCGAGCGTGTTGTTCTGCGTATCCTGGACATAGCCGTCACGCGTCGTCCGGTAGGTGTTCTTCGACTGGTTCAGGATATCATAGGCCTTGAGGGCGAGGGTAAACTGGTTACGGATGATCTGTTTGCTGATCTCGGCATTCCACACGAGCCTCGGGTCGTTGTAGCCTGCATTGTAGCCGTTGTAGAAGGTATAACGGGCGTCGGTGGAAACGTTGATCACGTTGGGCACCTTCGCGATGAAACGGGTCTCCACGTTGCTGGTGAAGGTAGGTGCGATGTTCTTGGATTTAATGGTGTACCAGGTCTGCGAGTAGCGGGTGCCGCCACCGACCGATACCTCGACAATGTCGTCGCGATAGGTCAGACGCAGGTTCTCGCCCGCCGAAACCGTTTGGTTGATATTCTGCGTGTAGTTGGCCAGGTTCAGGTAAGAGCGTTCGTTGCTGCCGTCGATGTCGCTGGTACCCTGCAAGGAAACGCCCGTGGAGTAGTTGGTGTTGGTGAACGACATAATGGAGAACTTGCTCTTGGCGATCGGCGTGTTGTACATGATGAACGCACCGGCCGACCAGGCACCCTTGTCGTTGTTCATCGGCACCGTGTATTGGACGCCGTTGTCGTCGTACCAGCTCGCATTGACGATATTGTTGGTGCTGTAGCGGAAATTGAGGTTGGCGTTGAACGAGGCGTACGTCTTCATGTTCGTCCTGTTGAACATGACATTCATGTTGTGCGAGAACGAAGGGTTCAGGCCGAGGTTACCGAGGGTCACGCGCTGCGGGTTCGAGTTATCCGGAACAGGCATCATCTGCGTAATGCTGGGCTGCGAGGAGTTGCCCCGGTAATTGAGGCGGAGCATGCTGTAGTCGGAGAAGTTGAAGTCGATGCGGGCGTTCGGCGACCAGTTGAGCACGCGCAGCGTGGTGTCGAGGGAGTTGACACCGCGGACCGTCTTGTTGTGCGTCGTCTGGGGCTGCAGGCTGGCACCGAGGGTGAAGTTGAACTTCTCTTCCTGCTT
>JAFZAF010000120.1 GCA_017548335.1 Bacteroidales bacterium | reverse complement strand
GGCGCCGGCCTCATTGTTGAGGTGCGCATAGGCTTCGGCCCGGTTGAGATACACCTCCGCGAGACGGAGCAGCGGATGCGAGCAGAGCGTCGCGATGCCGTCCTGCCACGTGTGCTTGGAGCAAGGATAGAGGATCAGGCCATTCTTCAGATAAGCCCCGCAGACGAAACTGAAACGGCAGTCCACGTCGATGTACTGCTCATTCTCGAAGTTCATGTCATCGAGCAGGGGCTTGCTGTAGCCTTCCTCACCCCAGCATCCGGAAGCGCCGTTGTAGATCATCGAGGCGACCGCAGCACTTCCCTGGTCGTCGGTGGCAATCATCCGCATGCACCAGATGGTTTCGTCGCGGTTGTACGTCTCGGTGAAATAGCTCGGGAATTTCTTCGCTGATTCCAACGCATAATTGCCGCTGTTGATCACCTTGGTCGCATAGTCAGCCGCTTTCTGCCAGTCCTGGGTGAAGATATACACACGGGAGAGCATCGCCTGGGCGGCACCCAGCGAGGCAAAGCCCTTGTTCGATTCCCGATCGGGGAAGGAACCGGCCTGGAAATCCTTTTCAGCCTGGAGAAGTAGGTCGATGATGGCGTTGTAGCTGTCGGCGACCGTCGCACGGTCCTTGAGTTCCGAGTCGGAGCTGTCTTCGCGGAGGATGATGCCCAGGTCGGAAGAAGCGGTAGCCGGATCATACTGCTTGGCGTAGTTCTTCAGGAGCGCGTGCATGCAGAAGGCCTTGAAGAACTCAGCCTCGCCGCGCAGGTAGAGGTCCTCTTCGGTCAGTTCCTCTTTCTGGGCAATGGTGGCCAGGGCCACGTTGCAGGAGTAGATGAGCTTGTAGTTGAGGGCCCAGAAGCTCCGGAAGTTGCCGAGCACCGGAGAGCGCTCGTCGTACCGGAAGATCATATTGAGGTCGTCGGAGGTTTCGTGTCCGTAGACCACGTCGTCGGAGGCGAAGTCGGCCAGCTGGTAATACTGGCGGCCCCACCAGTAGTTGCTTTCGTCAGTATCGTCCTTCATGGTGGCGTAGCAGCCGTTGAGGATGTCTTCCAGGCCCGAAGGAGATGCGGTCATCTGCTCGCCGGTCAGGGAGTCGGCGGGAGCGATGTCGAGATTGCAGGCGGTAAACAGGCAGGTTGACACTGCCAGGGCAAGCAAAATGGAAAATATCTTTTTCATGGTATTCCGGATTTAGAAAGTGAAGTTGACCTGGAAAATATACTGCCGTTTGTTCGGGTAGCGGTCGTCGATGCCCTCGATGGTACCGATGAGGCCCGATCCGGTCATGTCCACTTCAGGGTCGCCGCCCCAGACGGTCGTGAACGTGGCCGCGTTGTCGCACGAGAGCGCGAGCGTCAGTCCATTGTTCTTCATGATCGACTTGGGAAGGGTGTAGGACAGGGTGATGTTACGGATCTTGAAGTAGTTGCCCGGCACCAGGTAACCCGTATGGTAGAGGGTGGCCGGTGCGTAGGTCGGCGAGCCGATGGTGGCGATGTCGCCCGGCTTGCGCCAGATCTTGTCTTCATTGGAAGGCAGCAGGGAGTTCGAAACCCAGATGGCCAGTTCGCTGGCCCGGCTGCGACCGTACAGCTGGTTGCCCCAGACGAAGTTGCTGGTGGCCGACAGTTTGAAGTTCTTCCAGCTGAAGGCCGTCGACAGACCGCCCTGCCAAGGAATGATCGGCGATCCTGCTTCAATGTAACGGGCCGAAGCGTAGTCGAAGGTCTTCTGGCCGTTCGCATCGATGTAGGTGTTGCGGCCCGTCTGCGGATCGACACCGGCATATTCGCGGAGATACCAGGTAGCCAGCTGGCCGCCGTCGTGGTACACCTGCGAGACACCGGAGTAATTCGACTTGGTGACGGTTACGCCTTCTCCGAAACCGGTGAGCCAATTTTTGTTGTAGGCGATTTCAAAGTCCAGGTCCCAACGGAAGTCGCGGGTCTTGACCGGGGTCGTGAGGACGGCGGCCTCAAAACCGGTGTTGATCACGGAACCCAGGTTCTGCCACTGCTGCGAGAAGCCGCCGGACGGCGGAAGGTCGCGGTAGACGAGCAAGTCGTTGGTCTTGTTGCGATACCAGTTCAGGTCGACGGACAGCCAGTCGCGGACGCCGATCTCGGCACCGATGTTGAACTGGTCGGTCTGCTCCCATTTCAGGTTGGCGTTGGCCATCTGGGTTGCCGTGGCGGCGGAATGGTTGTCGTACTGCGTGCTGTAGGAGAACGCTTCGAGATACTTGCTGGCGCCGATGTCTTTCATACCGGTCTTACCCCAGCTGACCTTCAGTTTCAGGTTCGTGATCGCCGAAGAGTTGAAGAATTCCTCGTTGCTGACCACCCAGGCCGCCGAGAGGCTCGGGAACATGGCCGTGCGGTTCTGCTTGTTGAAGGTCGAGGACTGGTCGATACGGAACGAACCGTTGATGAAGTATTTGTTGGCATAGTTGTACGCCGCCTGCGAGATGAAGGACTGCATGCCCGAAACCGACATCGAGCCGGCCACGTCCTTGCTGTCGGAAGCAACGCTCAGCACGTACAGGCCGTACGGGAGGCCTTTGCCTTCCCCATACACATACTGATACCAGGAGCGCTGGGCCTCGTAGCCGACGAGGGCGTCGAACGAGTGCTTGCCCCAGTCCTTCTGGACCTTGAACATGTTGGTGCTGATGCCGCCATAGTCGAGTGACTGCTCGCCTTCCACCTGGTCGCCGGGCTGCATGTATTCCACGTCAGCCGTACGGTGGTAGTCGAAGGTCGCGGCGCCGGCAGCGGCACGCGTCTGCGATACGAAGGAGAGCCAAGGGGTGATCTGGGCGGTAAGCACGAAGTCGTAGTCGACGCCGAAGCTCTTGGAAGTCCGGGAGTCCTTGTTCCGGTCGGAGTAACCGATCATCGGGTTCTTGTCGTAGCGGGAATAGAGATCGGAACGGCCGGTGAACGGAACGAGGTTGCCCTCGGAGTCATACGGGCTGTCCCAGACGACGCCCTGGAGTACGTAGTAGACCAGCAGGTCGTCCGGCTGGTCCTGCTTGTCGGCCCAGACGTTGAGGTTGTTGGTGATGGTCAGCCACTTCGTGAGGTACATCGTGTTGTTGGAACGCACATTGACTTTCTTGTAGCCGGTGTACTTCAGGGTACCCTGTTCGTCGTAGTAGGAAATACTGTTATAGAAGGAGTTCTTGGCCGTCCTGCCGGCTACCGAAAGGTGATGGCTGTGCAGCAGCGCATTCCGGTAGACCAGGCCGCGCCAGTCCGTATCGGTGTCCATCACCGACTTGGGCGCGACTGCCTGCATGGCAACATCGTCCACGAGGCCCGTTTCCGGGTCGCGGTAGTATTCACGGTAGTACTGGTACAGCTGGCGGGAGTTCATCAGGCGCTGGCGGCTGAAATCGGCCTGGGCCATACCAACCGTAGACTTGAAATTGAACTGCAGCTGGTCGCCCTTGGCCTTCTTGGTGGTGATGACGATCACACCGCCGTTGGCCTGGGCACCGTACATACCGGTGGAACCGGCGTCCTTCAGGACGGTGACCGTCTCCACGTCGTTGGGGTCGTACGAGCCGCCGATGATACCGTCGACCACGTAGAGCGGCTCTTGCGGAGCGTTCAGCGAAGAGGTACCGCGGATGCGGATGGAAGCCGAGGAACCCGGCAGACCGCTGCTGTTGATGACCGAGACACCGGCCACCTTGCCCTGGAGCATGTGGGTGATGTCGCTCGTCACCACGTCGTTGAGTTTATCGGCACCCACGACGGCAACCGCAGAGGTGATTTCTGCACGTGTCTTGCTGGAATAACCCACGACCACCAGCTCGTCGAGGAGTTGCTGGTCAACGTCGAGGGCAACGTTGATGAGCGCTCGGTTCGCCACCGGGATTTCCACGGTTTTGAAACCGATCGTCGTGAAGACCAGAACGGCATTTCCGTCCGTCACGTTGAGGGCATACGTGCCGTCAACGCCCGTGACCGTGCCGTTCATCGTGCCCTTTTCCATGACGCTGGCTCCGATCATGGGTTCCCCGTTGTCCGAAGCGGTAACGGTACCCTTGACCGCAATCTGCGCATTGAGCTGCATGGCTGTCAGCAGCAGGGCGAAGAGAAAGATCAATCGTTTCATAGACAATATTTATGGTTAAATTATTGTTTAATTGCTTCCAGTAACAGCGCGTGGTCGAACGAGACGTCCAGGACCGTCTTGTCAGACGCCTTGACCGTGCCGTAGTCCACGTGGTTGTAGTAATCGGTAATATGATAGTCGCACCCCTTTTCCAGGCCGCGGAGTTCCACTTGGGTCACCTGCGGGCCGCGGGTGTAGAAAGCATAGTTGAGGACGCCGTCCTTGCGGATGACGTAGGTTTCCGGGAAATCGTAGCCGATGTCGTAAAGACCCGGGACGAACTCGCCTTCGGAAAGGCGCTTCGATTCATAGATTTCCAGCGCGTTCTTCAGCTGCGCTTCTTTTTCGGGCGTCAGCACATAGGAATGACGCACATACGGATTGTCCTTCGGCCAGGTGAACTTGGTGCCCAGGACGGCCCCGATGCCCAGCTGGGTCTGATAGTCATTCCCGCCGTCCGAAAGTTCGATGTGGTCGCCGTAATAGGCCGTGCGGGGTGCCAGGGCACGAAGCACATAGCCCTTGGTACGGATCTGCCAGCTGCTTTCGGGATCCGAGGAGACCGTCTTGTTGATATACGGTAGATGATAGACCGAGAAGCAGTCGCCGCACGGGCAGAACTGCAGCACGGCGTGGGGCTTGACGGCGCGGGCCGTCTCGTAGATCATCTTGAAGAACGTGGGCAGTTCGCGGACATCCTTTTCGGGATCGTCGGGATGGTGGGCCGGATTGTAGTCGGGTGCGACGGCGTTCATGTGCTGGCCGTCGAGTTTGAGCCCGTCAAAACCCCAGTCGCCCAGAAACTTCTCCACAAGGGCTTTCTGCTCCCGGATGACATCGGCGTCGACCGGCGAAAGGTACCAACTGTCCCACCAGGTAATGTCCTGGGGCTTGCCGTCCTTGTCCAGGATGACGGATTCCGGATATTTCTTGAGGAATGCGGTCCCCGGATCGGCGGCCAGGGGCGCCCACCAGAGTTCCGCCTTGAGGCCGTTGGCGTGGAACTGGTCCACCAGGTTTTTCATGTCCGCGTCACCGTGCGGAAAACGCTCGCGCGTGAGGTCCCAGTCGCCTTCGGCGATCTGGTAGCCGTCGTCGAGCGTGGCCCACTTGAAGCCGAGTTCCTTCACTTTCGGAAGCGTGCCGAGAATCTCCTTGAGCGTAAAGCGACGCTCATAGCCCCAGGCACACCAGGCCGGCTCGAAGGCATCCGGCTCGCTCTCGGGCATCACCACGCCTTTCGCCTCAAGCAGGCCCGCGTAGTTACGTAGCGCGGAGAAGCAGTCGCCCGTAAAGACCGAGATGAAAGCATCGCAAGGCTGAAGCGATTCGCCCGGATGCAGCATCAACGGGCTGTCATATTCCTTTTCAATCGCGATCGACGCATGATCGGCACCCGCTTCCATCGCGACGGGAAGGCTGACCAACTCCGGATTCGGCGAAAGATGGCCGACCATCACACCGGCGTCGCGCCGCCACAAACAGACGACCGGCACGCCGCCGCCATAATCGGAATTGTTCATGCCCATATAGTTCTTCTGGAAGAATCCGCCCCCAACGGGAAGGATCCAGTCGTCGCGCTCCTCGGTGGATTGTCCCTGGAAGGACCAAAAATCCGGATCGTCGCCCGCAGCCAGCACGTTCAACTTGCAGGCGGACCAGCCGTCCACGGCGACATCCTTGTCGGAAGCATTCGTGTATTGCGCACGGATAATCAGCGTGGAAGGATAACGGTCGTAGGCCGTGGCGGACACCCGGCGCACCAAGCCGTTCTCCGCCTTGCTCTCCATCACGACGCCCTGTCCGGAGCCGAAGGCGTCCTGGACAGCTTCTTTGGAAATCTTGCACGGGCCGAACGGTACAAATTCCCCGTCTACCTTGATCGCGGAGAGTTCAGCGCCCTCCTGCACCAGCGGCTTGACGGCCTTCTCGGAAGCGATGCGGATCAGGCCCGCCTTATCGGCGGACAGGGAGAGGTCCCCGCTCGCAAGCGGCTTGGCACAGCCTGCTCCCAGGAGCAGGACGGTCAGGATCATTGTCAGGCGCAGGCAGTGTCTCATAATTCCAGTTTTTGGCCGAAGTGTTTCCGTGCGGCTTCCTCGACCGCCGCTTTCGACGTGAAGGCGCCGGTACCTCCGGCGGCCGTGGTGTTGACGGCGCCGGTGAGATTGCCGACCCGCTGGCAGACATCCAACGGCTTGCCGCTCACATAGGCGGCGATGAAACCGGCGTCGAAGCTGTCGCCCGCGCCGATGGCGTCGACCACCGACTTGTTGAGCATCGCCGGCAGGTGATGCCGCCCGTCGCGGGTTACGAGCATCGAACCGCGCGTGCCCATCTTGACAACGGTCACGTTCGCATAGGGCAGAATGGCCTCCACGGCTTCCTCGACAGTCGCCTTGCGGGTAATGGCCATCAGCTCCTGCTCGTTGGGCATGAAAATGTCCACGAGCGGCAGGATGCGGGCATAGTCGAATTCCCAGGTTTCCGCCGGATCGAACTGGACATCCATCGAAAGCGTGGCGCCACAATCCTTCACCAACTTGACAATCTCATAGATCTCCTTGTGAAGGGTTTCCTGCAGGAAGATGGAAGAAACATGGACGTGTTTTGCCTCGCGGATGATTTCCGGACGGATGTCCTTCACGCCCATGAGGCTCATGGCACCCGGGTAGGTCACGTTCGCCCGGTCGTTGTCGTAATTGAGGATGGCGGTCAGGCCGGTCGCCGCGTTGTCCACTTCGATCAGGTTGGACACGTCGACGTGACGTTGTTCCAGCGTCGATTTCACGAGGTCGCCGAAACTGTCCCGGCCGATCATGCCCACGAAGGAGACCTTGGGGCCGAGCGTAGCGGCATTGGCCGCGAAGATGGCGGTGGAACTGCCGAGCGTCAGGGTCATGTCCTGCGCGAAAATCTCTTTTCCCACCTCCGGAAAACCGGCGATCCGGTTGAGGAGCAAGTCGACGTTCAGTTCGCCGAGGGCCAGGATGTCAAACTTTTTCATAACTGTGCGTTGAGATTGACCAGATTGAAGGCTACATAGTATTTGTCGATGGCCCGCTCGATCGTGGAAAGCACGATACCTTCCGCGTCGATGCCGTTCAGGGCCAGGTTGTCGTAGAGCATCCGGCGGGCAGCCACGGCTTCTGGCTTTTGCCAGATGTAGCGGGCGCCCGTCTGGATGAGCCAGCGCTGGCGTTCCGGGGTGATGGAGGCGAAGTCATCGGGCGACTCGCTGCCGTGGACCCATTTCTTCCAACGGCCCGAATCGATGACCAGCTGTTTGAGGATGGCCGTCATGTGGGAGTGCATCGCCACGCGGCCCTCGTCGTAAAGCTTGTCCTCAACGGCCTCGAGTTCTTCCAGCGCGTTGTATTCCGCAACCGTGAATTCGGGACCGACATTGGCGGCGCCCATGCCCGTGACCGGGTATTCCTCCGGATTCTCCACATCGTCGGTATAATGACCTTTGATAAAACTGCCGTAAGGAGCAACCGTGGTGGTCAGCTGGCGCGCAACGGCCGGATCGAAGAAGGTGGTGTGCAGGTCGGTTCCCACCTTCCCTACCACGAAGCACGGCCAGGCGTCGGAGCAGCCGTTCTTGGCGAGGCCTTCTTTCAGCAGGCCGAGGAACTTGGTGAAAACCGACATGTCGGCCAGGCCGCCATGCACCTCTTCGGTTCCGACCTCGTAGGCGATGGGGGCGAGCCCGCGTTCCTTCCGGAAATTTTCAATATGGGTGATGAGTTCAATCGTACGGGCGGCGACCACTTCGATGTCGATGATCTGGCCTTTCGGCAGGAAGCGGTCCACGGTCGGATCGACGTGGATCAGTTCGTAGCCTGCCAGCAGGGCGGCTTCATACGAGCGTTTGACGCCCTCCATGGCCTTTTCGTAAGGCCACATCTCCAGGGTCTGGATGTCTTTGAGCCAGGGTCCGCCATGGTCGATACAGGCCAGGTAGGGACCGGTGTAATGGTTCCGGGCCGCTTCCACCTTCATCACGCGGACGAAATCTTCCTGCGTCATGCCGGTGTAGCCGCCGTCGCAGTCCACCTGGTTGAGCGTGGCGGCGAACAGGATCGGCGCATTGTTGCGCTTGGCGGCGCGGAAGGCCGCCTTGATGACTGCTGGAGAGTTGGGGCAGACGGCCAGCAGGGTCATCGGCTTATGCCCCTGCGCCACCAGTTGTCCAACCCGGTCCAGCAGCCTTCTCAATTTGGGAGATTCACTTATGTTCGTTCTTGTGCTCATCTTTTTCGTTGTTTTAGTATTCGTAGATCTTCACACCGCTCACCACGCGGGAAATCGTGCCGCGGACCGAAGGCTTGTCGGGGTTGAGCCCCTTCGAGAGGGAGAAGAAATAACCCAGCAGCTGCCCGGCGAGGACGAAAGGAACATATTTATATTCTCCGGCCAGCAGCGCTTCCGAAACCGGGGCGTTGATCTCGCAGTCGATGCCCTCGGTGATGCCCGTAGGCGCAAGGGAGACGATGATCTGGCCGGCCGGCTTGTTCTCCTTGCCCACCTGGTCGATCAGGTCGTATTCGTAGCGGCGCGTATACGGATCGTCGCTCAGCAGGTACACGACCAGCGTACGCTCGTTGACAACGGCTTTAGGGCCGTGTCGCAGGCCCATAAAGGAGTCGAAGGAGCACATGATCTGGCCGTCGGTAAGTTCCTGCAACTTGAGATGGCTTTCGCAGGCGATGCCCTTGAGGGCACCGGAGCCGAGGAATACGGCGCGGCAGATATTCTTGGCAGTCATGGCGCGCAAGGCGTCGGTCACGTCATCTTTCAGGATGCGCGAAGCAAAGGCAGCTGCGGCTTCAAGCCGCGGCTTCTCTTCGGCGAGCGACCGGATATTCTTGCAGAGCAGGCAGGCGATCAGCATGGAGCTGAAGCTGCTGGTCATGGCCAGGCTCCGGTCGTTCGTCCCGTCGGGGAGGACGACCACATAGTCTTTCTCCGGATCGGCTTCGCGCGCCAGCTCGCCATCAGGGTTACAGGTGATAATCAGGTGTCGGGCGTCTTTGCAGAACTTGCGGGCGATGTGGCAGGCGGCGACACTCTCCGGGCTGTTGCCCGAACGGGCGAAGGAGATAAAGAGCCTGTCTTCCGGACTCAGGAAAGAAGCGGGCGCCGAGACGATGTCGGTCGTGGCCACGGAACGGGCCTGGCCAAAGCCGTCACGGATGAACAGGCAAGCGGCCGTGTCGGCCACGAAGGCCGACGTACCGGCGCCGGTCAGCACGATCCGGGTGTTACGGTTGATCTGGTTGGCGGACGCAAAACGCTCGATTTCGGCCTGATGCTCGCTGATGATACGGAAGGTCTCCATCCACATGCGTGGCTGGTGCTCGATCTCCCGGATTGTATGGCAGTCCAACGTTAACATAAATATAGGTATGCTTTGATTTTTCCGGTTTTCCAGTTGTAATCGTTACTGCAAAACTAACAATAAATTTATTTTTTGACAAAATTATTTTGCAAAATTCTTATTTTTCGTAAATTTGTAACCAGAAACAATGAGCGAAACGAAAATTTTTGGTTACTATTCGAAACTTTTAAAACCATCTCTTTCGAAAAGAAACCACAACTTTCGCTGCTGAGCCGAATACCATGAAAAGAAAGTATTCCATAGAAGAAAGACGGAGCAAGATCCTGAACATGCTGCATACGGAGGGCCGCGTCGCGGTAGACCAGCTCGTGGAGACCTTCGGGGTTTCCGAAGTGTCCATCCGGAAAGACCTCGCCGTGCTGGAAGAACGCAAGTTGCTGGTCCGCGTGAAAGGCGGCGCCATCATCCTCCATCAGTCGGACGACTTCGACGACATGTCGATCAGCCGCAAGCAGCAGCTCCACACCCGCGAAAAGCAACTGATCGGCCAGTACGCCGCCTCCCTGATCCACGACGGTGAGCGCATCATCATCGATTCGGGCACCACGACCATGGAGATCGCCAAGAACCTGGAAAACCTCAACGGCTTGACCTTCATCACCAATGCTTTGGACATCGCCATTACGCTGAACAACTACAACCGCTTCACGGTCATCGTGCTCGGGGGCACGATGCGCGCGGTGTCGCATTCCACGGTGGGCATGATCTCCGAATATGCGCTGAAGAACATCTTCTGTGACAAGCTCTTCCTGGGCGTCGACAGCATCAGCATCAAGGACGGCCTTTCCACGCCGAGCCTCGAAGAGGCCAGCCTCAACCAGGCCATGATCGGCGCCGCCAAGGAAGTGATCGCCGTGTTCGACTCCAGCAAGTTCGGGCGCCGGACCTTCGCCCACATCGCCTCGCTCGACAAGATCACGACCATCATCACCGACAGCCACATCTCCCCCGAACTCAAAGACTACATCGAAAAATCACACATCACACTCCATATCGTCGATATCGATCAATAAGCATCCTAAACCATGGCAGAGAAGAAACACAACTGGCTGCTCTACGCCCTGATCACGATGATCACATGGGGCGTCTGGGGCGCCTTCAGCGACCAGACCACCCTTCCCAAGAACCTTGTCTATGTCGTATGGGCCCTGAGCATGATCCCCTGCGCCATCGCCGCGCTCGTCAACATCAAATTCAAGCTGGACATCCGCACCAAGCCCGCCCTCCTGAGCATGGCCGTGGGCCTGCTGGGCGCCGGCGGACAGTTGGTGCTTTTCCTGGCCCTGGACTATGCGCCGGCCTACCTGGTGATGCCGATGATCTCGGTCGCCCCCATCGTGACCGTGCTGCTGTCGGCGCTCTTCCTGAAGGAAAGAGTTTCCAAACTCGGAATCCTCGGCATCGTCCTGGCTTTCGTTGCCCTCGTGTGCTTCGCGCTGCCGGATAATACGGACGGCGGCGCGGCCAAGAACTGGATCTGGATTGTGTACGCCTCGGTGGTGTTCATCTGCTGGGGTATCCAGGCCTTCGTGATGAAGCTGGCCAACAATTCCACGCCGGATGCGGAGAGCGTATTCGTGTACATGGCTATCGCGGCTGTTCTGCTCATACCCGTGGCCTTGCTCATGGGCGACGGCTCCTGCATCACCTCGCAAGGCTGGGGAGAATTGACCAAAGTGTTCTTCGTCCAGATCCTGAACGCCATCGGCGCCTTCACCCTGGTGTATGCCAACCGCTATGGTAAGGCCATGATCATCGCCCCGCTGGCCGACGCCTGCGCCCCGGTCATCATGTGCATCCTTTCCCTCATCCTGTATGCCGCCGTCCCCACGGTCCCGCAGATTGTCGGCATCGTGGCCGCCATCAGCTGCGTGTTGATCTTCAGCCGGGAATAGCCTACTCGAGAGAATGAACAAAGTTTTTGTCTGGTTGGTCCTGTTCTCCCTCCTTCTGGGGAGCTGCGCCTGCGACAACGAGCTGTCCGGCACCTACAAACCCAAAAAGCCGGAAAAGAAAGAAGAAAGCAGCCGGCAGCCTGGCGGAAAGAGCCGGAAGGTGCCCGTGATGGGTGCCTTCCAGATCATCAAAGTCAAGGTCGAAGAACTCTCAGGGCTCTGCATGACCCAAGACTCGACGGCGTTCTGGGCTGTCGGCGACGAAGGAGCCCTCTGTAAAGTCTCGTTTTCGGGTACGGTGACGCCCGTCCTGTCCAGCGAGCTGGACCTGGAAGGCATCACCCTCAACCCCACCTCCGGCGACCTGTACCTGGCGGTCGAAGGCGACCAGATGGTCTGCCGCGTCGC
>JAFZAF010000119.1 GCA_017548335.1 Bacteroidales bacterium | reverse complement strand
TGGCAGACGGAAAGCCGTGGAGAAGTAGAAAGGGGGGATTCTTCAGTCATTGTCAAACTATTTTTCCCGGACTTGTTTTCCGCTCATATGCTCGATCCGCAGGTCCAGGACAGAGGTCCTGGGGCCGTTCTTGAGAATGTCTTCCGCCATATCGTATCCATCGGGGAAGTATTTAGAGCCCAGAAGTTTCAGTTTGGACATCCGCTCGGCATCCTCTTCGATGACCGAAATCCGTCCCCGACAGATGACGCTCTTCACGTGATACCACCAATCATTCGGCTCCTGTTCCGGCTCACCGATTACCGTAAAACAGGCTTTGTCGCATTCCCGGATGGCATCCATCTTATGCCCCTGCTGAGCGCAATGGAAAAAGAGGTGCCCGTCCTCATAGACGAAATTGATGGGAATGGTGTAAGGATATCCTCCTTCGCCGACGACAGACAGGAAACCCCGGTAGGCATCCTTGAGGATAGCTATGCACACTTCCTCCGGAAGCTGCTGCTTGAATCGGCGCATCGGCCGGAAGGTCATTTCTTCGCTCATGGTTGGAATAGTTACCGATGAATTGGGAATTCAGCATACAAGACAGTATCCCAAAGCGACCAGTGCTACGACGGCAATATTCTTGATAATGTCCGAAACCATACAAGCCTGCTATTCGTCCGGCTGTTGGCCGTCGTGGGCCTTCCACATGCATTCGGTGATCTTCATGTCGGAGAAGACAGCGGTGAAGGAAGACTCCTCCGGCGAGCAGGCGTAGATGCCGAAGCTGATTTCGTCGGCAGCGGCATACATGTGGCAGATGCGCATCTGGCTGAAGTCTACACCATTGGTGGAACACTCGATGCAGAAATCGTCTTCCCGGCGGGAGAAGCGGTACCACATCGTCTTGACATCGGCCGGAATGGCCGTGGTAGCCCAGTCCGAGTAACCGTTGTTGGTGGCCACGCTGCCCAGATGCTGGAACTCTTCATTCTCGAACTCCACGGAGCCTTTGAGCCAGTTCTCGCTGTCCAGATACATCACAACGCCGCATTGGTCGAAGCGCTGGTGGCTTTGGGTGAAGTCCGTCTTCACCACAAAGCTGAAGAACTTCTCGCGGGTTTTCATCTGCAGCACCGGGGCATTGTCGTTCCGGAAATGATAGTACGTCCGCTGCCACAGGTCCGTGTGCGGGGCCGTGGTGATGGCAAGGGTGTTTCCGTCGATTTCGAAGCCGCCGGGCTCGCGGGTCCATTCCAGTGCATTCAGGTCAATGCTTCCGTCACCCGCCAGCGCAACGGAAACGGCATCGACGAAATCGGCTTCAGAGGCATTTTGGACAGGATTTCCACAAGAAGCCAAAACCAATGTAACTGCTGCGGACAGGAGGAGGATTCTTTTCATATCAAGTGGTGGTTATTATTGTTTCTCGAATATGCCGAAAAGCTGTGCGGCATTATTGGACAGGACTTCTTCCACGGCCAGGCCATGCGTAGTCAGGCGGCTTTCCAGCGATTTCTTGGCGCCGATGAGCGCCTGTGGAGCGACGTACGGATAGTCGGATCCATATAGAATATGGTCAGGCGTGGTGATGGTCAACAGGCTCTCGATGACATCGTCCGTGGCGGCTCCGGCCAGGTCGAAGTACAGCCGGGAGACGTTGGCGTCCACGTCCACATGCTTCATATATCCCTGTTGCACCATCACGGGCATGAGCACTTTGAAACGGGGCAGCCCATTCGGCAGGAAAGAACCGCAGTGCGGTACTACCACCTTGAGGTCCGGATACCGCACCAGCACGTCGTGAGCAACCATATTGAGGATAGCGCGGGTGGTCTCGGCCAGGTATTCGTAAGAGGCCAGCGGAACGGCGGCAATCAAAGCGTCGTTAACTGCCGAGGGCTTGTGCGGATGGGTGATAATGACGGCCTTGCGCTGATTAAGGTACGACATCAACGGCTCCAGGGCTTCATCGCCCAGGTATTGGCCATGGGCGTTGGAAGCCAGCTTGATGCCATCGGCTCCAAGCGCTTCCAGGGCGTATTTAGCCTCAGCGATGGCCGCATCCACATCCGGCAGCGGCAACGCTGCGCAGAAGAGGAACCGACCGGGAAACTTCTCCTTCAGCCTGGCACATTCTTCGTTCCACGCACGGCAAACGGCCGGAGCATCGCTCCCTTTTGGCTGCGGTGCCGGCATCGTTAACACGGCAGTCTTAATCCCGGCTTCATCCATAAAGGCCATGTGCGCCTCTACGGACCAGGCGGGAATCGGGAAGCCTTCGTCCATCTCCATGCCGCGGGCTTTCATTGCGGCCATATAGCCATCCGTAATCGCGTGGCTGTGAATGTCTATTTGGCCGATGGCCGCCTGTGAAATCAACATCATCAGGAACAGGCTTGTCAGCGCTCTTCTCATCTTTGCTCCGGCGGATTATTCTGTGGAACCACGGGCGTGAACATCCTTACCTGACGGCCGCCCAGTTTGTATTTCTCCCGCAGGGCCGCGGCCTCCTGCATTACAGGAGAACTGTGATAACGGTTCAAGGCTTCCTGGTCGGCCCATTCGTCTATCAGGAGCAAGCCCTCCGGATCCTCGGCCGGGAAGAAAAAGTCGTAGCGGAGGCATCCCTCGATGGCTCGGATTTTTGCTGCGATGCCGCTCGATTCCATTTCTTCAACGTATTTCCGTGCATTCCCGTTTTCGCCGGAGTAACGGATGTTAATGGTGAGCTGCGCGTTGCAGTTGAGTGCAATTAGCATAAGAATGGTGCTGAAAATGAATGCTAAAATACTTTTTTTCATAATTATATGGCGCATATTCGTCGATGTACTTGACCGATAAAATGGATTTTAGGAGAATCTCTTCTTCAAAAAAGCCTTCGCTTTCCCGAAGGACTTTTTGGGTGTGCTCCCCATCAGGTAGTGTACGCTCAGTTGCAGACACAAGAATCCGGCGACGAACGCAAGGATGCCCCATAGCCACTGGATGCCCGAATAGTCGATGTTGCGGTTAATCACCACGATGGCCCAGATGGCGTAGGCAGCCATCAGCATAGCCGTGTACCAGCCGGGTGAAAGGCCGCGAAGCTGGAACAGGAAGATGCCCATATTGTGGACAAAACCTTCGAAGAGGCCCAGGATGAGCACTGCAAAGGTGAGCCACAATTGATTAGGAAACAGGAGCGCCAACGAGAAGATCACCGTAATATAGACCGCCTGCCCCAAGTGCGTACGGCCAGGTGTAAGCGCCCGGTAATCCAGTTGCAGGAGCCTTCCGGCCATCAAGTCCAGGAATCGCCCCTTGTAACCTTCCTCATACTCGTGGATGATGAGCCACGCATACATGCCTAGCACCAGTTTCTGCACTAGCTCAAGTCTGTTCCAGTTGCAGATTGCCCACACGGCCCATCCCAGGAAGATGATCGTCATGATGTGGATGTTGTGCTTCAAGAGCCAGAGACCGATTCTTTTCATAAAAAGACTGATTTCCTATGAATTCAATGCAAATTTAGCATTTTCAACGATTATTTCATCAGCATCAGAACGCATCCTGCGGTAATCAGAAGAGCGCCGACGACACCTTTCAGGTCAACCTGCTC
>JAFZAF010000118.1 GCA_017548335.1 Bacteroidales bacterium | reverse complement strand
GACGAGGCGCGATGCTCCGTCCTCGGCGCGTGGGACGAGCCGCCGCCACCGCCGCTACGGCGATGCTGGCCTTGTGCCTCAAAAGAGGGGGTACACATCAATGCGATGCAAAGCATCAGGACCAATTCTGTAAATCTCTTCATGACAATGGTTTATTAAGCTTGTTTTACTTTTTCATATTTTTGAGCAGGAGGGTTTCCAGCTCTTCGCGGTTCATCTTGCCGTCCAGGCAGATGAAGGTGGTTTCCGGTCCTTCGACCGAGAGCATGATCAGGCCGTGGACGATGGATTCCGTGCCTGAGGTGTACATCCTGACCGTCTCGTCATTGTCCTTGGCTTCCATCAGGAGTTCATAGTTGTCGGTGGCGACCAGCCTGTTGACTTCTGTGATGATCTTCGTACTGACCGGGATGTTCTTGCTGGTGAGCAGATAGAGTCCGGAAAGGGATTTGATGACAGGCGCGAAATCGTAGTTGTCGCCGCGGATCTGAATGTCCGGAATCCTTCCGATGAGGCGGAACATGGCCGGTGAAATGTAAACGGCGCTGACCCCGGGAGAATCAGAATACTTTTGGTAGATGTTTTTTCCAGTCTGGGCCGCTGCGGAAGTCACGATGAGCAGCAGGGCGACAAGGAAGAGGGCTATGCGTTTCATTTTTCACTGATTTTCTTGATGACTTCAAAAGGCTTTTCTGCCGTATCCTTGGCCTCGTCGGCCAGTTCGAGGCCGAACGCCATTTTTTCGGATATCTGCCGGAAGGTCTCCTCGACCTGGGCATAGGCCCTGTAAGGATCGTCGAACGTATCCCGAGGGGTATGCAGGGTGCGGGTGGCGAATACGACAGCCGTAAGAGCGGCTGCAGCAGCGACTGTGGAGTAGAAGACCCGCCGTCTCATGACTTTCCGGGGCTGCCGAGCAGCAGCCTCTCCGGCCAGGGCTTCCCGGATCCGGTCCTCAAATCCTTCGGGAACGGACACGTTCTGCTCCAGGGCGACGGCCTCAAGGGCCTCCGGACTCATGGATTCAATGTCTTCGATGCGTTTCATACTTTCGACTTTATGGTGGAACGTGCGCGTGACAACAGCACGCGAAGGGTTAAAGGGGACATCCCGAGCCGCCGGGAGATTTCTTCGTAGGAGAGACCATCGACCGTACGGAGCAGGAGAATCTCCCGTTGCCGCTCGGGCAAGGCCTTGACAGCTTCCAAAACTTTGTCAAGCCGCTGCTTCCCGTCCAATTGGTCATCCTGCAGGTGTACCGACGTATGCTCGGGCAATTCCTCGGGAAAAGTCAGATGCCGTGCTGCGCGGATGCGGTCCAGGCAGAGGTTCTTGAGCATGCGGACGCAATACGCTTTGGGGGAGCGGACCTCATCGAGGGTATCCCGGCTCTTCCAAAGGCGAAGATACAGCTCCTGGACCACGTCTTCGGCATCCGCCTCCGACTCCAACAGGTAAAAGGCTACCTTGTACAGCAGCCCCGAGAGGGACAGGTAATCCGTATGAAACTGGCGATCCGTCATTTACCATCAAGTTACTAAATCTCCGACATGCAGGAGGCAGCGAACTTACAAGAATAAGACGCGTAACCCGGTTTTTTGTTAACGGGAATTTCGTGCCAGTTTTTCTCTCAGGCGCCGGCGGGCATCTCGATCCAGCGGATCGACGGATCTCGGGCCCACCAGGTGAGCTGTTTCTTGGCGTAGTGGCGGGTGTTCCGCTTGATGAGACGGACGGCCTCGGACAGATCGTACTGGCCGTCGAAATATCCGAACAACTCCTTGTATCCCACGGTATTAAGAGCAGGAAGATTGCGCAATGGAAGCAGTGTGCGCGCTTCGTCGAGCAGGCCTTCCGCCATCATCCGGTCCACACGGGCGTCGATGCGGGCATAGAGTTCGGAGCGCGGCCGCGTCAGGCCGATTTTTTCGATTGAGAACGGACGAGCCTTGACCGGATTCGTTTTGAACGACGAGTATTTGCGGCCCGTGGCGATTGTGACCTCCAGTGCCCGGACGATACGCTGGCCGTTGGCAGGGTCGATGACGGTGTAGGATTCGGGGTCGAGGATACGCAGTTCGGCGCGAAGGGCTGCCACGCCCTCGGTCCGGAGCCGCTCTGAAAGATGCGCCCGCAATTCGGGATCGGCCTCCGGAAAGTCATCGAGGCCATTGCACAAGGCCTCGATATAGAGTCCGGAGCCGCCCGCCATCACCACGATTTCGTGGTCGCGGAATAGCTGTTCCAGCAATTGCAGCGCTTCGATCTCGTACTGTCCTGCAGTGCAGCCGTCCCGTACGCTGCGGTCGGCGATGAAATAGTGCTTGACGGCAGCCAGCTGCGCTTCGTCGGGGCGGGCCGTGCCGATGCGCATCTCCCGGAAAAACTGCCGAGAGTCGCACGAGACGACAGGAGAACCCACCGCTTGTGCCTCGGTAATGGCATAGTCTGTCTTACCGACAGCCGTCGGCCCTAAAATGATGCGCAGGATGGCCATTTATGGATTAGTCTTTGTCCTCGTCTTCGTCGTATAGTTCTTCTCCGTCGAAGATCTTGTCATCGGCATCCTCATCGTCCTCATCTTCATCGTCCAGGTCGTCATCCAAGTCGCCTATCGCGGAAGAATCGCGGAACGGGTGGAGCTTGGGGACGGGCGGTGCCTCTTCGTAACGGACACGGAACTGGTCGGGATTCTGTCCCTTTTCATCAATCAGGCAGGGATAGACGCGCAGCGGGGAGAAGGGCGCCTCCCCTTCCAGCACGAGGCGGATGTAGCGGTCGTTCCGCAAGTCGAACAGGTAGTGCAACTCCGTTTCGCCGCGCTGCACCACGCTGTCGAAGGTAACGGTATCCATCGCACCGTCACCCAGGTCGATAAGCCCGTACTCGCTACAGAACGTGCCGGCCTCGTCGTAGCCTTCATACAACACCATCTGGTCGGGCGAGAAGCCCAGGTCGTCCACGATGAAGCTGTTGAACTTGAACAGCGTCATCTCACCCTTGATCTCATACACCCGAAAGAAGATCTTGCTTTCGGGGATCGTTGCTCTGAATTGATATACCATAACACAAATTTAGCATTTTTTTGTGTACTTTTACCACATGAATTCAAATTCCGACACCTACCGGTCGATCGCCTCCCCTTCCAAGGGCATCTACAAGGAATTGGGCAGCAAGTTCTTGGCCTTCGCCTATCCGGTCGAAACGGAGGAAGAGGCCAAAAATCTCATCGCGTCGCTCCGGAAGGAATACTTCGACGCCCGGCACCACTGCTTCGCCTGGCGGCTCGGACTGACGGGCGAGCCGTATCGCTTCAGCGATGACGGCGAGCCCTCCTCCACCGCCGGCCGTCCCATCCACGGGCAGTTGCTGAGCCAGGAGCTCAGCGACATCCTCGTGGTGGTGGTGCGCTATTTCGGCGGCGTGAAGCTGGGCGTCCCGGGGCTCATCCGGGCCTACCGGACCGCCACACAGGACGCCCTCGCCAACGCCACGATCATCGAGAAAGTGGCGGGCGAGCATTTCACTTTGGCGTTCGACTACCTGCAGATGAACGACGTGATGAAAGTCCTCAAAGACATGGGTATCAACCCCCTGAAGCAGGAATTCGACCTCGACTGCCGCATGGAAGTCCGCGTGCGTTTGAGCCAGATCGAGGACTTTCGGAAACAATTGGCATTTTGTCAAATCAATATCAAATAAATTGATTACATTTGCAGATTACGGTTGAACGATCATAATCACCTTTAAACACAATACATTTTTATGAAAAAAGCTTACAATTTCAACGCAGGTCCCTGCGTATTGCCGCAGCAGGCAATCGACGCAGCGATTGCAGCATTGCAAGACTTCAAAGGTACCGGGATGCCGGTCATATCTGTTTCTCACCGTTCGAAGGAATGGGAGGAGACCATGAACGAGTGCCGCGCACTCTGGAAAGAGCTCCTCAACATCCCCGACAACTATGAAGTGATCTTCCTCGGCGGCGGTGCTTCGCTCCAGTTCCTCTATGTGGCGATGAACCTCCTCGAGAACAAGGCCGGCTACCTGGAGACGGGTGTCTGGGCCAAGAAGGCGCTCAAGGAAGCCAAGGGCATCGGCAACGCGATCTGCATCGCCTCCTCCGCCGACAAGACCTACAGCTACATTCCGAAGGGCTATGAGATCCCGACCGACCTCGACTATTTCCACATCACGACCAACAACACGATCTACGGCACGGAAATCAAATACGACATGGACTGCCCGGTGAATCTTGTGGCCGACATGTCGTCCGACATCATGAGCCGTCCCGTCGACGTTTCGAAGTACGCCCTCATCTACGGTGGCGCACAGAAGAACGTGGGCCCCGCCGGCGTAATCTTCGCCATCATCCGCAAGGACATCCTCGGCAAAGTGACCCGCTATCTCCCGACGATGCTCAACTACCAGACGCACATCGACGGCGGTTCGATGTTCAACACCCCGCCGGTGTTCCCGATCTTCGTGATGACCGAGACGCTGAAATGGCTGAAGGGCCTGGGCGGCCTCGAAGTGATGCACAAGATGAACGTTGAGAAAGCGCAGATGCTCTACGACGAGATCGACCGCAATCCGCTCTTCGTCGGCACCGCCGCGAAGGAAGACCGTTCGATCATGAACGTATGCTTCGTGATGGCTCCGGGCTACGAGGCGCTCCAGGATGAGTTCATGGCCTTTGCCAAAGAGCGTGGCATGGTGGGCATCAAGGGCCACCGCAGCGTCGGCGGCTTCCGCGCCTCCATCTACAACGCCTGCCCGAAAGAGGCCATCGAGGCTCTCATCGCCTGCATGCAGGAATTCGAGAAATTACACAAATAAACATAGACTCAAGGCTTTCAGGCGAGGGATATTCCTTTATGAAACCATGCCACCCTCGGCATTGTAAGAGGGAGGGGCCCATTTATGGGAGGGGTCGCGCAGCGACGTTTCAGAAAGGAATATCCCGAGACAAAAAGCCTCCAATAACAGATACTATGAAAGTTTTAGTTGCTACGCAGAAACCGTTCGCGAAGGCCGCTGTCGACGGGATCCGCCGGATTGTGGAAGAGAACGGACACACGCTTGCTTTGCTTGAGAAATATCCCGGTGAGGCCGAACTGATCGCAGCCGTCGCCGATGCGGACGCCCTGATCGTCCGCTCCGACAAAGTAACGGCCGCCGTGGTGGAAGCCGCCAAGAACCTGAAGATCGTCGTGCGCGCCGGCGCCGGTTTCGACAACCTCGACCTGGCCGCCTGCACCGCCCACAATGTGGTCGCGATGAACACGCCGGGACAGAACTCCAACGCCGTGGCGGAACTCGCCCTCGGCCTGATGATCTTCATGAACCGCAACCAGTTCACGCCGGGCACCGGCAGCGAACTCAAGGGCAAGACCCTCGGCATCCAAGCCTACGGCAACGTCGGCCGCCTCGTGGGCAAGCTCGCCATGGGCTTCGGCATGAACGTCATCGCTTTCGACCCGTATCTCCCGAACGAGCGCATCGAAGCCACCGGCGCGAAAGTTGCCCCGTCGCTCGAGGCCCTCTACGAGAACTCCGACTTCGTGTCGCTGCATATTCCCGCTACCCCGGAGACCAAAGGTTCCATCGGCCGAAACCTCGTGGGCCGCATGCCCAAAGGTGGCTGCCTGATCAACACGGCCCGCAAGGAAGTCATCAACGAGGCTGAACTGTTCGACCTGATGAGCGAGCGCGAAGACCTCCGCTACGTCGCCGACGTAGCTCCGGACCGCGCCGCTGAGTTCGCCGAAAAGTTTGGCAAACGCTATTTCGGCACGCCCAAGAAGATGGGCGCCGAAACCGCCGAAGCCAACATCAATGCCGGCCTGGCCGCCGCCACCCAGATCTGCAAGTTCTTCGCTACGGGCGACCGTACCTTCCAACTCAACAAATAAGCTGAAGCTATGGTCAAGGTAAAACCGTTTGCAGCCATCCGTCCTCCGAAGGCCATCGCCAAGGAAGTCTCCGCCCGTCCGTATGACGTGATGAACTCCGTCGAGGCCAAAGCCGAAGCCGGGGAGAAATCCCTGCTTCACATCACCAAACCCGAGATCGACTTCGACCCGATCGCCGGCGAGCACGAGCAGCGCACCTACGATAAGGCCGTCGAGAATTTCAAGAAATGGCAGGAGCGCGGCTGGCTCAAGCAGGACGACAAGGAGTACTACTACGTGTACGCCCAGACGATGGAAGGCCGCACCCAGTACGGCATCATCCTCTGCGCCAACACCGACGACTACGCCACGGGCGCCATTAAGAAGCATGAACTTACCCGCAAGGAGAAGGAAGACGACCGCATGGTCCACGTCCAGATCCAGAGCGCGAACATCGAGCCTGTGTTCTTCGCCTATCCCGACAACGCCGAGATCGACGCCATCATGTTCCGTTACATCGCCCGCGTGCCCGAATATGACTTCATCGCCGATGAAGACGGCTTCGGCCACAAGCTCTGGGTAATTGACGACCAGAAGGACATCGACCGCATCACCGAGATTTTCGCGACGATTCCCGCCTTCTACGTGGCCGACGGACACCACCGCACCGCAGCGGCCGCCCGCGTGGGCGCCGAGCGTCGCGCGAAGAACCCGAACCACACTGGCAACGAAGAGTACAACTACTTCATGGCCGTGTGCTTCCCCGACAACCAGCTGAAGATTATCGACTACAACCGCGTGGTCAAAGACCTCAACGGCCTGACGGGCAAGCAGTTCTTCGAAGCGCTCCAGAAAGATTTCATCGTGGAGTGCAAGTGCGACTGCACGAAGGACGGCGGCAAGTGCGAGTGCGAACTCCCCTGCCACTGCCCGTGCAGCGAAACGTACAAGCCGGCCGGCCTGCACAACTTCTCGATGTATTTCGAGGGTGTATGGTATTCGCTCACCGCGAAACCCGGTACCTACAACGACAACGACCCGATCGGCGTGCTCGACGTAACGATCCTTTCGAACCTTGTGTTCGACAAGATCCTCAACCTGGGCGACCTGCGCACCTCGAACCGCATCGACTTCGTCGGCGGCATCCGCGGCCTCGGCGAGCTGAAGCGTCGTGTGGACAGCGGCGAGATGGTCGTGGCCTTCGCACTCTACCCGGTCTCGATGAAGCAACTGATCGACATTGCCGACACCGGCAACATCATGCCGCCGAAGACCACCTGGTTCGAGCCGAAGCTCCGCAGCGGCCTGGCGATCCATAAGTTCTAACAGAACTCTGCCCCGGCGGCGTCCGGTTCTTCCGGCGCTTGCTTCCTTCTGTTCCCGTCCTCATAGTAAGATGTGGACGGGAACTTTTTTACATCTTCCCCTGTTTACTTTAACGAGTCGGCGGCCGATTTGCCTTTCTCTTTTTCCTTTTCGGCGTTTTTGTACTTGGCCAGTTCAATCTGCAGGTCCGTGATGGTCTGGTTGAGTTCCTGCAATTTCTTCAGGTAGTGCTCGTTCAGGTCGCGGATGACTTCGTTCTTGTTGATGTTCTGCACAGCCGCTTCTTCGTGGAAAATGATCTGGTCGCTATGCAGGCCGTAACTCTGGGCACTCTTGAGCAGTATCTGCTTGGTCGTGTAGTCGAGCGCCTCTCCGGCAAGATAGAGGTCGAGGGTCTGGTTGCGGCCGCTGAGCGTGACGTGGTGGTCGAAGATATAGCTGGAACCGATGGTCTTATTGCTTTGCACGAAACGCTCGGCATTCGTGGCGAAGTTGTTGTCGCGGATCGTGCCGATGGCGGAAATGATGCTCGGAACGAGCATTACCAGCAGGGCGGCGGCCACAATGCGCCGGCTGCGGCGCTGGTGATATTCGTCGGCCGGAACGCTCTCGAAACCGAGGAACTTGGCCATGAAGAAGGTAGCCAGCGCGATGAAAAAGCTGTTGATCAGGAACAAATAAGACGCACCCAAAATGTACGTCAGGCTGAGTCGGGAAATGCCGTAACCCAGGGTACAGAGCGGCGGCATCAGTGCCGTGGCGATGGCCACGCCGGAAAGCACGGTGCCCCGTTCCTTCCGGGAATGTTCCATCATACCGGCTACGCCGCCGAACAGGGCGATCAGCACGTCATAGATGGTGGGACGGGTACGGGCCAGAAGTTCCGTGGGATTGCTCAGCTTCAACGGAGAGATCAAGAAGTAGAGGCTGGCCACGACGATGCTGATGACCACCATCACCATGAAGTTCTTCAGGGCGTTTTTCATCAGTTCCGTGTCGTTGGTGCCAAGGCCCAGTCCGAAGCCGATGATCGGCCCCATCACGGGCGAGATGAGCATCGCGCCGATGATGACCGGAATAGAGTTGACATTCAAGCCCACGGAGGCGATGATGATGGCGCAGGCCAGGATGATGACGTTCGGTCCCCGGAAGTAAATGTTCTTCTTGATGGTCAAGGCCGCTGCAGACCGGTCGATATCGTTTTCCAGGTACAGGATGCGGCGAAGGTATCGCTGAAATGCGTTCATAAAGAAAGTAGCGTAAGCGTATGGTCGGTTGCCGGGAGATATTTTTCCAGCAAGTCGGCCGTACGGAGTTTAACAAAACACGTGGCGGTGCCGTCGGTGCAAGCGAACCATTCGTCTTCGGCTACCGTGCAGTCCATTACCAACTGCACATTCGATGCCGAAGGAAGAATCGCACTCAATATGGTCGTGGCTCCGACTTCAACACCCGTCAGTTCCCACAGCTTTTCGGCCGAAGCGAAGGAAACGCGCGGAATGCCCAGCGCACCGCAGAAATCCCGCGTCACGAACGGCTTGTCATCGGTCGTGACATACAGGTAAAACGCCGTCTGCTGGCGGTTGCACAGGAAGATGGTCTTGACGATGCGAACGCCGATTTTGGCATCGATGTGCTGGCAGTCTTCCATCGTGATGCCCGGATCGGTATCCACCCGCCAGAAGGGGATCTCCAGCCGGGCGAACGCTTCGTAAACAGCCTGCCGGAGCGGCGTTTCAAACGCTCCGGGCGGCGTAACCATCAACTCACTGACCTTGAACATGGCTTATCGGATCTCTTTTCCAAAAGGCAAGATAGAGGCGAGCGCCATCTTGAAATGTTGCAGGCCCCAGGGAATGCCCACGATGGTGATGCAGAAAATCAGGCCGCACACAAAATGGATGATGGCAATCTCCCACCACCCCAGGAGGATCCAGAGGAGGTTCATCACGATTGAGACACAGCCGGGTTCACCGGGGCCGTTCACGATTTCATGGCCAAAGGGCCAGAGGGAATAGGTCCCGAATTTGAAGAGCTGCAGGCCGAAGGGGATGCCGATAATGGTGATGCACATCAGCAGCCCCACCAGAAAATAGATCAGGGCGAAGACCAGGCCGCCCACGATCAGCCAAATGATATTGCCGAGGACTTTCATAAGGCGAAATGCTTATCCCTCCAGAATCTGCGAAGCTGCGTTTTTCGTGTCGACCTTTTCGATGATGCGTTCCAGAATGCCGTCCGCATCAAAAATGAAGGTGCGGCGCAGGGTACCTATCGTCGTCTTGCCGTACATCTTCTTCTCGCCCCACGCGCCGAAATCCTGCAGCATCTGCAGCGAAGTGTCGGCCAGCAGCCGGAAGGGCAGCTCGAACTTTGCCCGGAATCCGCTGTGGGACTTCGCGCTGTCCTTGCTCACGCCCACCACGTTGTAGCCGGCAGCCGTCAACTCGGCATAGTTGTCGCGGAAAGAACAGGCCTCGGCTGTACAGCCGGAGGTGTTGTCTTTCGGGTAAAAGTAGATAATGGTCTTGCGCCCCTTCCCGATGAAGTCCTCCGACCTCACGGCATTCCCGTCCTGGTCCACGACCTCGAACGACGGCATTTTATCTCCGATTTTCAGCATATTTCTCAAATATAAAAAATACAAGTTTCGTCTTCTTCGTGCAAGATACGATTTTTTTCGGATAGTTGCATCACCCTATTTACGAAGTTATTTCGTAATTTTGAAGTCAGAACCAAATAAAACGACAACGATGAAACGATTCTTTCTCCTGCTCATGATCGCGGTATGGCCGCTGGCGGGCTATTCCCAGAACCAGCCGCGCGTTTCCGACAAGGAACTTGTAAGCGTCCTCTGGGCCATGGGGCAGATGTATCCCGACGGCTTCACGCTCAGCCTCGACTCGCTGCGCCAGCCGACCAAAGGCCTGGCCGTATCCTATCTGGCCACCCAGAACAGCTTCGACAAGAAAAGCCTTCCGGCCGTCATCAAACACGCGCACGAGCACAACAACGTCGTGGGCGGCTGGTACGATCCCATCGGGGACAAATACTATTTTGACAGCACCATCATCTTCCCCGAAGACAGCCTGACGGCCGCCCTTGCCTTCGCACGCGAAAACCAGCAGCACACGGTTTTCGACCTGGGCCGGAACATCAACATCCGAAGCAACTATGAGGAGAAAGACATCCGCATCATTCTCGACTGCGACATGGGTTCCTCCACCGACGACCTGTTCGCCCTGATGATGCTCTACCGCTACATGGATATGAAACGGTGCAAACTGCTCGGCGTAATCGTGGACCGGATGGG
>JAFZAF010000117.1 GCA_017548335.1 Bacteroidales bacterium | reverse complement strand
GTTGAAGAGAGAGGCTGATCGGTTGCTGGAAGATATCCCCGATGTGGAACAGCGAGAAAGGATGGAACAAACCGTAATGATTGATATGAGTACCCTGCGGATGTGGGTTTCCGCCAGAGAGGAATTTTCGAAAAGCCTACCCCGGAAAGTCCGTAGGGAATACGATAAGTTGACAAACCGCTGGCTTCTTCTCTGCCGGTCGCAGTATACCCGCAGATTCTGCTACGAAACCAAATAGATGGCGAAAAGTGATGAGACCGTGCGGGCGGGACGAGACGGAGCGGGAGGGAACGAAACCGTGGCGAGACCTGCCCGGCCGTGTCAGTGCTGGATGGCCATCAGGCGGATGTAGTTGAGCATCGTTTTGCTCCAGCGGGCGTCGCCGGGGAGCTGGTAGCGGGCGTTGCCGTTCGGGTCGGGGGTGAAGAGGGTTTCGCCGGTGGGGGTGAGCGATACCCAGCCCCGGTCGGACAGGGAGAAGAGTTCGTCGCCCTCGACGGCCTGGATGACGGCCAGGGGATCCCACATTTTCTGGAACTTGTCTTCGTTGAGGAACTGGTAGATCCACTTGATGGGGTGGATGTCCGTCCAGTCCATGTCGCTGATGATGGTTTCCGCGCTATAGTAGAGCGGGTCGCCGACCTCGCCGGGCGAGAATACGATGTCGATGTCTTTCGGCAGTTTGTTGAAGAACGTCAGGGAATAGCGGATGGCCGCCGTGAAGTTGTAGTCGTGCTCGAACGAATCGCCGAAGACGCCGCCCATCAGGTAGATGGCTTTCACCTTCTGCTGCATCAGGTCCAGTCCGCTGAGGGGCGAATATTCGTCAGGGCCGGACTCCATGAGCCGCGCCAGGCAGGTAAGGAAGCCTACCGATGCGATGGTCACAGATTTGTCGGGCTGTTCCGCCAACAGCTTGCGATAGAGTTTGTATCCTTCCAGATAGGTGCCTTCGTCGCCGACGGTGCGCTTGAACATGGGTTCCGCGTCCGTAGTGCGGGCGTAAGCCACGTTATGATAGGGGATGAAAACGCGCGGCCCCTCGACGCCATGGGTCTCGAGCCCGATGGGAATCTCGGGATAGCCGTAATAATTGTTCATCACGTCGACGGCGTCGGCATTCGCCCGGTCCATCCGGTCCACAATGACGCCGAGCAGGGTACAGCGATGCATGTCCATGTAGCGGTAAAGCATCATCAGGGCGAACAAGTCATCGGTGGAGGAGCCCATGTCGCAGTCGTAGATGATGCGGATATCCTTCTGCTCATAGTTCGACTTGACGTGGATGCCCTTCGAGGTGACATAGACGCTCTTCTGGCCGTTTTCCCGGGCGAAAGCCAGGGCGGCTGCCAGGCTGTCTTCCGGGAACGGGCGTGTGCTGTCGAAATAGTAGGTTCCGTCTTCCGGGATAAAGCTGCCGCCGACCAGGCCTTCATGCGCCTTGGCGTGCTTGATGACGGCCGGGATGCTTTTACGGTCTGTGCTGTTCTGCGTGGCTCCATAAGAGACCATGATGCCTTCCTTGGGCTGGGTCAGGTCGCTGAGTTTCAGCGTGAATCCTTCGGGATTCATCTGCCCCATGGCCCACACGACCGTGGCCAGTTCCTTGTCGGTGAAGTGCTGTTGGGCGAAGGCCGGAAGGAAGGCGGCGAGCAGGCAGAAGATGAGGATGGTCTTTTTCATGGCATTCTAGTGCTGGATGGCCATCAGCCGGATATACTTGAGTACCCTGTCGCACCAGACGGGATCGCCGGGGCGCTGGTAACGGGCGTTGCCCTTGGGGTCGGGGGTAAAGATCGTCTCGCCGTTGGGCGTGAGGGTGACCCATCCCCGTTCCGAAAGCTGGTAGAAATCATCGCCTTCGACGGCCTGGATAACGGCCTGCGGATCCCACATCTTCTGGCCCGTGTTGCAGTTGAGGAACTGGTAGGTCCACTTGATGGGATGGAAATCGGTCCAGTCCATGTCGGCAATGACCAGCTCGGGCCTGTAGTCGAGCGGATCGCCGACCTCGCCCGGCGAGAAGATGATGTCCACCTCCTTGGGCAGGAGTTCGAAGAAGCGGAGTGAGAACTCGATGGCCTGCTTGAAATTGTAGTCGGGCTCCACGGCATCGCCGAACACACCGCCCATGGCGTAGATGGCTTTCACCTTGGTCCGGACCAGTTCGACGCCGTTCAGCGGCGAGTATTCGTCCGGACCGGATTCCAGCAGCCGGGCCAGGGAGGTCACAAAGCCGATGGAGGCGATGGTCACGGATTTGTCGGGCTGCTCGCTCAGCAGTTTCCGATAGAGCTTGTAGCTCTCCATATAGCTGCCGTTGTCGCCGACGCTGCGCTTGAACATGGGCACGGCATCGGTCGTGCGGGCGTACGGCAGGTTGTGGTAGGTGATCCACACTTTCGGATCGGGCACTCCCTTCGTTTCAAGGCCGATGGGGATATCGGGATAGCCGTAGTAGTTGTTGAGCACGTCCACGATGTCGGCGTTGGCCTTGCCCATCCGGTCCACGATTACGCCGAGCAGTTTGCACCGTTTCATATCCATGTAGCGGTAGAGCATCATCAGGGCGAACAGGTCGTCGGTGGAGGAACCCATGTCGCAGTCGAGAATGATGCGGATGTCTTTCTCCTCATAG
>JAFZAF010000116.1 GCA_017548335.1 Bacteroidales bacterium | reverse complement strand
TGCACTGTGTCTGGTTGTCCTTTGGGTGCTGGGCGGTCTCTGCTCCTTGTCGCAAGGCGTCCTCGCCGACTGGAAAGTGTTCGGCAAGAACATCTTCGACCTGTTCGACTTCACCTCCGCCAACGTCCTGATGCTCATCGGCGGCCTGCTGGTGGTGCTCTTTGTGGGGTGGAAACTCGGCCGCAAGGTCATCCACGACGAGTTGACCAACGGCGGCACGCTGAAGATCCCCGTATGGCTCCTCGACACGATCCTCTTCCTCATCCGTTTCCTGGCCCCCGCCGCCATCGTGGTCATCGCCGTCTTCCAGTGGCTATAGCCTGGATTCAGGCTACGCAGGTATGGCCGAAACGGTTAGAGGCTGCGGGTCAGCTCGACGAACTCGTCGACGGAGAGTTGTTCGGGGCGGGCGTCGAGATAGGGAATGTAGGCGGGTAGCGCCGGCAGGGAAGCCAGCACGGGCTTCAAGGAATTGCGGATTGTTTTGCGGCGCTGGTTGAAGGTCGTCTTGACGACTTTCTTGAAGAGTTCTTCATCGCAATCGAGTGATTCCCGGTTATTGCGGGTGAGCCGGATGACGGCGCTTTTGACCTTGGGCGGCGGCACAAAGGAACCCTCGCCGACCGTAAAGAGAAAGTCGATGTCATACCAGGCTTGCAACAGGACGGACAGGATGCCATAGGTCTTCGAGCCGGGGCCGGCGGCGAGCCGCTCGGCCACCTCTTTCTGCACCATACCGACTACTTCAGGAATTTGCTGCCGGTAGTCCAGGATTTTGAAGAAGATCTGTGAGGAAATATTGTAGGGGAAATTGCCGATGACGGCGAACGAAGCCGGAAACAGTTTCGACAGGTCGAGGCGGAGAAAATCGGCCTCATAGAGGCCGGGGGCCAGTTGCGGATAATGTTCCAGCAAGTAGCGGACCGACTCGGTATCGACTTCCACCACCTTGAGCTGCACCTCCGGATTCTGCAGCAGATAGCGGGTCAGCACGCCGGTTCCGGGGCCGACCTCCAGCACAGGCCCGCGGCTGCGCAACGCAGCCACGATGGCCTGTGCGACGCCCTGGTCGGTCAGGAAATGCTGCCCGAGGGCTTTCTTGGGCCGGACCGGCTGCCTCATTGGGCGATGAAATACTGGTACATCCGGGCGATGCCCTGATGCAGGACATTGTGCGTGCCCTTCTCGTCATGCGAACCGCTGCAGATGATCACGAAGCCGTATTTTTCGTCGGGCTTGAAGAACATGGCGCTGCTCAGGCCATAGGCACCGCCCGTATGGCCCACGAGTGTGATGTCCGGCACATAATCGTCGGCCAGCCAGAGATTGAGACCATAGTGTTCAGCCTCGGACCGCGGTACCTGCATGTTGCGGGAGCTCTCCTCGGAGATGATGCGTACGCCGTCGGGCGTGGTGCCGTAGTTCATGTGCATCGTCATGTAGCGGGCCAGGTCGAGGGCCGAGATTTTCATGCCGCCGGTGGGCGAGAAGATCAGGGCGTCGTGGCCCATCGTGTAGTTGGCCACCTTTTCGCTGCGAGGAGCGTAGGCTTCGTCATAGTTGTCTACATAATGGCCTTCTTCTTCATCCCACGCATACAGGTGGGCGAAGCGCGACGCGTCGAGCGAATCCACGCAATACCCGCCGTAGAGCCCCAGCGGCCGCAGCACATGGTTCACGACATACTGGTCGAAACGTTCGCCCGATACGCGCTCGAGAATGGTCCCGGCCAGGTTGAGATTGAGGTTGCAATACTCGTATTCACCGCTGCCCGGCTCATAATCGTTGTAGCACTTGCCGGCATCGGGATTGAGGTCGGGGTTGATGATGTCGATGGTCGTCCAGTAGCCCTCGTTGTCGTTGATGCTGGAGGTGTGGGAGAGCAGCATTTCCAGGGTGATGACCGTGTCGGGGAACTTTGGGTTGCGCACCCGGAATCCGAGCAGGTCGCTCACGTCGTCGGTCAGCGAGAGCTTGCCCTGTTCGATCTGCTGGAGCAGGCTCGTGGCCGTGAACGATTTGGAGATGGAGGCGATGCGGAAGAGGGTCTGGTCGTCCACAGGCTCTCCCGTGGCGAGGTCTTTCACGCCAAAATTGTGGTGATAGACCAGCTTGTTGTCCTTGACGACGGCGCAGCTGACACCGACCGCTTCGATTTCAGCAAGATATGCGCCCATGTCTTTTTCAAATTCCTTGGCGGGATTGTGGCAGCCCGAGAGCAGCAGGGCGGCCATAAGGCCGGCAGCAAGAAGACGTTTTTTCATGTTTCTATGTTTTTGTCGGATTTGTCGGCAGGTTCTTCGAGATTTCTCCTGAAAATTCTTCTACAAAGATAGCATTCTGCGTCGATTTTTTCGGTATTTTTGCTCTCGATGAAAGAGAAAAACACACCGTGCACCCCGATGCTGAAGCAATACTTCGAGATCAAGGCCCAGTATCCCGAAGCCATCCTGCTCTACCGCGTCGGCGACTTCTACGAGACCTATGGCGACGACGCCGGCAAAGCCAGCCGCGTCCTCGGCATCGTGCTCACGCGCAAGTCGTCCGGAAACGGAACTTTCATCGAAATGGCCGGCATTCCCTACCACGCCATCGACAACTATCTGCCCAAGCTCGTGCAGGCCGGCTACAAAGTGGCGGTCTGCGACCAGCTGGAAGATCCGAAACTTACGAAAAAACTGGTCAAGCGGGGCGTAACGGAACTGGTAACCCCAGGCGTCGCCTACAACGACAACCTGCTCAAGGCGGGGGAAAACAACTGGCTCGCCGCGCTTTCTTTCAGCGGCAAAGAAGCCGGCCTGGCTTTTCTCGACATCTCGACCGGTGCCTTCAAGCTCGCACAAGGCTCGCTTGACTACGCCGAGATGTTGCTGGGCACCCTGACGCCACACGAAGTCCTCGTGGAACGCTCTTTTGCCGACGGCTTCCGCAGCCGCTTCGGCCTGCGGGCCTGCCTCACGCCGCTCGATCCCTGGGTTTTCGTTCCCGACGCTACCTACCGGAAAGTCTGCACCCAGCTGGAAACCGGTTCTTTGAAAGGGTTCGGCGTAGAAAACATGCCCTTGGGCATTTCCGCCGCCGGCGCCATCCTTTTTTATCTGGAGATGACGCAGCACCATGCGCTGGGACACATCAAAACCGTCTCCCGCATCGACGAGGGTGCCTTCGTCTGGATGGACCGCTTTACCGTCCGCAACCTGGAAGTCTTCCAGTCGCTCGCCGGCGCCGAGGGGCGCTCGCTGATCGAAGCGGTGGACCGCTGCTGCACGCCCATGGGCAAAAGGCGGCTGCGGGAATGGCTTTCCCTGCCCCTCAAGGACATCGCTGCTCTCAACGCGCGCTATGACACCGTGGGCGCCTTCCTGGCCGACCGTGAAATGCGCACGGCTGTCCGTGACGAACTCGCCCAGATCGGCGATCTGGAACGCATCGTGGCCAAGGCGGCCGCGGGGCGGCTGCTGCCGCGCGAAGCGCTGCAGCTGGCCCGCGCCCTGCACTGCAGTGCCACCATCCGTGCCTCCATCGCCAAACCGGAGCTCGCCCATTGGTGCGAATCGCTCGACGACTGCGCCGCCCTCTCCGATCGAATCGCCCGCACACTGCTGCCGGAAGCAGCAGCCGCCCTGGGAAAGGGCGACATCATCGCCGCCGGCATCTCCGAGGAACTCGACACCCTGCGCGACACCCTTCACAACGGCCGGCAGATCCTGCTCGACATCCAGCAGCGCGAGCGCGACGCCACCGGCATCGGTTCACTCAAGATTGGTTACAATAACGTATTCGGCTACTACCTGGAAGTCCGCAACACCTTCAAGGACAAAGTGCCCGCCGAGTGGATCCGCAAACAGACCCTTGTCGGAGCGGAGCGCTACATCACAGCCGAACTCAAACACTACGAAGAGACCATCCTGGGCGCCGAGCAGCGCATCCTCGACCTGGAAACCCGCCTTTACGGTGAACTGGTGGCCGCCATCCAGCAGAAAGTGCCCACGATCCAGCACAACGCCGCCACGCTGGCACAGCTCGACGTGCTCGCCGGCTTCGCCCTGCTCGCCTTTGACCAGGACTATTGCCGGCCCGTCCTGACCGACTCGCTGTCGCTCGACATCAAGCAAGGCCGCCATCCGGTCATCGAACAGATGATGCCCGACGGGGAGCAATATGTGCCCAACGACCTGCACCTCGATCCTGCGTCCCAACAGATCATCATTCTCACCGGTCCGAATATGGCCGGAAAATCGGCGTTCCTGCGGCAGACGGCGCTGATCTGTCTCCTTGCCCAGTCGGGTTGCTATGTGCCCGCAAAAAGCCTGAAAATGGGCATTGTCGATAAAATCTTCACCCGGGTCGGCGCCTCCGACAACATTTCCCGCGGCGAATCGACCTTCATGGTCGAAATGCTGGAGACCGCCACCATCCTGAACAACCTTTCGGACCGCTCGCTGATCCTGCTCGACGAAATCGGCCGGGGCACCAGCACCTTCGACGGCATGTCCATCGCCTGGGCCATTGTGGAGTATCTGCACGGCCGCTCCCGGGCCAAGACGCTCTTCGCCACCCATTACCACGAACTCAACGAGTTGGAGAAACGCTATCCGCGCGTCCACAACTTCCACATCGCCGTCAAGGAGATGGACGGCCAGGTCATCTTCCTGCGCCAGCTCCGCCCCGGCGGCGTGGCCCACAGCTTCGGCATCCACGTAGCCCGGCTGGCCGGCATGCCTTCGGATGTCGTGTACAGGGCCGAAAAGAAACTCCGGGAGCTGGAAGCCGCCTCGCCCGATCTCTCGGGCGAACGGACGGCCGCCGCACAGCCGGGCGTCCAGCTCTCGCTCTACCAGCTAGAAGACCCGTTGCTGCTGGACATCAAAGAAGAACTCACCCGCTTGGACATCAACAAGATGTCGCCCCTCGACGCGTTTGACGCCCTGCGGGCCCTCCAAAAGAAAATAGGCCTATCCTAGAAAAAACCGCTTGTAGAAGGAGATTGAGGATGAACGATTCTTTGGCGCAAGCTTTCAGGGAACTGAAGGCCGACCGCTTCCGCACGCTGCTTTCGCTGTCGGGCATAGCCGTCGGTATCTTTTCCATCGTCGCGGCCCTGACGCTGGTCGATTCGTTGCAGCATTCCCTGCACGAAGGGTTCGCAAGCTTCGGAAACGATCTTTTGTTTGTAGAACGGGAACCCTTGGAACCCGACCTGAATGAAGACGGCGAATACCGTTGGTGGGAATATACGGCGCGCCCTCCCGTAACATGGCGGGAATACCGCTATCTGGCCGAAGCGGGCGGCGATGCCTATTCGCAGATTGCCTTCGTTGCCTATGGTCCTTCGGCGGTAGGGGTTGCCGGCGACTGGCGGCTGCTCATCCAGCAGCCGCTGTCGGCAGGACGCGGCTTTACGGCCGACGAGTTGGAGGAAGGCCTGCCGCTTGTGCTCGCCGGCGCAGAAACAACGGCAAAAGTCGGGGACAAACTCTGGCTCGACGGCGTCCGCTGTGAAGTGATCGGCATTTTTGAAAAAGCCGGGCTGACCACCGTCTGTCCGGTCGATATCGACCATGTCCGGCTGATCCCCTACCGGGCACTGCAAGGGCCCGTCCTGCGGGGAAGCATCCTGCTGGCCGGCGCAGAACCGGAACAAATCCGGCAGCTGATGCGGAGCTGTCGGCGCCTGACCCCTTTTCAAAAAGACGATTTTGCTTTGAACCGCATCTCGTATTTGCTGGACGAGATGAACAAGCTCTTTTCGATGGCAGCCAAGCTCGGCTGGATCATCGGTTTCTTCTCGTTGCTGGCCGGCGGATTCGGCATGGCCAACATGCTTTACGTCTCGGTCGAGGAACGACGTCAGCAGATCGGCATCTGCCGGGCCCTGGGCGCCCGCAGAAGAACGATTGAACGACAGTTTCTCGAAGAAGCCGTCCTGTTGTCTTTACTCGGCGCCATGGCCGGCATCGGGCTGGTGGTCCTGCTCGTCATGCTGCAAAGAAGGTTGCCAGGCTCCGTGCTTCCGCTTACGCTGACGGTCCGGACCCTCCTGGCCGGAACAGGAATCGCCCTAGTCCTGGGCCTGGTCTTCGGGACGGCGCCCGCCCGCGCTGCCGCCCGGCTTTCGCCGGTCGAGGCGATGACCGACCATAAAAAATGAAGGGTGACCGAAAAGGGTCACCCTTGATTTATCAGTACTGATATCGTTTAGAATCGAACTCCGATTGTGAGTTGTGGATAGGCGAATGCACGAAGGTTGTGGTTCGTTGCATAGTACGGATCCTGGCCGGCAATCTGCAGGTGCAGGAGCGTATACTGGTAGCAAACGGGGGCCACTTCTGCTCCAATGAAAAGACCTTCCATCAGCGCATATTCGATACCGAAGTTGATGCCGCCTCCGAAGCCCAGGGCCTGGCCGCCACGGTTGACGAGCCAAAGGTCAACTTCCTCTTTCTCAATCGTCGGCTGGTAATCAGGAGCTGCGACATTGATGTCGTTGTCCACATACATGCCGGTATACGGATAGTAGCTCTCGATGCGTGCCATCTTGAACTGTCCGAAAATGCCGAGGTAAGGGAAGATGCGCTGGTTCTTCGTGTTGAAGTAGTATTCACTACCCAGCTGTACCATCAGGCGGTTCGTCACCGCGCCGAGGATGGCTTTGCTGGCATAGGTCCCGTCAAGATCGACCTTTGCGGGCGTCACGGACGGATCCACGTGCGTCAGGTTCTTCACGAGAGGGAAGTTCTCACCCTCGATGAAGTCCTTGCTCGGCTGGATGTTCATGATGTACGCGCCGCTCAGGTTGATGTTGATGTGATCTGTAATGAAGTACTTCGCACCCACCGAGAAGTTCTTCAACGTGTAGTTGAGGCTTCCGGTGTTCGCAAGAATCGTGGACAGGTCGCCGCTGATGTAGGCGTTGCCGAAACCGTAGTTCGTTCCGATCACGTCTTCATCGGCGTCAAGGCCGAGGCCGATCGCCCTTCCGTCTTCTTCCGGGAGCATGTAGTAAAGTCCCGTGAAGTCGTTGAAGAACTGTCCAGGCCCGACATTGAAATTGAACTGCCACTGTCCTGCCTTCGGTCCAAACACACACTCACAACTCTCCTGTGGTTGTGCCATTGCAGGCACAACCAGGAGGATCGTCATGATAAGTATGCTTAATCTTTTCAACATAAGGTCCGTTTTAAGAAAACGTTTTTAGTTGTTGGTTAGATTATTTGATAGAACCAAGGTCGATGCCCGTCGGGATCACGAAGTTGGCGTCGGTGCTGAGGAGGTACTGCAGGATACGGTCAAGGTTCTCCTTGGCGCCCTTCAGGAGCTCGTTCAGAACAGTCATCTTCTTGTTCTCCTTGTCGAGTTTGGCCTGAGCCTCGGCGATGTCGATATCAGCCTGGGCGGCGCCGCTCTCGAAGTCAGCGATCAGCTTGGAGTAGTCATCGATGGTCTGGGTCTGAGCAGCGATGTCGTTCTTGAGAGCCTTGATGTAAGCCTTGCGATAGGCCTCATAGTTCTCGATCAGTTCATCGTAGTCGGCAGCTTCGAAAGCGTCGGCATAGCCGGCAGCCTTGCAAGCGGCATAGTAAGCCGGCTTGAGAGCGTCGATCAGGATGTTGGAGTGAGCGATGGTGTCGTCGATATCCTCGTTGCGGACATACCAGTCGTTCAGTTTCTCAGGGAACTCAGGGAAGTACTTGTTGGCGAGCTCGAGCTGGGTGCCTTTGAGCTTGGAGATCCACTTGCCACCCACCACGTCGACGAGTTCGAACTTGTACTGGATGGAAGCCACGTCAGGATAGCTGCCCGTGATCTTGCGGATGCCGAGCGCATTGCCCTTCGAATCGGTGCCGGTGAATTCCTTGAGAGCGGTCTGGTACTTGTCATAGCCATCCTTGTTGGACTGCCAGACAGCGTGGTCAGCTTCGTAAGCCTTCTTGGCAAGAGCGGCAGCAGCCTCTTCGGCGGGACCGAAGGCAGCGGCAACCTTGTCAACCCAATCCTGGATCTTCTTGATGTCGCCGGCAGCCGGGTTCAGCGCGAGCTGATAGAGGTACTCTTTGTAGAGGTAGTCGTTGATGTCGGTCGGGTCGGCAGCGGTACCGAAGACGACAGACTCGTCAGAACCACCGAAGAAGGTCAGGTTGGTAGCCTTGGTGTCGGTAGCGGCCTTGTCAACAGAACCGAGGATAGCGCCGAGAGCGTTGATGCCGGTCGGGACATTGGCAGACTCCCAAGCATTCGGGATGATGAACGGCTCGGTGAAGGTACCAAGGGTATAGCTGTCGATGTTGGTGTCAGGGTTAGCCTCGAGAGCAGCCTTGACAGCATCGGCATCCATGGTATAGTCGACGGTGCCGTCAGCCGGCCAGGTCTCGTTCCAGTAGCGCTCGTAGCAAGCCTTGTAAGCTTCGATGGCAGCCGTAACTTTATCCTGAGCATCGGTAATGGTGCTGGAAACGAACCAGGTGCCAGAACCATCGTTCAGCTCGAAGTGAGCAGGGACGGGATCAGCAGCAGGGACATACTTGTAATCGTAGAAGAAGGCTTTGCAACCATCACCGTTGATATCGGCAGCGGAGAAATCCCACTTCGGATTAGTGTTCTTGATCACATCGCCGAAGGTCGAGTTGATCATCTGATAGACCATGTGGCCGAGAGCGTCTTCCTTATCGGTAGCAGGATCAGCGAATTTCTTCTGGGTCTCGAGGGTCACACCAAACTTCTCGTTGGATAAGAGCTGTGCATAGTCGAGGGTTCTCCAGGCAACTTTCAAGGTGTCGCCGATGGTGTTGCCGAACCAGTAGTAGTGACGGTCGAACTTGTCGCTTCCTTCCGGATCCCAAGTATATTTGAAGTAATCTTCACGGGCGGCGGCGAACTTGGCAAGGCCGTTGATGACCGCGACGGAGTCGTTCTTCGAAATACCGGAATTGTTCACGGAAGCGAGGGCTTCCATCAGTTCAGCAACAGCATTGACCATCTTGTCGCCATTCGTCTTTTCATCAACCTTGGCAGCGTCAAGCTCGGCAACAGCAGTCGTATACGGCTCATAAGCGAGCAGACCGGCAGCGAGGGTGTCGTGGTCAGCCTGCCAAGCGTCTTTGGCCTTGTCGGCAGCTTCACGGGCCTTTTCAGGATCGGCGGGAACATCCGGGTTCAGCACCTTGTCGCGGAGCAGCACGGAAACTGCACCATAGAGACCGTAGTCAGCAACGAGTTCGACCTCGGTGCCATCTTCCTTCTTGTAGGTGAACTTCTGGGTCTCAACATCGCCCATTTCGTCACCAAGGATGAAGTCCTTCATATCCTGGTTGGCGGAAACCTCATATTTGCCAGTGGTGCCCAGAATCTTCTTGCCTTCTTCGGCAGGAGAATCCAGATTGGCGAGCTTGTCGAGGATGTAGGTGAATTTCACGAAAGCGGCACCGGTACCAATTTCGAGGGTCGGGAGCTCGACGGCTTCCGTAGAAGCGGCACCGAAGGTTTCGCCCGCTTTGTGGGCCTTGTCGTCGATCTTGTCCTTAGGAACATCGTTCAGAAGGGTATATTTGGTCTGGCCTTCCGTGAAGGTGGGTTCTTTACCAGCAGAAGCCTTGGCGGGGTTCTTCTTCTCCCAAGCTTCGATTTCGTCGTTGTAAGCCTTCACACCGTCGTGCACATACTGCACATAGTAAGCGGCGGCTTCCTGGGTGAGTTTGTGACGGCTGTATTCAGCAGCGTCGGCGATTTCCTGGTAGGTTTCCAGTTCGGCCTGCCAAGCGTCCACGTCGGGAAGGGTCGGAACATTCTCAAGGGCGACCTTGTCTTTCTCGATGTTGGCTTTGGCACGGTCGATGGCACGCTGATAGAGGTCAATCTTGGCCTGATAAGCGTGGGTCTCGGAATCCCAAGCATAGTCGTCGTTGTACTTGCCGATCTCTTTGGCGCGTTTGGCGTCGGCGAGGGCTTTCTCAGCCTTCATGACGGCGATTTCCTGATCTTTGGCCTGCTCCCAAATCTGCAGGTAAAGTTCAGCGGCGGCGATGACAGCCTGTTTCTCATTGGCGGTCAGATCCTGGGCGGCAAGAGCGATGTCGCGGAGGGTAACGCGGAGAGCTTCCTGAGCCTGGGCGAGTTCAGCCTCTTTGTTGACGAGGTCGATCTCATGCTGTTTCTCAGCAAGTTCCATTTCTTTCTGGATGCGGTCGATTTCCTGAGCGATTTCAGCAGCGCGGAGTTCCATTTCCATGGTCTTCTCAGCGATTTCCAGCTCCTTCAGTTCACGCTCGAGAGCCTGCATCTTCGTGTAGGCATCGGTAACAGCCTGCTGATGAGCAGCCTGGGCCTGCTTGAGGGCGGCTTCAGCCTGCTGAACACCAGCCTCAGCGCGGCGATACTCTGCATCTGCTTCACGCAGCTTGGAGAGTGCGTCGTAGTAACGAGCCTTGGCTTCGCGGAGGGCAAGGATGCCGTCCGGCTCAACCTGCTCGATACAGGAAGTGAAAAGACTGCCGGCAGCAATCATAATCACCAGTGAATAAATAATCTTTTTCATAAAAAAAAATTTGTTAAGTGTGTTTATTATTTTTTGGTTAAACATTAAAAATATGTACACAGTTTATCGCCTCAAAATTAGACAATAATTTTTGATTGTCCAAATTTTTGAGGCTTTTTTCAACGGGTTGTTGAAAAAATGTTAAAAAAATCTTGCCCGATTGTCTTTAATATCTGCTTCATTGGCAATTACGCGTTGCAAGATGTTGTTGTGGTACGCAGCCTTGCGCGACAACTGGGTCGTTGCGTCCTGGTCGGAGAAGAAATTACCGGTGTTGCGCTCCAGGACCTGGAACACATACACGCCGATCGATCCGCCTGCCGTCTGAATCGTTCCTTCAGGGGCGGCGGCGACGGCGCCGATAAAGGCGGGATCATTCTGCCCATACTGCGTCGAGCCGAACGAGAGGCCGGGCGCATGGCTGACCGTGGTGCCGAGCGCTTCGGCAATCTCTTCGAGCGAAGTCATGCCGGCGATTTGCGTACGGATTTCCGCCAGCTTCTTGTCTACGCTCTTCTGGGCGGAAAGAAGGGTGCGGATCTGGTTGGCGGCTTCCTGGATGTCGATTGCGCCTTCCTTGCGCACCTTGGTGACGGCGGTGACAAAATAGTACCGGTTGTCCACGATCTTGAGATCGGACACATCGCCGGCTTTCGTCTTCTTGTCGAAGACCCACGAAACGACTTCCCGGGCGTTGTCGGCCGGGCCGATACGCCGGTTCCCCTGGACCATATTATTAATAGGTATGACCGGCAGGTCCTGCTCCTGGGCCAGTTTTTGGAAATTGGCCAGCTTTCCGTCGCAGGCGTCGGCAAACTCGACGGCCTTCATCTGGTATTCACGATAGGTATCATCGGAAGGGAGGACGTTCTTGTAGAGCGTGGCGATCTGGACTTTCTTCAGCGGCTTGGTCCGCTCGGGAACATAGAGGGCGAAAACAGCCTGGCTTGCGTTCAGTTTGGCCTTGATCACTTTCTGCGGGCTGTCGAAGACAGCGTTCAGGTCGGTCAGGCCGTTGGACATGAGGCCTTCCTGTGTCACCCAGCCCAGTTCGGTGAACTGGGAAAGGTCGGGCTTGCGGAGCTGCTCGGCCACAAAGGCGTCGGCATCGGCTTCCTGCGAGAGCGGGAAGGTCTTGTAATAGACGTGGGCGGAGTCGGCCATCATGCGGACGGCGTTCACGCGCATGGCGGCGTAAGCGTTGTCGTCCGTAATGGTCGGGCTCACGCTGCCGGCCGGCCCGTGGAAAGCGGTCTCGGCAAATTCCGGCGTGGCGGAGAGCTGCTCTTCCGTGAAGAAATAGGGATTGAACTTATGATCGGAATGGAGCGTGACGAAATTCTTGAGGTTGTCGGCAGTCTTGAATTCTTCCAGCAACGCGTCGAACGCTTCTTTGGTGTCGGCAAAGTCCTGCTCGGACGGCACCACCTCCCACATCACATATTCGATGTCGCGGTTGGCCGGCTGCTGGAACTGCTCCTTGCGGTCGTTGTAATACTTGCGGATTTCGTCGGAAGAGACCGTCACGGTGGTGTCGGCATAGGCGATCGGAGCGAACACGTAATCGACGTCGGCGGTCACGTTGCTCTCGGACAGCATGCGGGTCTTTTCCAGGTCGGACAGGATTTCACTCTTTTCGAGGAGCGAGGAATATTTCGAGAAGAGACGTTCGCGATAGATATTTTCTTCGAGGAAGGACCACAGGCCCGCATATTGACCAGTCTCGTCCGCATCGATGGACTGGACGAAATTGGCCAGGGCTTCCCGGCTGAAGACGCCGTTCTGGTCGCTGAAGATGCCCTGCTGCAGGAGGACCGGGGAGATGTCGCCGCCCTGCGTCAGGTCGAGCATTTCTTCGTCGCCGACTGACAGGCCCGCGGCCATGGCTTTCGGGATGAAGACTTCATTTTCGAAGATGGACTGCCAGGCCGCATCGCGCAGCTGGGTCTGCTGCTCTTCCGAAGAGGGGTTCTGGCCCATCAGCTTGGCAATCTCGGTGTAGGTGTTGAGTTGGTCGTAGAAAGTCTTGTACGAAACGGACTTGCCGTTCATCGAACCTACCTTGTTGTCTGAGGAGAATCGGTCCGCAGCCGAGCGAAGTGTCTGAGGATCAAGGATGAACGACAACAGGGCCAGCGCTACGAGAACCGTGATCAAAATTCCGAATTTGACGCGAATTTTCTCTAATACCGCCATTTTGAGTTTAGTTTTAGTTATTAATTTTCATGTATTTTCCATCGGGTCCTTTGCGGGACGAGGTGCAAAAGTACACAAAAATCACTTACTAGATGCAAAAAGGGGGTAAAACGTTGCGTCCCGAAATGAAGATTTTTTTATTTCCGTCGGGGACCCATGGCGTTGACCGTATCCACGTAATGATAGGTGGAGTCGCGTTCCACGGCAAACCAGTCGAACGGCCGCAGGATGACGGAATTGCGAGCCCGTTCGTCGGACGTCATGCCGAAGCCCTGGAGCAGGCCGCTGTCCGACGTGATCTTGACATAACAGTCGGTATAAATCTTTTTTTCTTCCTTGTTCCAATAGATGGTGTCGGTCTCCATCCGCTCGCCTTTTATGTGGTTGACAATCACCACGTCGCCGAAGGCGCTCCAGGATTCTCGCCCTTCGGTGGTGACGTGCCGGGCCTGATTCGCGGTAACGGTGGTCTCCAACTGTCCGTCTTCCGTATAGACATCGACGAAGAAGCCGTCGGTATAGAGTTCATACGACTGCGTAAGGGAATCCTTGACGAAATTAAAGCGCTGCATCAAGGGGGCGTGCATCCGCATCTCGGCCGAACCCTTGTCGGTCTGGAGGACCTGCATGTCATGGACGACCTGCACGGGAACCTGCTCGAAATTGATGGTAACGGGTGCGGGTTCCTTGCAGGAAAACAACAGGATGGCCGCCGCAAAGGCGACGGCCACCCGGATGCTGTGTATGGACAGGGTCCGCTTCAATTACTTGTTGGTACGGACCGTGGTGCGTTCGGTCATGCCGGCGCAGCTGACGGTGTAGGCGCTGCCGTCGGTGATATCGAGGAAGAAGGCGTCTTCCGTCTTCGGGAAGTA
>JAFZAF010000115.1 GCA_017548335.1 Bacteroidales bacterium | reverse complement strand
GCAGCGCCGACGGCCAGTTGCTCTTCGTCCCCACCGACAAAGGCAACCTCTTCTGCCTCAACGCAGCAGACGGCTCCGTCGTCTGGAAACACAAGATTTCCGTCGCCCTCCTGAACAGCATCGTCCCCCTCCCCGACAACCACCTCCTCGTCGCTACCATGGACGGCGTCGTCACCCTCCTGCACTACTAGCCGTGGCGCAAAGCCGCTTTGCGCCACAGCTACGGTAGCCGACTTGGCGCCGGAACGATAGATCGTAGCCAGGAAGCCCCTTCACATCCGCTACGGCTATCCACACAGACCGCCCCGCAAAAACTCCGTGAAGGGGCTTCCTGGCTACGTACACAGATGCCCGGTCGGAGCCGGGCATGACGTAAATGGGGAAGTCCTATCGGGTATGACGATAAGGGTTACTGCAGTTTGAAGATGTAGGTGATGGTGCCTTCCTGCGAGATGGGGGCTTTGGGGTTGGCGGTGAATTTGGCCTGGAGGGCCGATTTCTTGGCGGCGGACCAGAGCGAACGGTCTTGGACCGAAGTGCCTTCCTCACCGGGAATGGCATCGGTCACGTTGCCGTCGCGGTCCACCAGGATCTTGACCACGACACGTCCCGACTTTTGCACCCCATATGCCGGCAGAGGCAGCGAGCCTACGACATTGCGGCCGGCCAGCCGTGCCGATGGCTCCCCGTCGGAGGAACCCGCCATCGTATTGCCGCTGGCGTGGCCTTCATCGAAACGCGCCGAAGGCTGCGAGGAAGTCTGCGGCGCCAACGTGTCTTTCTTGTTGTTGGCCGCCGAAGGGAAGAGCGCACGCTTGTCGATCTCCCGTTTGGGTTCGGGGACTTCGACGTCACCGTCGTCCCCGACTGTAGCCTCCTCGGCCAGGTTCGCCTTCGTACCCTGAACGGGCGACTCCGAACGCTTCACCAGCTGGACTTCGCGTTCCGGGTCAGGCGCCTCGGAACGAGGCTCCGCCCCGACCTCGACCTGTTGGGGCACCGGCTCCTGCTCGAACTCCATCATCACGGCCTGTTCAGTCGGCGGCGGATAGACGTATTTCAGCCCCGAACGGAAGCATAGCATCAGCAGCAGTGCGTGAAACACCACTGTCAATCCGATTCCCACCCAGTTGGCACGATTCATCTTGCGAAAGGCGGATTATTCGGGCGACGTCGCCATGATGACTTTGTAGTGATTGCGCTTTGCGATGTTCATCAGCGCCACCACTTCCTTGACCGGCACCGTCTCGTCGGCATAGATCGAGAAGGTCGGATCGTCTTCGAACTGGAGCAGGTCGCGGACGGCCGGTTCGATCTCGCCGAAAGCCACGGGCTTCTGGTTGCCGTTGATGTGATACGTCACGGTGTTCTGCTCCGGATAGTGTTTGATCGAGACGCTGACGGTCGCCTTGGCGGCCACCTGCCCCGTGCTCTTGGGAAGCAACAGTTTCAGTGCGTTGGGGTTGACGAGCGTGGATGTCACGAGGAAGAAGATCAGCAGCAGGAAGACGATATCCGTCATCGACGACATCGAGAAAGCTGAGTCAACCTTGGTGTTCCGTTTGATTGCCATGACTATGCCTCGCTTTTGGATTCCTTGCGGGCCTGCGCCGCATCGAGGAACTCGATGGAAGCGGCCTCCATCTTGGAGACCAGGCTGGTGATCTTCGCCGTCAGGAAATTGTAGCCGAAATAAGCCAGAATACCCACGATCAGACCGCCGACCGTGGTGATCATAGCTGTGTAAATACCGCCCGAGAGCAGGGTGATATCGATGTTGTTGCCCGCCTGCGCCATGTTGAAGAAGGCCTGGACCATACCCATCACGGTGCCGAGGAAACCGATCATCGGCGCGCCGCCGGCGATCGTCGCCAGGGCCGGAAGCCCTTTCTCAAGTTTGGCGACTTCAACGTTGGCCACGTTCTCCACCGCAATACGGATGTCGCCCAGCGGTTTGTCAATGCGCTCGACGCCTTTCTCGATCATCCGGGCGACCGGCGTGTCGCTCCGCCGGCAGAGGGCGCGGGCCGAACGGACCTTGCCTTCCAGCAGGTAATTGTCCACATCCTTGATGAAATTCTTGTCAATCTTGCCGGCCTGGCGGATAGCCCACCATTTCTTTCCGAAAATGTAGATGGCAATGATGGAAAGCGCCAGGAGCACCAGCATCAGCCAGCCGCCCTTGGCAGCCATGCTGATCAAAGAGAATGACAATTCCTCCTGCACGGGAACGGCTTCGACCGCGTCGACAGCTGTTTGAAGAAAAGTTGAAAGCATAGTATATCAAACATTTAAATTGTTAGCAAAGGATACGGATACCTGATTTCCTCGAGGAAGAGCGCTTCCCCGTAGACCGACTGCCCGGCCTTTCCCCGGTCACGCGCTTCCAGTACGTCCGCCACCCATTCGGGCGCGCGACGCCCCCTTCCCACTTCCAAAAGCGTGCCGACCGTGGCGCGGACCATGTTCCGGAGAAAACGATCGGCTGTAATGGTGAACACCATATGCGTCTCGTCGAGCGCCTTCCAACGCGCTTCAGTCACGGTGCAAAGCGAGGTTTTGTTGGCGCCGCCCGTTTTTTCGAAGCTCGAAAAGTCGTGCTGGCCCAGCAGCGGGAGCGCCGCCCGGTTCATCGCCTCCACATCGGGCTGGAACCAGATGCGGCAGGAATGGCGGGCGAAAGGATCCTTTTGGGTATGGATGTAATAGCGATAGGTCCGGCTGATGGCGTCGAAGCGCGCATGCGCTCCTTCCGGAACGGAATAGAAGGCTTCTGCCACGATGGCAGGGGGCAGAATGGCATTTATTTTGTGCAGAAAGGGCGCGATGCCTCCGTCCGGAACGACGGGCAAGTCGAAATGCGCGATGAAGTGCCTTGCATTCACGCCCGTATCCGTCCTCCCCGCCCCGACGACCGTGACCTTTCCGCCAAAGACGATCGAAAGCGCCCGTTCAAGCTCCTGCTGGACTGTATTGCAGTTTGCCTGGACTTGCCAGCCGCAGAACGGTGAACCGTCATAGGAAAGCTGGATAAAAAGACGCATCGAAAAAATAACTATCTTTGTAGGATTGTTCAGACAACAAAAATACAAAAAAACAGATAAACAACATGGATAGCGTAAACATTAAAGCGTTAAATGAGCGTATCGAGAAGGAGAGCGCCTTCGTGGACATCATCCAGATGGAGATGGGCAAGGTGATCGTCGGGCAGAAGCAACTCGTCGACAACCTCCTTATCGGCCTGCTGGCCAACGGCCACATTCTGCTGGAAGGCATGCCGGGCCTGGCCAAGACCTTGGCCATCAACACGCTCGCCCAGATCGTGGATGCCAAGTTCAACCGCATCCAGTTCACGCCGGACCTGCTGCCGGCCGACCTGATCGGCACGATGATCTACAGCCAGAAAAGCGAGCAGTTCCAGATCAAGAAAGGTCCCGTCTTCGCCAATTTCATCCTCGCCGATGAAATCAACCGCAGCCCGGCCAAGGTGCAGTCGGCGCTGCTCGAAGCGATGCAGGAGCGCCAGGTGACCATCGGCGACGCCACGTTCAAGCTGCCCGAGCCGTTCCTGGTCATGGCGACGCAGAACCCGATCGAACAGGAAGGAACCTATCCCCTGCCCGAGGCGCAGGTGGACCGTTTCATGCTGAAGGTCAAAGTCACCTATCCCAAGAAAGAGGAAGAGAAGTTCATCATCCGGATGAACAACCAGGGTGAGTTCCCGCGTCCCACGACGCAGCTCAAGCCCGAGGACATCATCCGCGCCCGTGAAGTGGTCCGCGATGTCTATATGGACGAGAAGATCGAACGTTACATCGTGGACATCGTCTTCGCTACTCGCCAGCCGGAAGAGTACGGCCTGGCCAAGCTGAAGGACATGATCTCGTTCGGCGGCTCGCCGCGCGCCAGCATCTCGCTTTCGCTGGCCGCCAAGGCCTACGCGTTCATCAAGCGCCGTGGCTACGTCATCCCCGAAGACGTCCGCGCCGTCTGCTACGACGTCCTCCGCCACCGCATCGGCCTTACCTACGAAGCCGAAGCCGAAAACATCACCACCGAAGAGATCATCACCGACGTCCTCAACGCTGTCGAAGTTCCTTAATGTTTTGTCAGATTGTCTCCGCTGAAAGCCGGCTTGCGAAAAGGCGCGGGTGGAATATTGCCTTGAGGACCCTAACCACCCGCGGTTGATAGCGGGAGGGGCCCACCTTGGTGGGAGGGATGAGCGAAGCGAAGGTCCGAAAGGCAATTTCCAGAGCGCCAAGCAAGCAAACTGCAGGAAACAAAAAAAGTATGGAAAACGAACTCTTAAAGAAGGTCAGGAAGATCGAGATCAAGACGAAGGCGCTGTCGCATCAGGTCTTCGCCGGGGAGTACCATTCTGCGTTCAAGGGACGGGGCATGGCTTTCAGCGAAGTCCGCGAGTACCAGTACGGCGATGATGTCCGCAACATGGACTGGAACGTCACCGCGCGGTTGCGGGCGCCCTATGTCAAGATCTTCGAGGAGGAGCGCGAACTTACTGTGATGCTGCTTGTAGATGTAAGCGGCTCACGGCTGTTCGGCACCACCAGCCAGACGAAGAAAGACCTGGTGACCGAAATCGCCGCCGTGCTCTCGTTCTCTGCTTCGATCAACAACGACAAGGTCGGCGCCCTCTTCTTCAGCAGCAAAGTGGAGAAATTCATTCCGCCGAAGAAAGGCCGGAGTCACCTGCTCCACATCATCCGCGACCTGGTCGAATTCGAGCCGGAAGACCGCGGGACCGACATCGGCGCCGCTCTCCGTTTCCTGACCAATGCCCTGAAAAAGCGCTGTACCGCCTTCCTGCTCTCCGACCTGATCGACCTGGACGCTTCGCAGCAACCCCGCTACGAAGATGCGCTCAAAATCGCCGCGAACCGCCACGATATCTCCGTCATCAACGTGTATGACCCACGCGAACGGACGCTGCCCGATATCGGACTGGTGCACATCCGCGATGCCGAGACCGGCCGTGGCCGCTGGGTCAACACCGGCTCCGCCACCGTACGGCGGAACTACGAGACCTGGAACCGGAATGCCGCAGAAAACACGCAGGCCCTGCTGCGCCGCTACCGCATCGACACGGTCAGCATCGGCACGGGCGACGATTATGTGAAACAACTCATCACCTTCTTCAAAAACAGAGCCTGACCATGAAGAAGTACCTGTTGCTCATCCTGTGGCTGACGTTCGGCGCGGTCCTGTGCCGCGCCCAGGACGATTCTGCGCTCCGGAGCCGCCTGAGCCGCGACACCATCCTGATCGGCGACCAGATCGAGTGGACGCTCGACCTGCAGCTCGCCCCGGGCGAAGGCGCCAGCCTCAGCAAGCCCGGCACCGAACCCGTTCCGGGCGTGGAAGCACTCGGCGAACTTGCCGTCGACACACTCTCGATGAAGAACGGCCGGCTCGACTTGCGCGGGCACGTGACCCTCACCAGTTTCGACAGCGGGAGCTACGTGCTGCCGCCGCTCTATGTCCTGAAGGCCCGCAGTGACGGGACGATCGACACGCTGGTATATGCCGGCCCGACGCTCGAAGTGACGACCATTCCCATCGATACTGCCACTTTCCAACCCTATGACATCAAGGGGCAGATCCGCTATCCCTTGACCTTCAAGGAAGTGATTCCTTGGATCGGGCTGGCGCTCCTGATTGCCGCGCTGATCTGGCTGCTTGTGCGCTGGATCCGGTTCCGTCGCCAGAACCGCAACTTCTTCGGAAAACCCGTCGTGAAAGACCCGCCACATATCGTGGCGCTCCGCAGCCTGGAGAAAACCCGTTCGCAGAAACTCTGGCAGAACGGCAAGCAGAAGCAATTCTATACCCAGGTGACCGACGCGCTGCGACAATACATCGCCGACCGCTACGACGTTTCCGCGCTCGAACAGACTTCGGCCGAAATGTTCCGCGACCTGCAGGACAAGGAAATCGACCCGGCATTGATGGAGAAGATGAAGGAGCTGTTCACCACGGCCGACTTCGTGAAATTCGCTAAACATACGGCCGCTGACGAAGAAAACGAAAACGCGATTCCGACCGCCATCCGCTTCGTCAACGAAACCTATATGAAACAAGTGGAAGAGGAGGAATAGCATGTTTTTCGAATATCCGCACCTGCTCTGGCTGGAACTCCTGCTCATCCCGCTCATCGCCCTGTACGTCTGGCGCTGCCTGAAAGGGAAACAGCCGTCGCTGACAGTCCCTGACACCGACCAGTGGGACACCGGCAACGGACGCATCGCCGCCTGGGCGCGGCACCTGCCGTTCATCCTCCGGATGGTCGCCCTGGCCGCCCTCATCGTGGCCATCGCCCGGCCCCGTTCGTCGGAAAACTTCGAGAAGGTGGACACCGAAGGCATCGACATCGTGCTGACCATGGACGTCTCCACGTCGATGCTCGCCCGCGATTTCAAGCCTGACCGTATCGGAGCCGCCAAGGATATCGCGATTGAATTCATCGCCAGCCGTCCGGCCGACCGCATGGGCATCGTGGTGTTCGCGGGCGAAAGCTACACGCAAGCGCCGCTGACCACCGACCGGGCCACCCTCATCAACCTGATGAAGGAAGTGGAAACTGGCCTGATCGACGACGGAACGGCTATCGGCAACGGACTGGCTACGTCCGTGGCCCGCCTCAAGGACTCCGATGCCAAGAGCAAAGTGGTCATCCTGCTCACCGACGGTATGAACAACTGCGGCGAAGTAGCTCCGCTCATGGCGGCCGAAATCGCCAAGACCTACGACATCCGCGTCTATACCATCGGCGTAGGCGCAATGGGGGAAGCCCCCTACCCGTTCATGACCCCGTGGGGCGTCCAGATCCAGAATGTGAAGGTGGAAATCGATGAAGACCTGCTCAAGCAGATTGCCTCGACGACCGGCGGCAAGTATTTCCGGGCCACCAACAACACCAAGCTGATGGAGATCTATTCCGAAATCAACCAGATGGAGAAGACGCACACCACGGTGGACAGCTTCCCTGTCTATTCGGAACTGTTCATGCGTTTTGCCCTCATCGCACTCTTCGCCCTGCTGGCGGAGCTGCTGCTGCGATTTGTAATCTTACGGAGGATTCCCTGATGGTCTATCTGGCACAAAGTCAATACCTGTTGCTCCTGCTGCTCATCCCGCTGCTCTTCGTGGCCTATGCGCTTTATTTGCGCGTCCGGCGCAAGCGGATCGCTCGGCTGGGCAATCCGGATCTTGTGGGGCAACTGATGCCCGACGCCTCCACCGGCAAGGGCTGGCTCAAGCTGAGCCTGCTGGCTGCCGCCTGGTTCTTCTTCGTCATCGGCCTGGCCCGGCCGCAACTCGGGGCACGCCTCAAGGAACACCAGAGCCAGGGCGTAGAAGTGATGATTGCACTCGACGTCTCCAATTCCATGCTGGCGGAAGACTACTCCCCCAACCGGCTGGAGCGCTCCAAGCTCGCCATTTCCCGGCTGGTGGACAAACTGCAGGGCGACCGTATCGGTCTGGTCGTCTTCGCCGGGCAAGCTTTTGTCCAGCTCCCCATCACGGCCGACTATGTCTCCGCCAAGATCTTCCTGAAGAGCATCGACACGGAAAGCGTGCCCATTCAGGGCACCGACCTGGCTGAGGCGCTGATGTCCTCGGCCCGCAGCTTCAGCACCCAGAGCGAACGCTCCCGCGCCATCATCCTGATCACTGACGGTGAGGACCACGAAGGCGATGCGCTGGATGCCGCAAAGACCATTGCCGAGCAGGGCATCCGCATCTACTGCATCGGTGTCGGATCGCCGCAGGGCAAGCCGATTCCCAAGAACGGAAGCCTGATGAAAGATGCGAACGGTGACATCGTGGTCTCCCGGCTCGACGAGGAGATCCTGCAGGAAATCGCCGGCGCCGGGAACGGCAAATATGTCCGGGCCGGCGCGGCTGAGTTCGGCCTCAACCCCATCATCGACGACATCCGTGCGCTCGACAAGGAGCAGTTCAACTCCGTCGTCTTTGAAGACTTCGACGAGCAATACATGTATTTCTTCGCCATCGCGCTTTTCTTCCTGATCCTCGAACTGCTGGTTCCGGAAACGAAAGCACGGCGGCATCTGTTCAAGAAATGACCATGAAACGATCTCTTTGCACCGGACTGATCCTGCTGCTGGCGGCGGCTTCCTGCTTCGCGCAGAGCGAGCGGAGCAGCGTGCGCCGCGGCAACCGCGACTTCCGGAAAGAACACTGGCCGCAGGCCGAAATCAACTACAAGAAGGCCCTGGTCGCCGACTCCACTTCCGTGGCGGCAGACTACAACCTGGGTAACACATATTATCGAACGGAGAATTACACCGAAGCCGACCGCTACTACAAGGCCGCGATCGATTCCCTGGCCAAGGGGAAACATGGCGCCGATGCCTACCACAACATGGGCAACTCCCTGTTAAAGCAGCGCAACTGGCAAGGGGCCATCGACGCCTACAAGAACGCCTTGCGGCGCAATCCGGGCGACATGGAAACCAAGTCCAACCTGGCCTACGCCCAGAAGATGCTCGAGAACGAGCAACAGAACGGAGGCGGCGGGAACAACGACCAGAACCAAGACCAAAACCAGGATCAGAACCAGAATCAGGATCAGAACCAGAATCAGGATAACCAGGATCAGAGCCAGAATCAGGATAACCAGGATCAGAAGCAAGACCAGAACCAGGATCAGCAACAGAACCAGGACCAGAATGATCAGAATCAGCAGCAGAATCAGCAGGGCCAGCAGCCGAAGATAACACCGCAGGCCGCCCAGCAGATGCTGCAGGCCATCGAAGCGCAGGAGAAAGATACCCAGGACAAGGTCAAGAAAGAGAAAGCTGCGAAACTGAAATCGAAACAGAAAGAGAAAAATTGGTAACAGCCCTATGAAACGCCTATTTACACTGCTGTTTTGCTTCAGCGCCCTGGCCGCGACGGCCCAGACGCTGAAAGTCGAGGGACCGGGCGTCGTCTCGATGGACGAGACCTTCCGCATCGTCTTTACCGCCGACGGGAACATGAGCGACTTTGACTGGCCGGGCACGAGCGATTTCGACGTGGTCTGGGGACCGCAGAAAGGTTCGATGTCGAGCACCAGCTTCGTAAACGGCAAACGGACCTCTTCGCATCAGGAGACTGTGACGTACCTTCTGCAACCCCGCAGCACCGGCACCTTCACGATCGCAGCCGCCACGGCGACTGTCGAAAAGAGCAGTGTCTCTTCGTCGCCGCTCAAGATCGAAGTCGTTGCCGCCAACCAGCAGGCCGGCACGCAGAATGGCGGAGGTTCGCAGCAGAACCAACAAGGACAGCAGAGCCAGGCTGCACCGCGCGACAATGATCCCGCCACGACCGGAACCGTTCCCAGACAGGATCTCTACCTGCGCCTTACGCTCAACAAGAACAATGTGGTCAAGGGCGAGCCCGTCACCGCGACCCTCAAGATTTACACCCGCGCCGACATCACGGGTTTCGAAGACATCAAGTTCCCGACATTCAACGGTTTCTGGAGCAAGGAAACCGTCTCGGTCAGCAACCTGGAATTCAAGCGAGAGAATGTAAACGGGGCCATCTACAATGCCGCCCTGCTGCGGCAGTGGGTCCTGATCCCCCAGCAGAGCGGAACCCTTTCCATCGATCCGGCTGAAATGGTCTGCCAGGTGCGCGTCCGTACATCGAGCGGCAGCCCGCTCTCCATCTTTGACGACTTCTTCGACCAATACCAGACCATCCGCAAACGGATCAGCACCCCGACCCTCCAGGTCAAGGTACGCGACCTGCCTGCCGGAGCTCCGGCCTCTTTTGCGGGCGGCGTGGGCGATTTCAAGATCACGGCAAAACTGAGCAAAGAAGGCATCAAATCAAACGAGGCCGCTGCGCTGGTCGTCACGGTTTCCGGAAACGGGAACCTCTCGATGATCGAAGCGCCGAAAGTGAACTTCCCGCCCGATTTCGAGGTATACGACCTCAAGAGCACCGACAAGACTTCCGCCAGCGGCACCAGCGGGTCGAAGACGTTCGAATACCCCTTCATCCCGCGCAGCCACGGTGATTTCGTGATTCCGTCGATTGAATTCAGCTACTACGACAATGCCCACGGAAAATATGTCACCACTTCCACCGGCGACATTCCGGTGACTGTTGAAAAAGGAGAAGAGGTTTCCGGCGGGGGTGTCGTAGTTCCGGGAACCAACCGGCAAGGCGTCCGCAGCCTGGCCGAGGACATCCGCTACATCGCCCTCGGCGACGGCCATCTCAAGAAAAAAGGCGCGTTTTTTGCCGGTTCCCTTTTGTTTTACCTGCTTATGATCACACTTGCCATCATCTTCTTCATCATCAATCGCCTGCTGGCCTTCTCACAAGCCCGCCGCGCAGACGTGGCCGGTTCGAAGAACCGCCGCGCGAACAAGATGGCGCGCACCCGGCTCAAGCAGGCGGAAGACTATCTCCACAAGAACCTGAGCGGCGCTTATTACGAGGAGTTGCATAAGGCACTCCTGGGTTATGTTTCCGATAAACTGATGATTCCGGCAGCCGATCTCTCGAAAGAGACGATCAGCGAGAAACTCCGCGAGCGGGGCGTCCGCGATGAAAGCATCGCGAAGCTGACCGCTCTGATCGACCAGTGCGAATTCGCGCGTTATGCGCCGGAAAGCGAACAGACCCAGATGGAAAACGAATACAACGAGGCCGTCCACGCGATTTCCGATATCGAGGGACAGCTGAAAAACCCTTCGAAATCTGCGAAAAAGACTGTCCCGGGGGCAGCCATGATACTGTTGCTTGCCACGCTGGCCCTGTCGCCGGCCCAACTCAAGGCTCAGGACGATGTTAATGCCCAGAATGATGTGGCGGGACTCTGGCAGAAAGCCGGCGAGGCCTTCGCCGCCGAGCAATGGCAGAATGCCCTGAACTACTATCAGATGATCGAGGGCGAGAATCTGGAGAGCGCCGACCTGTACTATAACATCGGCAATACGTATTTCAAACTGGGAGACAACGCGCACGCCATCCTTTACTTCGAGCGGGCGCTCAAACTCGACCCTTCACAGGGCGATGCCGCGCACAATCTGGAAATCGCCCGCCAGCTGACCCTCGACAAGATTGACTCCGTTCCGGATTTCATCCTGGTCTCCTGGATGCGCGACCTACGGCAGGCCTGTGGGGCCGATACCTGGGCATGGATTACGCTGGCGCTGCTATTGGTCGTCGGCTTGCTGCTGACGCTTTTCCGCAATGGTGCATCCCTGGCCTTGCGCCGGGTATCGTTCATCCTGGCCTGCGTGGCGTTCGTGCTCGCCGTCTTCGCTTTCATCTTCTCGCTCCAGCAGAAGCGCGCCGTCACCCGGCAGGACAGCGCCATTGTCACAGCGCCGGTCTGTTCGGTCAAGAGCTCGCCGGCCGACGGCGGCAACACGGTCTTCGTGTTGCACGAAGGAACCAAAGTCCGCCTCCTCGACAACGTAGGCGACTGGGCGAAAGTCGAAATCGCCGACGGCCGCCAAGGCTGGGCGAAAATCAACACCGTTGAAGTGATTTAGCGCCTGAGAACGGATCCACTTCGAACAGTGGTGATCTACAGGAATAGTATCCCTTTGAAAACCACCCTCCCATAAATGGGCCCCTCCCCCTGAGGCGTGGGCGCCATTGTTTTCAAAGGGATACTATTCCTGTAGAACGACGTTCAATAGCTATTACAGGCTGCGGAGGGCCTCGATGGGGTCGAGGCGGGCGGCGCGGCGGGCCGGGAGGAGGGCGGAGGCGAGACTGACGGCCAGCGACAGAAGCGTCGCCGCGCCGACCCAGGGCCAGGGAACGGTGAAGCGGCCGTCGAGTACCAAGGCCGTCAGGACGCCGAAGAGCAGGCCGAGCAGGACGCCGGCGACATTACCCAATTGACCGATCAGCATCGATTCCAGCAGGAACTGCCGGGCAACTGTTCGTGCCCGAGTGCCCAGCGCCCGGCAAATGCCAATCTCCCGCGTACGCTGCTTCACCGATACCAGCATGCTGTTCATCAAGCCGATTGAGGCACCCAACATGGTAACCAGGCCGATGGCCAGGGCCAATAGCGAAAGTTTGGAGCGAAGAGATGTCAGCGTAGACTCGGCCCCGTCGGCCTGTACGATCTCAAAGTCGGGTTCTGCACCGGGCGGGAGGCGCCGAACGGCGGCCAACTGCCGCCCGGCCTCCGCTACAGCTGCGGAAACAGACTGCCCGGACGGAACACGGACTGTGATCCGGTAATCGGCGGCGGAAGCATCGATAGGAACCAGCAGCGACGCATCCAAGCTGGAACCATAGAGAGCGCCTTGCCGGTCCAGCGCACCGACCACCCGATAGCGGCCACCAGCATAAGTGACCATCTCCCCCAACCCGCTTTCCTCGCCGAATAGTTTCTTCCGCACATTATCACCCAGCAACGCTACCGGTTGATGTCCTTCGACCTCACGCGCAGTAAAACCTCGTCCGGCGACCAACCCGACATCCTGGCACGACAAATAGTTTTCATCGCAAGCCAAGACCCGCACCACCGGATCGGTGACCAGGCCGCCGCTCCGCACCTGCGCCAACGTCGCCCGAACCGTCCAGACAGAAGCGGAGCCATGCGGTGCCTCAGATGCCCGATCAGGTCGGGCATGACGATTATCTTCGGAGCCGGGCATGACGATAAACGAATATGCCTGCCGATAGCTGATCGGAGGCGCATCTTCTTTGGACTGCAGGGTGAACAGGCCGGCGCCAGCGCGGCCAAGGCTGCCGGCCACTTCGTCGGCCAAAATCGCAACGGCCGTCTGGATGCCGACCAACGAGGCGACACCGACCGCAATCATGGCGACCGTCAGCAGCATCCGGCGACGGTTGACCCAAACAGAATCCCAGGCAAAACGGAAAACATCGCTCATCACAGATCCTCCCAAAAGATTTGACCTTCAAAAATAGGAAATTTTCGCGGTTTGAACTATTTTTGCAAGATAAAATGCACATCATCTACACCCATCATTCCCATGGAAGAAAAACCGCGTTCCAAACGCCCCTACACGAAGCGCAGCGATGACGGCAAAGCCCGTCCGCAGCGCAGATCATACGGCCCTCGCGCCACCGATGAGAATCGGTCCGACGCGCCGAACCCCTATCGTCGCAAATACGACAAGGATGATACACATCCGACTTATGCCAAATCCGGATACCGGAAGAACGACGACCGGAAAGCCGATTTTCACAAGAAGTATTCACCTAAACCGAAGACCAAGGCGACAGCCCCGGCCGACGAAGACGGCCTGGTACGCCTCAACAAATTCATCGCCAATTCCGGCATCTGTTCCCGCCGGGAAGCCGACACCTATATCGAGACCGGCCTGGTGACCGTCAACGGCGTCAAAGTTACTGAACTGGGCACCAAGATCGATCCGCTCAAAGATGACGTCCGCTTCAACGGAACCCGTATCAAAGGCGAAAAGAAAGTCTATATCGTGATGAACAAGCCCAAAGACTTCGTCACCACGATGACTGATCCCCACGCCGACCGGACCGTAATGGACCTGATCTCCAAGACACTCTGCCCGGAGCGTGTATTCCCGGTGGGCCGCCTGGACAAGGCCACCACGGGCGTGCTCCTCTTCACCAACGACGGCGACCTGACCGAGAAACTCACCCATCCCAAACACGAAGTCCGCAAAATCTACCACGCCACGCTCGACAAGAATCTCAAGAAGGAAGATTTCGACAAAATCCTGGAGGGCGTGGAACTGGAAGACGGCCCGATCGCGGCCGACGCCCTTTCCTATGTGGAAGGCGACAAGGCGCAAGTGGGCCTGGAGATCCACTCCGGCCGCAACCGCATCGTCCGCCGCATCTTCGAGCACCTCGGCTACAAGGTCAAGAAACTCGACCGGGTCTATTTCGCCGGTCTGACCAAGAAGAACCTGCGCCGCGGCGCCTGGCGTTTCCTCGACGAAAAAGAGATCGGACTCTTGAAGATGGGAGCTTTCAAATAATGGAAGAGAAGAAGCAAGCGCCCAAGCAGCACCGTTCGGGATTCGTCAACATCATCGGCAACCCGAATGTCGGCAAATCCACGCTGATGAACGCCCTGGTGGGCGAGAACCTCTCGATTGTGACGGCCAAAGCCCAGACCACCCGCCACCGCATCATGGGTATCCTCAACGGAGAAGACTGGCAAATCGTCTTTTCCGACACACCGGGCATCCTCAAGCCCACCTACGCCCTCCAGCAGAGCATGCTCGATTTCGTGGACGTGGCCATCGGCGACGCCGATATCATCCTCTACGTTACAGACGTCGTCGAAAAGAAAGACAAGAATGAGGAGTATATCGAGAAACTGCAGAAACTTGAATGCCCGGTCCTCATCATTCTCAACAAGATCGACCTGAGCGACCAGGCCACCGTGCTGAAGTTGATGCAGGAGTGGCAGGAGCTCGTGCCGAAGGCTGAAATCTTCCCCGTCTCCGCCAAGGAGAAATTCAACCTGGAAGGCATCCTCGAGACCCTCATCGCCAAACTCCCCGTCTGTCCGCCCTGGTACGACAAGGAGCAGTTCACCGACAAGAGCATGCGTTTCTTCGCCTCGGAAATCATCCGCGAGAAGATTCTCGAAAACTATGACAAGGAAATCCCCTACTGTACCGAAGTAGTGATCGAACGCTTCAAGGAGGGAGAACAGCGATACGACATCGGAGCCGTGATCAACGTGATGCGCGACTCCCAGAAAGGCATCATCATCGGCAAGGGCGGCAGCGCCCTCAAGCGGGTGGCCACCCAGGCACGCCTGGAAATGGAAGACTTTTTCCAGAAAAAGGTTTACCTGCAAGTCTTTGTAAAGGTGGAGCCCGACTGGCGCGAAGACAAGAAGATGCTTCGTAAATTTGGATACATACAGGATTAAAGGCGACTGCACATGAAAGAAGACGACGAGTTGGACGAACTGGAAGAAAGGAGCGAGGAACTCCCGGAAGAGGAAGAGACGGACCAGACCGTGGACGAGGATGCCGCCGACCCCGCGCAGGACAAATATGACAGGCTGGTGGCCGAAGGCGAGAACAAGTACAAGCTCTCGGGCATGTACCGCGACTGGTTCCTCGACTATGCCTCCTATGTGATCCTGGATCGTGCCGTCCCGCATATCGAGGATGGTCTCAAGCCGGTGCAGCGCCGCATCCTCCACGCCATGCAAAAGGTGGAAGACGGACACTACCATAAAGTGGCCGGTATCGTGGGCGACACCATGAAATACCACCCGCACGGCGACGCCTCCATCAAGGATGCCCTCGTGGGCCTGGGCCAGAAAGAGTACCTGATCGATACGCAGGGCAACTGGGGCAACATCTTCACCGGCGATGCCGCGGCTGCCTCCCGTTACATCGAGGCCCGGCTGAGCAAATTCGCGCTCGAAGTCGCTTTCAACAAGAAGATCACGGAATGGGTGCCTTCCTACGACGGCACGAACCAGGAGCCCGTAGTCCTGCCGATGAAGTTCCCGTTGCTGCTTGCCCAAGGCACCGACGGCATCGCGGTCGGCCTTTCCGTGAAGATCCTGCCGCACAACTTCAACGAGTTGCTTGACGCCTGTGTGGCAGCGCTCCGCGGAAAGGAATTCACGCTGGAACCCGATTTCCCGACCGGCGGCCTGATTGACTGCTCGCGCTACAACCGCGGTCTCAGGGGCGGCAAGGTAAAGATCCGCGCCCGCATCGTCAAGACCGACAAGCGCACGCTCACCATCACCGAGATCCCTTACGGGCAGACGACTGAAAGCCTGATCGACTCCATCATCAAGGCCAGTGACAAGGGCAAAATCAAGATCAAGAAGGTCGACGACATGTCGAGCAGCGGCGTGGAAATCAACATCACGCTGCAGAACGACGTTTCGCCCGACAAGACCATCGACGCGCTGTACGCCTTCACCAACTGCGAAGTGGCTCTCTCCCCCAACGCCTGCGTCATCATGGACCGCAAGCCGCATTTCATGGGTGTCGACGAGATCCTGCGCTATAACGCCTTCCACACGCGCGACCTCTTCCAGCAGGAACTGCAGATCCTCCTCGATGAACTCGAGGGCGACTGGCACTGGTCTTCGCTGGAGAAGATCTTCTTCGAAAAGAAGGTGTACCGCATTCTCGAGAACGACGCCGCTTCCTGGGAAGAGCAACTCAAGGACGTGGAGCGAGAGATGGGCAAGTACCAGTCGCTGCTGCGGCGGCCCATCACCTCGGAAGACATCGCCAAGCTGGTCGAGAAGCCCGTGCGCAAGATTTCGCGCTTCGACATCAAAGCCGCTGAGGAAAAGATCCGCGGCATCGAGGCCGACATCGAGGAGGTGAAGAATAATCTGGAGCACCTCACCGAATTCACGATCCGCTACTTCCAGCAGCTCAAGCGCAAATATGGCGCCCGCTTCCCCCGCAAGACCGAAGTCTCTACGTTCGAGAACATCCAGGCCGAGAAGGTGATCACCCTCAACGCCAAACTCTACGCCAACAAGGCCGACGGCTTCGTGGGCACCGACCAGAAGAAGATCGACGGGGCCGAATACATCTGCGACTGCTCCGACATCGCCGAGATCGTGGTGTTCATGAAGAACGGCAAGTATGTGGTGACCAAGGTGAAGGACAAGGCCTTTATCGGGAAAGACATCATTCACGCTGCGGTGTTCAACCGCCGCGACGAACGCACGGTCTATAATGTCGTCTATCGCGACGGCAAGCCAGGCGGTGTCTACTACGCGAAACGTTTTGCCATCACGGGCATCACCCGCGACAAGGAATACGACCTGACGATGGGCAAGCCCGGCTCGACCGTCCTGTGGTTCACAGCCAACAGCAACGGCGAGGCGGAGATGCTCCGCATCCAGTACCGCCCCCGCCCGAAGCTCAAGAAACTCGTGGACGAGTACAACTTCGCCGACCTGGCCATCAAGGGACGGGCCTCCCGCGGCAACGTGGTATCCAAGAATGCCATCCAGCGCATCACGCTCAAGGCAAAAGGCATCTCGACACTCGCCGGAAAGCAGATCTGGATTGACGAAGACATCTGCCGCCTCAACGATGCCGGACGCGGACGCTATCTCGGCGAATTCGCCGACGGCGACCTGATCCTGGTCATCTGCAAGGATGGAACCTACTATACGACGGGCTTCGACCTCAGCACGCATTTCCAGGGCGATATCATGCTCCTGGAGAAGTTCGACCCGGAGAAGATCTTTTCAGCGCTTTATTACGACGGTCCGGCTAAGACCTGGTACATCAAGCGTTTCGGTTTTGAGCCGAACAGCGGGATCGCGGTGAGTTTCATCGCCGAAGGTAAAAATTCGAAACTGGTTGAGCTGAGCGAAGACCGCTGGCCGCAGCT
>JAFZAF010000114.1 GCA_017548335.1 Bacteroidales bacterium | reverse complement strand
GTGACCAGCATGCTGTACTACGACCACGGCCTGGAACGCGACTTCAGCGGCTATCCCTGTTACTTTGACGGCGGGCAGGACGAAGATGCCATCACCTACCTCGGCCTGGCCAACATCCTGGTCCATGAGATGAACCGCAACGCCTTCACCATCGCAGAGGATATGTCGGGCATGCCCGGACTGGCCGCCCCGCTGCGCGACGGCGGCGTCGGCTTCGACTACCGCATGAGCATGGGCGTGGCCGACCATTGGATCAAGTGGATCAAGGAGCGCAGCGACTGGGACTGGAGCATGGGCGAAATCTGGTACGAGCTTTCCGGCAAGCGGGCCGACGAGCGGACCATCAGCTATGCCGAATGCCACGACCAGGCGCTGGTGGGCGACAAGACCATCATTTTCCGCCTGATTGACAAGGAGATGTACTATTCGATGGAGCGGAAGACACAGAATTTCGTGGTGGACCGCGGCATCGCGCTCCACAAGATGATCCGCCTGGTGACGCTCGCCACGGCCGGTGACGGCTACCTGACCTTCATGGGCAACGAATTCGGCCATCCCGAATGGATCGACTTCCCGCGCGAAGGCAACGACTGGTCGTTCTTCTACGCGAGAAGGCAGTGGTCGCTGGTCGACAATCCGGATCTCCGGTATCGCGGACTCTGGCGTTTTGAGAAAGCGATGCTCGCGCTGGAGCGGGAATACGGGATGCTGGCCGTCCCGCCCGCCTGCCTGCGCTGCGACGAGGAAAAGAAGATCCTGATCCTCGAACGCGCCGGCCTGGTTTTCGTCTTCAACTTCAATCCGGAGCAGTCGTTCGACCATTATGGTTTCGAATTGGAAGGAGGCTGCTACGAAGTGTTGCTCGACAGCGACGCGGCTCCGTTCGGCGGCTTCAGCCGGAACGACGATGCGGTTGCGCATCTGACGGTTACCGAAGGAGCCTCGGAGGTTCTCTATCTGTACCTTCCCAGCCGCACCGTACAGGTTCTTCGTAAGAAATAATATATACATATCATATTTTTCCGTACCTTTGCAGGATTAAAGTTTCAATTGATAATGGCTTATTTGCAATTCAACAAGGCAGAGCTCGTGAACCTTGAGTATTCGCTCAAGCGGGAGCTGCTGGCGACCAACCGCACCGGCGGGTATTGCAACACCACCATCGTAGGCTGCAACACCCGCAAGTACCACGGCTTGTTCGCCGTTCCGGTGGAGCGCTTCGGCGGACACCGCTACATGCTCCTGTCGTCGCTCGACGAGACCCTGTTCCAGCACGGGATGCCCTTCAACCTCGGCATCCATTGTTATGGGGATGTATATGAGCCCCGCGGGCACAAATACATCGTCGATTTTGAAATGAACCCCTTCCCGGTCATCACCTACCAGGTGGGCGGCATGCTTTTCAAGAAGGAGATCCTCTTCGTGGTCGGCAGCGACCAGCTCCTGATCCGCTATACACTGCTCGACGCCCACTCCCACACGGTACTGCGTCTCAAGCCGTATCTGGCGTTCCGGAGCATCCATGCACTGACGAAGGCCAACGGAGAGGCCGACACCCACTACCGCAGCATCGATGGTGGCGTGTCGTTCTGCCTCTACCGGGACTTCCCGACGCTGCATCTCCAGTTGTCCAAGCCTTGCGAATATGTCCACACGCCTGACTGGTACCGTAACACGGTGTACAAGGAAGAGTATCGCCGCGGCTTCGACTGCATGGAAGACCTGCTGGTGCCGGGCTTCTTCGAGATGCCCATGGAGAAAGGGGAGAGCATCGTCTTCTCCGCCTCGACCGAACTGGTGAGTCCGGCCAATCTCAAGGCCCAGTTCACCCGGGAGGCCAAGCGCCGCATGCCCCGCGACAATTATGACGATTGCCTCAAGGCGGCAGCCGAACAGCTCTTTGCGGTGAAGGGCAAATATACCCGCATCTGCACCGGTTTCTCATGGCACGAGATGGGCGGCATGCGCGAAACCTGCCTGGCCCTGCCCGGCCTGACGCTCTGCCACCGGGGCGATCCGAAACTCTTCGAGAAAATCCTTTCCGACCTGATCACCGAGAACCAGAACGCCTTCCTGAAGGGCAGCGACCAGGTCGAATCGCCGCTCCGTCTCTTCGAAGCCGTCCAGCAGCTGGCCGCCTTTACGGGCGACGAAGCCGGCGCCTGGAAGAAATACGGCAAATTCCTCAAACAGGTGCTGGAAAGCTATCTGACCGGCCGCCCTGAGGTCCAGCTGCACGAGAACGGCCTGCTTTGGGCTGAGAAGCCCGGCGTTGCGCTGAGCTGGATGAACGCCTATATCGACGGACGCCCGGTCACTGAGCGCCGCGGCTATCAGGTGGAGACCAACTGCTTCTGGTACAATGCCGTTTGTTATACCCTTGAGATGGAAACCCGCTTCGGGAAGCCGGGCCGGCTGACGGCCCGCCTCGCCGAGGTGAAGGAAGCCATTGAAAATGTCTTCTACGACCTCTTCTGGGTGGAGGCGCGCCACCACCTGGCAGACTATGTGGACGAGCACGGCCAGAACGTCTTTACCCGTCCCAACCAACTGTATGCCTGCTCGCTGGCCTACAGCCCCGTTTCGGAAGCCGTGCAGGCCGAAATCCTGCACGCAGTCACGCGCGAACTCGTGACCACGCGCGGCATCCGCACCCTTTCCCCTAAGAATCCGCTCTACCGTTCGCGCTACGACGGCAACCAGATCGAACGCGATACCGCCACCCACAACGGCTGTACCCGTCCCTGGCTGCTCGGCGCCTATGTGGCGGCCAGCTTCAAGCTCTTCGGCCCTTCGTTTGTGCGGAAAGCCCAGGAACTGATCGACGGTTTCCAGGAAGACATGAACGTCCACGGCATCGCCGCCGTGGCCGAAATCTACGACGGGGATCCGCCGTATATCCCGCACGGCGCCATCAATTCGGCGATGAGCGTGGCGGAGATTCTCCGGGTGAAATATCTGATTCAGCAATATAAAGAGAAGGAGGACGTGCGATGAGAGTCCTGATGTTCGGCTGGGAGTTCCCGCCCCATATCGCAGGCGGTCTGGGTACGGCCTGCTACGGAATGACCAAGGGCCTGGCTCACGCCGGTGTAGAAGTGCTTTTCGTAATGCCTTCCGCCAGCGGCGACGAAGACCAGACGTCCGTGCGCATCATCAATGCAAGCGACGTGGCGGTGTATGACAACTGCCACAATATCGATGAGTTTTTGAGCAAGGTGCAGTTCCTCCGGGTCGGTTCGAACCTGCACCCGTACATCGACCCGACCGATTTCACGGAACTGGTCGAGGAAGAGCAGCGCAACCAGCGTGAGGAATTCAAGTTCTGGTTCCGCCAGAAATACAAATTCTCCGGCAAGTACGGGAAGAACCTCATGGAAGAGGTCTCCCGCTATGCCATGGTGGCCGGCGCGATCGCGCAGGAGCAGCAATTCGACGTGATCCATGCCCATGACTGGCTGACTTACTATGCCGGCATCGCCGCCAAGCGCGTGTCGGGCAAGCCGCTGGTGATCCATGTCCATGCGACCTCCTTCGACCGCGGTAGCGCCGACAACATCGACACCCGTGTGTTCGCCATTGAGCAGCGGGGCATGCAGGAAGCCGACAAGGTCATCACCGTCAGCGACCTGACCCGCAACATCGTGATCAATAAGTACGGCATCGATCCGGCCAAGGTCGTGACGGTGCACAACGCCGTGGATTTCTCGGGCCGGGAGCGGATCGCCGTGGAACGCGGCGTGAAGGAGAAGGTCATCACCTTCCTGGGGCGCATTACGTTCCAGAAGGGCCCCGAGTACTTCATCGAGGCGGCCGCCAAGGTGCTCAAGGTTTGCCCCGAGACCCGCTTCGTGATGGCGGGCAGCGGGGACATGATGAACCGTTGCATCCGCTATGTCGCCAAGCTGGGCATCGCGGACCGCTTCTATTTCACGGGCTTCCTGCGTGGCGACGATGTGCAGAAGATGTTCGCCCTGTCCGATGTCTATGTGATGCCTTCCGTGTCGGAACCGTTCGGCATCTCGCCGCTCGAGGCGATGAAGACCGACGTTCCGACCATCATTTCGAAGCAGTCGGGTGTCGCCGAAGTGCTGAAGTACGCCATCAAGGTGGACTTCTGGGATGTAAATGCCCTGGCAGACGCCATGTACGGACTCCTCAACTATCCGGCGCTCTCCGGTCTGGCCGCGGAGAAGGGTCGCGAGGAGGTCGACAACCTGAAATGGGACAGCGCCGCCGTCAAGGTGAAGCGGGTCTATGAATCGGCTATTGAAGGAAAATAAAAAAAGTACACAATGAATAAGTCAGTTTGTTTCTACTTCCAGGTCCATCAGCCCGACCGTCTGCGGCAGTTCCGCTTTTTCGACATCGGCAACGATTTCCATTATCTTGATGATTTTGCCAACCGGACCATCGTGCGCCGGGTGGCGGAACGCTGCTATCTGCCGGCCAACCGGCTTCTGCACGACCTGATCCTGCGTCACAACGGGGCCTTCAAGGTGGCCTTCTCCATTTCGGGTGTCGCCATCGAACAGTTCGAACGCTATGCCCCGGAGGTCATCGACAGTTTCAAGGCACTCGCTGCGACGGGCTGCGTGGAGTTCCTGGCCGAGACCTATTCCCATTCGCTGGCCTCGCTTTCCTCGACGACCGAGTTCAAGAAACAGGTAAAGCAGCACGCCGAGCTGATGCGCCGCCTCTTCGGCGTCAAGCCGACGGTGTTCCGCAATACGGAGCTCGTGTATTCCGATGCCATCGGTGCTTCCGTGGCCGAGATGGGGTACAATGTGATGCTGACCGAGGGTGCCAAGCACATCCTTGGCTGGAAGAGTCCCAATTTCGTATATGTCAATGCCATCAACCCGCGCCTGAAACTGTTGCTCCGCAACTTCAACCTGAGCGACGACATCGCCTTCCGCTTCTCCGACAAGGGATGGAACGGCTGGCCGCTGACGGCCGACAAGTTCGCCGACTGGGCGGTTTCCGCTTTGGAGAAAGACGATGTCCTCAATCTTTTCATGGATTACGAGACCTTCGGCGAGCACCAGCGCAGCGCATCGGGCATCTTCGATTTCCTGAATGCCGTGCCGGCAGCTATCCTCTCGCGCAATCTGGCGTTCTGCACGCCTGCAGAGGCTGCGCAGAAGCACCAGCCCGTGGCTCCGCTCCATGTGCCGTTCCCGATCTCGTGGGCGGACGAAGAGCGTGACACCAGCGCCTGGCTCGGCAACGAGCTGCAGGAGGAAGCCTTCAACAAGCTCTACGCCCTGGAGGCCGACGTTTACAAGACGAAAGATGAGAACCTGATCAGCGTTTACCGCAAGCTGCAGGAGAGCGACCACTTCTACTACATGTGTACGAAGTTCTTCTCCGACGGCAGCGTCCACAGCTATTTCAACCCGTACGACACCCCGTACGAGGCCTTTATCAACTATATGAACGTCCTGGCCGATTTTGAATTGCGCGTCAAGGAAAAACTGAAAGTCAAGAAAACCAAATAATCTCTGATGGAAGATCAATATACGATGCCCGACTACCTGTTCGAGACCAGTTGGGAAGTTTGCAACAAGGTAGGCGGCATCCATACCGTTATTGCCACCAAGGCCCTCTTTCTGGGCAACTCATTCAAGAAGAATCATCACATCCATATCGGCCCCGATGTCTGGCGTGACGTCGACCAGAATCCGGAATTCACCGAAGACCCTTCGTTGTTCCGTTCCTGGCGCGCCGCCGCGGCGGAGGAGGGACTCCGCATCCGCGTCGGCCACTGGAACGTCGCCGGAACCCCCGTGGCCATCCTGGTCGATTTTACGACCTTCATCGGCCACAAGGATGAAATCCTGACCGAATTCTGGAAACGCTACGGCGTGGATTCCATCAGCGGCGGCTGGGATTATGTGGAGTCGGCGCTGTTCGGCTACGCGGCCGGCAAGGTTATCGAGAGTTTCGTGCGCTACAACGTGAAGCCGCACGACAAGGTGGTCGCCCAGTTCCATGAATGGATGACCGGCGCGGGCCTGCTGTACCTCAAGATGTCCAATCTCCCGATCGGAACCATCTTCACGACGCACGCCACGGTCATCGGCCGTTGTGTGGCCGGCAAGAACATTCCGCTCTACGACGGACTTGCCGGACTGGATGCCGACCGGCTCTCCCACGAATACGGCGTGGTGGCCCGTCACTCGCTCGAGAAGGCGGCGGCGGTCGCCTCCGATATCTTCACGACCGTGAGTCAAATTACCGCGTTGGAGTGCAAGCAGTTCCTGGGCCGCGCCTGCGACGTGATCACGCCCAACGGCTTCGAGAACAGTTTCACGCCCGATGCGGAGCATTACGATGCCTGCCGGCGTGCCGCCCGCGGCAAGTTGCTGGAAGTGGCTTCCGCCATGGCTGGGGAAAGCTTCGGCGACGACAGCCTGCTGGTTTCCATCGGCGGCCGCTACGAATACAGCAACAAGGGCATCGACGTGTTCCTGGATGCGCTGGCCAAGCTCGATACGGATGGCTATGCCGGCCGCCGGATCCTGGCCTTCGTGATGGTGCCTTCCGGCAACAACGGACCGGACAAGGAATTGCTTGCCAAGCTCGGCGGCAACGGCAGCCACTATACGACGCAGACCAGCCACTACCTCATGGATGATTACGACATCGTGACGCGTCGTTTCCGCCAGTTGCACCTGAACAACCGGGTTGGGGCGCAGCTTGATGTGTTCTTCCTGCCGACCTATCTCAACGGGGATGACGGTATCTTCAACATGCGCTACTACGACCTGCTGGTCGGCATGGACTTGACGATTTTCCCGTCTTATTATGAGCCGTGGGGCTATACGCCGCTCGAGTCGCTTGCTTTCAGCGTGCCGACCACCACGACCTCCCTGGCCGGTTTCGGCCTCTGGGTGCGTGAGCATTGTACGGAACCGCATCCCGGCATCCAGGTGATCGAACGCAACGACGCCAATTACCGCGAAGTGGTGGATGCCGTCGCGGGCCGGATCGTCGAGGCGGCCGGGTTGGACGCCGCGCAGGCGGCCGCCTGGCGGGAGAATGCCAAGAAAGTGTCCGAGATTGCCCTCTGGAGCAACAATATCGTCTATTACAAAGAAGCTTATACTGGTGCCATCAAGAAGGTGCAGGCTACGCGCAAGGATTTTACCGACATTCCCGACGATCACCTGCAGCCGTTCGCCAAGTATGCGGCCGGCCAGCCTTCCTGGTCGAGCGTCTTCATCGGCCGCGAGCTCCCCGAGCGCCTCAAACACCTCGATGCCCTGGCCAAGAACCTTTGGTGGTGCTGGAACCAGCCGGCCATCGACCTGTTCCGGAGCATCGATCCTGCACTGTGGAAAAAGACCGGCGGCAATCCGCTGCTGTTCCTCGACAAGATTCCGCTCAAGCAATACCGGAAACTCGAACAGGATCCGGTCTTCCTGGCCCGCCTCGATGCCGTGTATGCCGAATTCGAGGCGTACATGGCGGAGAAGGATTCGCGTCCCGGCGCCCGGGTGGCCTATTTCTGCATGGAATACGGCATCGACACCTCGCTGAAAATCTATTCGGGCGGTCTCGGCATTTTGGCCGGCGACTATCTGAAGGAGGCTTCGGACATGAAGGTCAACATGACGGCGATCGGACTGCTGTACCGGCACGGCTACTTCACGCAGCGCCTGTCGGCCTACGGTGACCAGATCGCCGACTACGAACCGCAGGACTTCACGAAGATCCCGGCCTCGCCTGCCCGTGACAAAGCGGGCAACTGGCTGACCGTCAGTGTGGCGTTCCCGGGCCGTAATCTCAACGCCCGTATCTGGAAAGTAGAGGTGGGCCGGACGGACCTCTTCCTGCTCGATACCGACTACGAAGACAACCTGCCCGAAGACCGCCAGGTGACGCACCAGCTCTACGGCGGCGACTGGGAGAACCGCCTCAAGCAGGAACTCCTGCTCGGCGTGGGCGGTATCCGCGCCCTGCGCGCCCTGGGCATCGAGGCCGATGTTTATCACTGCAACGAAGGCCATGCCGCCTTCTGCGGATTCGAACGGCTCCGCGAGTATATCCAGAACGACAACCTGTCTTTCCCCGAAGCATTGGAAGTAGTGCGCGCCTCGTCGCTCTTTACCACGCATACCCCGGTTCCTGCCGGTCACGATGCTTTCCCGGAAGACCTGCTCCGTATCTACATCTCCCACTATCCGGAGCGCATGAAGATCGACTGGCAGACTTTCATGGGCCTGGGCAAGATCCATGTCGAAAATCCGAACGAGAAGTTCTCCATGAGCTTCCTGGCCGCGAACCTCTCGCAGGAGATCAACGGCGTGAGCTGGCTGCACGGCCGCGTGAGCCAGAAGATCTTCGCGCCGATGTGGCCGGGTTATCTGCCGGAAGAACTCAACGTCAGTTCCGTCACCAACGGCGTCCACTATCCCACCTGGACGGCACCTGAGTGGAAGGAGATCCACGCCAGGGTGTTCGGCGAGGAGTTCAAGACGCACCATTATGACAAGCGCTGCTTCGAGGGCATCTACGAAGTACCCGACGAAACAATCTGGCGGACCCGCCAGACCCTGCGCAAGCGCCTGATCGACACGGTCAAGGAAGTGATGGCCGATACGTCGCTGACCAGCCACTATTCGCCCCATGAGATCGTGAAGATCCGCAAGACCCTGCGCGACGACGTGCTGACCATCGGCTTTGCGCGCCGCTTCGCGACCTACAAGCGCGCCACGCTGCTCTTCAGCAACCTCGACCGCCTGAACGACATTGTCAACAATCCGCAGCGTCCGGTGCAGTTCCTTTTCGCCGGCAAGGCGCATCCGGCCGACCGCGCCGGGCAGGACCTGATCAAGCGGATCATCGATATTTCCAAGATGCCGCAGTTCCTGGGCAAGATCGTGTTCGTTCCGAATTACGACATCACGATTGCCAAGATGCTCGTTCAGGGCGTCGACGTGTGGATGAACAATCCCACGCGGCCGCAGGAGGCTTCCGGCACCAGTGGCGAGAAGGCCGTGATGAACGGCGTCATGCACTTCTCGGTGCTCGACGGCTGGTGGGTGGAAGGCTACAAGCCGGGTGCCGGCTGGGCCTTGAAGATGGAACGGACCTACGACAACCAGTCCTTCCAGGACGACCTGGATTCGTCCACAATCTACAACATCCTGGAGACCGAGATCGTGCCGAGCTTCTATGACAAGGATACCTACGGCATTTCCAAGAGCTGGGTGGAGACCATCAAGAACACGGTGGCGCAGGTGGCCTGCAACTTCACCACGAACCGGATGCTATCGGACTACTGCAACAAGTACTACGAACCGATGAAGGAGCGCGCCGACCGCCTCGTGGCCGACGACTACAGCCAGGCCCGTGACATGGCTTTCTGGAAGAAGCGGGTGCGCCGTGAGTGGGGCCACATCGAAATCCTTTCGTTCGTGAAGCCCGACAATGTCAAGGAGTCCTTGATCTTGGGTAAGGAGTACACCTCCGAATTGGTGGCTTCGATCGGCGACCTGGATCCGGAGGACCTCGGCGCCGAGATCATCCTCACCGAGCAGAATGCCAAGGGCGAGCACCATATCGTGGCCCTCTACGACTTCAAGTTGTTCTCCTTCAAGGACGGCGTCGCCACCTGGCGGACGACAATTGTTCCGGAGTTTTCCGGTGCCTACGAGTCGGCCGGCCGGCTGTTCGCCCGCAATCCGAACATGCCGCACCGTCAGGACCTGGAACTGGTGAAATGGCTGTAGCGGCAACCGGTTTTTTCGATGGCGTGCATCTGGGGCACAAGCAGGTGATCGACCAGATGTGCGCCATCGCCCGTGCCAGGGGCGAGGCGTCGATGATTGTCACGTTCTGGCCGCATCCGCGCAGTGTCCTCCAGCAGGATGCTGACCGGCTCCGCCTGCTTACTTCGCTGCAGGAGAAACGAGAACGCTGTCTGTCCTATGGCGTGGACCGATTCGAGGTCCTTCCGTTCACGCGCGCGTTCAGCGGGCTTACCGCTGAGCGCTTCGTCCGGGAATACCTGGTGGACAAGCTGGGCGTCACGACGTTGATCCTGGGCTATGACCATCGGCTCGGCCACGACCGCTTCGATTCTCCGCAGCAGATGATGGATACGGTCGCCCGGTGCGGTGTGGAGCCGGTACGGGTGGAGGCTTTTACGACCGGCACGTGCGCCGTCAGTTCTACCCAGGTCCGCACGGCCCTCGTGGCCGGTGACGTAACGACCGCCGAGCAGATGCTCGGCTATCGTTATGGCCTCTTCGGCGTCGTGGTGGCCGGCAACCGGATCGGCAGGACGCTGGGTTTTCCGACCGCCAACATGCAATTGTACGAACCGCTGAAGCTCGTGCCCGGCAACGGCGTCTATGCGGTGTGGGTCGATGTGCTCGGCCGTCGCTACAAGGGCGTCTGCAACATCGGGACGCGGCCGACGGTGGG
>JAFZAF010000011.1 GCA_017548335.1 Bacteroidales bacterium | reverse complement strand
GGAGTGATGCGCACCGCGTCGGTGCCGCAGGCAGCCGCGGCCAGTCCGCAGGCAGCCAGAAAGATATTTCTCATGATTCGCAAGATTTGTTTCATTTCAGTCAATGATGGCACAGGTAAACATCCACTTGACCAGCCTTACTTCGGGCGTGGTGAATTCCCCGACGGGGAGTTTGATCAGAATCCAGTTCCAGCCCTCCTTCAACTGTACGCGCAGCGGATCCCGGCCGGTGCAGTTCTCGTTTCCGAAGGGTGTCTCCCAATTCACAGTGCCGGTATCCCCGATCCAGACGGGCGGGATCAGCGTGACGCCGTTCAGCCAGATACGGCTGCCACGCCAGTCCCAGGCTCCCTGCGGCGGAGCCTGGTCGCGCTCCGTGCGGCTATAGTTCTGCGTTTCGAACCAGATCCGGGCGAGACGCGGGCTATCGGACCATACACGCCGCCAGGCATAAACCGTGCTGTTCGGCTGAGGATCTTTGAAATAGCCCGCCACAGTACCCGAGCCCCAGGTATGGCGGAAATAGACGCCATTCCCCCGCGCTTCTGTTGATGGCAGCGAGGAAAGCAACGCATAAGGGTCTTTGACAGTGAGGGCTTCCTCCGGCGCGAAAGTCTGCTGCAGGTCACCGTCGTTGGGATAGACTTCCGAAATGTGCCACAGCACATCGACCTGCCGCACATACGCGAAAGGCGTTCCGTCCGGCAGAAGGTGTTCTTTCTGGTAGAGCATCCTCCGCTCGAAATCCGCAAAATCGGCCGTGGCCGGATGCTGCGGGTCGACGGGCAGGCAAGTGCCGAAATCGTCAAAATACTGGTACCCCCCGCCCTGCCAGGCCCGTGCAGCCAGCGCGATGGCGGCGGGATAGAAATTGTTCTGGAGAAGCCGCTGGCGGTCATCTGGCAGCGGACGGTCGTTCCAGAGCGCCACGATGCTGCCGGCGATGTCGTCGCTTCCCTCCTCCGCCCGGCAGATCGTACTGGTATAGAGTGCCACTACGTCGCCGAAGGTATCGAAATGGTTGATATAATGCAGGCGGCAGTCAATGGCGGGAATGCCCGGCTGTGCCTGGCCGCGATAACTCCAAAGCTGAGTCATATCGACCTCGCCAGGCGCGTACTTCCAACCCGGATTCCACGAAATAACCTTCTTGCCGTGCGATCTAACATGTGCCACCATCTCCGGAACGAAGGTCGGATCGGTGAATCCGACCTCGTCGGTACCGAGATGGATGTAAGGCACGTCAAACATCTCGCAGACCTCGTCCAGGATGACTTTCAGTGCGGCCTTGCCTTCCGGCGTCTGCATGCCGAAGCCCATCGCCCGCTCGAAGGCCGCACTATGTCCAGGCATGTCGATCTCCGGTATCAGCATTACCTGACGTTCCCGGCAAAAAGCCACCAGTTCCCGAGCCTCTTCCTGCGTGTAATAACGTCCCGGCTGACGCGTCATCGATTCCGCCGCGGTGAGTCGGGGATAAGCCTTGATTTCCAGCCGCCAGGCCTGATTTTCGGTCAGGTGCCAGTGGAACACGTTGACCTTGAATTTCGACAAGTTATCGATTTCTTGCTTAAGTTCATCGAGCGGGATATAACTGCGGCCCACGTCCTGCATGAAACCGCGGATCCGGAACGACGGCCAATCGACGATGGTGCAGCGGGGCAGATTCCCGTCTTTATCGGCCAACTGCGCAAGGGTCTGACGGGCATTCCACACGCCATGCTCCGTCACCGCCTCAATCGTGGCGGCCCAGCGCGTAATCCGAAGCCGATAGGCTTCCTCCTGATTCTTTGCACCCTTGACGGCAGAAACATATCGGACCCGCACCCTGGGTGCAACAACCTCCCCTTTCCCCTCCGTCACCATCTTGGGCCGCGGCAGCAAGTCGTTCACGCCCGCCATCGCCGGCGTACAAACTCCGGCCAAGAGCAAGATCAACCCGATGGCTATCGTCATGTGAAATGGGGTGCTTTTCTTCCGCTCACCTTCGCCGGCGAAGCCGGCTCGTCCCTCCCAAGCAAAGCTTGGGCCCCTCCCATTCATAGGGCCATGGGCGGCCACGTTCGCGGAAGAAAAGCACCCCATTTCCATGACAATAATCTTCATTTTAAAGCAACTTAACAATATCTTTCAACGGAATCGTCTGGAAGGTCATGTGCGCTACGGATGACTCATAAAGGATGCCGACGGTTTCGGCATCGACCATCGTGAGGCAGGAATAGCCCCAGCCGTCGTCTTCGTCGAGCAGCACCTGGTTGACTTCCTCCCAGGTCATGCCATCGTCGAGCGACGCCTTGATGGTGATGTGGTTGCGGCCCCGAACCGTATTCGGGTTGGAGAAGAGCAGGATGTGCCGACCCAGCACATTCTCGTCGGCCTTCACGGCAATCAGCGACGCCATACAGACGGGCTCGCGGAGGGCGCTGCGCGAAGTGGGATGCTCGGTCCAGGTGCGGCCCAGGTCGTTTGTAGTAGCCACGGAGCGTGCGCCGCCGCGATTGTCACGCATGTTGAGCATCAACGTACCGTCGGAGAGTTCGGCCACCTGTGCTTCGGTCGTGGAGTCCTTGGCGGCCACATGGCGCTGCCAAGTCTTGCCATGGTCCTTGCTGTAAATGATTCCCGCATGCGGCGTACGGCCCGCATCGAAATCCGTATACTGGCTTGCGAAGACGATTGTGCCATCAGAAGTGGTAATTCCACGGCCCGGCCCCTGGAAGAAGAAGGCCCAGGCGGAATCCTTCAACTGCGGCGTCACGCTGACCGGCTTGCTCCAAGTGCGTCCGTCATCGGAACTCTTACACATGACCAGTTGGGCCGTATAGTCGGGCGAAATGCCCGGCACCGTGCTCCACCAGGCCGTTCCAACGCCCATGCCGTGCGTCCAGATCGAAGCGATCCATGCGTCACCGGTGGTCTTGTCCACCAGGATGGCCGGATCCCCCGCCCCATTCTGGGAGGAAGGCAGGCCACCATGCTCGCCGAAGGCGATGGGCCGGCGCATCTTCTCCCAAGTGCGGCCGCCATCGGTCGAACGGCTCAGGCCGATATCGATGTGTTCCTGCAGGTCCTTGCTGTTGTTGTAGCGCACGTCATAGACGGCCAGCAGCGTTCCCTTGTTGGTGGTTACCAGACCCGGGATGCGGTACGCCTTGCTGCCGTCGTCTCCCGCCTTGCGGACACCCACGCCCATGCGGTGGACGATGCCCTCGGGCGATACGTTCTCCAACACGGCCGGAGCGCCGTCGAGGGTCGCTCCGCTCACTTTCGCGGTGATGACATCGCGCAACTGCGCCTTCCTATGCTTCATCTCTACACTGATCCAGAAATAATTGACGCCCGGGAAAAGTGGCTGGTCTGCCTTCAGGACAACCTGTGCACGCGGCCTCCGGACCTGCGTCTTCAGAATAGAATAGGAAGGATTCGCCTTCAAAGTGTTCCCGGGATCCATCGAGGAGATATAGTCGATCGGCCGGAAAGCATTCTGCCGGGAAGTACGCGTCTCCGTACCGCCATAATAAAGCTTGACGGTGCGGATGTGCCTGAGTGCGGTTTCATCCCCGAAATCGAGCACAATATCGTCGAGCCTTTGCGACAGCTCCGCAGTAAGTTTGAGTTCGAAAAGCACATTGTCTTCCCGCTCCAGCAGGACAGGGACCTGTTTTTCCCGCACAAAAAGGGTATCGGCCGCGAAAGCGCCTGCTGCCGGGAACAGGGCGGCAGCCATCAAAAGAAAAAAGAATCGTCTCATTTTTCAAATATACAAATTCCTGTACGCTTTTCCAAAAAGAAGGGCGGCCCGACCGGAGCCGCCCTTCCAACCTAAAAATTCAAATATGCTATGAATCAATAGCCGTAGGTCTGCTCGAGTTCCGGGTCGGCGGCGAGCACTGCGGCATTGACCGGCCACAGGAGCTTGTGCGTCTCATTGGAACTGAGGACCGGAGTCGCTTCACCGCCATATTGCATGGGATATGCGGCAGCAGCGGAGAAGACGAGCGGTTTTTTGTTTGCATCCTGCAGACGGATCAGGTCGAACCAGCGGGTACCCTCGGCCACGAACTCCTTGTCGCGCTCCTTCAGGATGGCGAGTTCGGTCGTTGCAAAGTCGGAAGTCGGGAACACCGGATAGTCCACGCCACGATAGGCGCGCTGGCGGATCTGGTTGATATATCCGGCAGCAGCGGCCCCATTGCCCAGCGAGTTCTCGATCTCGGCCAGCATCAGGATGACGTCGGCATAGCGGTAGATGATCACGTCGGAATCGTAGTAGCGGGAACCGTTCTCCACGTGGCCCATGTACTTGACCACGCAGGAGCCGAAGCGGCGGGTAGCCGGATTCGGCGAGTCATACGCTTCGAAGAACGTACCGGCCCGGCGGGCGTCCTCCTTGTCGAAGGAACGGACCAGTGCTTCGCGATACTCATTGCGGTGCATGCCGGTGTTGCAGAGGTTAAGCGGGTCGCCGAGGTTGTTGCCGTCCTCATCGAAGAGGGCGCCAACGGTCAGGGCCGCCTGGAAAATAAAGTTGGGCGCATTGTTCGTGGTCTCGGTGTTGTTGAAATACACCGCCAAAATCTCTTCCTTGTTCCCCTTGTTGTTGTAGGCGAAGATCTTGGAGAAATCATCGAGCAGGGCGAACTGGCCGCTGCCGACAATATTCTGCAGGGCGGTCTTGGCCGTATTGAGGTCGGCGGATCCGGTGGCCTTGTGCGGTCCCTTGCCGTCATTCGTATCGACCTTGGCGGACCACAGATAGATCTGGGCCTTCAGCATCTCGGTGGCAAAGTAGCTCCAGGCATGACGGTCCAGGGTACGGTCGCTGCCGTAGCACTGCTCGGAACGATTGATGTCCTCCTTGATGAAGTTGAGGGTCTCTTCGGCCGTGGCACGGGCCATGTAGAGGTCGGTGATTTCCACCTTGCCCTCCATGATTTTCACAGACGTCTCGAGGGGTACGCCACCGTAAGTGCGGTAGAGCATGAAGTAGTAGTAAGCGCGAAGACCGTAACCCGGTGCCAGGTATTGATTGCGCTGTGCGTCGGAAAGGAATTCGCAGCCATTGGCCACCTGGTCGATATAGTGGTTGACCTGCAGCAGTTTCGCATAATAACCGTTCCAGTTGGAAATGCCGGTCACGTCCTTGGTCAGGCGGTTCATGACCCTGTCGGCATAGTTGAGGGACACGTTCTCGAGCGAGGTGCCTTCGAGGAGTGTAGAGCCGCGGACTTCACCCAGCATGAACGGAGAGCTGTAGTCACTACGGAACTGGCCCATCAAGCCGTTGAGGTAGGTCTCGATCTGTGCCTCGTTCTTCCAGTAACTTCCGGCTGCATTGAAGTCGATCGGTGCAAGGTCAAGGACATTGCAGCCACCGAGCGTCAGAAGCAGGGCGAGGGAAAGAGCAGATAATATCTTTTTCATATCGATTCGAAATTTAGAAGGTTACGTTGAGACCGAAGATAACGGTACGAGGGAGGCGGTAGTTGCCCCAAGTGTTACGGCCGTATTCAGGCGTCGCAATATGCTTGCATTCGGTCCAGTATCCGAGGTTCTGTCCGGACACGGAGAGGGTCAGGCCCTGCATGTTGATCTTGTTGATAATCGCTGCAGGAATACTGTAACTCAGGGTGATTTCACGGAAAGCCAGGTAGTCGCCGTTGAAGATGAACTGCGAGGTCTCGCGGGCCACATTGCGCTTGCCGAGCTGGTCGGCCCAAGTGTACATCGGCCAGTCTCCCTGCCCGGTCTCGGGATCGTACATCCGCTTCACGAGCGATACAGTGTTGTAGGTACCCTGCATGTTACCGATGATCCACGGCGTCTTGTAGTCGATGATCTTATAGCCGAGGGCGTAGTCCATGCGGGTGGACAGCGTCAAGCCCTTCCAAGAAGCGTTGAGCGTGATACCGCCCGTCCACTTCGGAACCGTGTTGCCGATCTTCACGAGGTCGTAGTTGTCGATCACACCGTCGCCGTTGACGTCGGTCCACTTGGCATCACCGGGTTGGATCGGGAACGCGCCCCGTTTCTGCGCATCGGTGAGCTGTGCCCAGGCGGCAGGGCCATACAGCCATTTGCCATTGGAACCGTTGTTGCCGGAGCTCTTGTCAATCAGATTGCCCGGGATTTCGTCGTAACTCCTGTAAATGCCGTTGTACTCGAAGGCATAGATGTCACCGGGGGTCTGTCCTTCCTGATAGCCTCCGACCCAAATGAGGTCACCGGTGTTCGGATCATAGACCTGGATGGCACTCTGACGGTTGTTTTCAAGGCCGTTGTACGGGAGCTTGATGATCTTGTTCTTGTTGTAGGCACCGACCAGGTTCACGTTGACCTTCCAGTCCTTCGTGTTGACGGCACGCCAACCCAGTTCAAACTCGACGCCCTGGTTCTGCACCTCGCCGTTGTTGGAAAGGAAGCTGCCTGTACCGGAGTGCGAAGGAAGCGTGATATTGGCAATCTTGTCGGAAGTATGCCGATTGTAGTAGGTAATGTTCGCATTGAACTTATTCTCGAAGAAGCTCATGTCGAGACCCGTTTCGAAGGTCCAGGATTTCTCCCACACCAGATACGGGTTCGGGACGGAGGATAGCAGCGTCGAGCCCGACCCGTTGTAGTTGGTCTGGGCGCCGTAAGCTCCCTGGACGGTATAGTTGCCGATATAACTCGTATCGAGGTTACCGTTGGCGCCGTAGGAAACACGCAGTTTTGCAAACGAAATCACGTCGCTGTACGGCTGCATGAAGTCTTCCTTCGAGAAAACCCAGCCGGCGGAAACGCCCGGGAAGAAGCCCCAGCGGTGGCCGGCGGCCAGTCGGGAATACCCGTCGTAACGGGCGACCAGCGACAGCAGATACTTGGCATCATAGTCGTAGTCCACCTTGCCGAAATACGAAAGCACACGGTTCTGATTGTGCCAGGAGTCGATATCCCGTTTCCCCTCGTCGGTGGTCGTCAGCTCCAGGTCTTGGAACTCGTCGGTCGGGGCACCCTCGCCATAGGCGTAGAAGCCCTTGGTACCGAAATTCAAGAACTCGGCGCCGAGCATGGCCGACACATTGTGAAGGTTGAACGACTTGTGGTAGTTCAGAATGGCGTTATAGGTCTGATTGAGATTCCGGTTATAGTAGTCCTGGCTGCCGCGGGTGGTGGTGTAGCGGGGACCGACACCGGTCATATAGTCGTGGTTGAAATACTCCTGCCAGGTATCTTCATAGTACCAGCTGCCGCTGAGCTTGAAGCTGAGCGCCTTGGTGAAATCCACGGTGAAGGCCTGCGTCATGTTGAACTTGTTGGTCTCGTAGTCGCGGTCGAGTGCGTCGTAGTACACCAGCACGTTGCCGTCGGAGTTGCCGCGGACACCCACGAGCCATTCACCGTCGGGGTTCTTCATGCGGAAGGTCGGCGGCACGGTGAATACGCGGCTGAAGTAGTTCTGGGCCGAGTTGCCGTTCTTGATCGGCGTCCACTGCGTGCGGGCGTAGTTGAACGAGGATGTCGAAGTCAGCCAGGGGCGGATCTTGTAGTCGCCGTTGAACACGAACGAAAGACGCTTGTAGTCATTGCCATAAGCATTACCGTTCGAATTGTTGTAGCCCAGCGATGAGTAGTAGTGTCCCTTGTCGTTTCCGCCCTGGAAGTCGATACCGTAATCCTGAGAGAGGGCGGGTGACACAATGTTGGTGTCGTAGAGCGTCATGCCGTCGTAGAAGATGAGCTTGTCACCGTAAACCGGGTCAGTCATCGTGCGCCAGCCTTCGTTGAGCAGGAATGCGTAACGGTCTTCGTATTTCATGACGCCCCAGTTGGCGGCGTTCACGCGATTACCGTTGGCCGGCGTACCGTCGGCGTTGAAGTAGATGTTGCCGGTACCATAGGGCTGTGCGCCGGAGAGGCCGTTCATGTTGGTGGCGCCCATCACGGTGCCGTCCGACAGCGTGACGTACGAAGAAGCGCGCTTGTAGGCCAGTCGCATATAGTAGAGGTAATCCTCGGAACCGAGATAGTCGTACTCGGACTGGTAGTAATTCACCGAATACTTCGCCCGGACATTGATGGCGCTGTGGCCTTCCTTGCCCTGTTTGGTCGTGACGAGGATCACGCCGTTGGCAGCACGGGCACCGTAGATGGCCGTCGCACCGGCGTCCTTGAGGACCTCGATCGACTCAATGTCGTTGGGGTTGAGGTCGGCGAGCGAGCGCTGGGCGCCGTCGACGATCACAAGCGGCGAGCCGGTGCCGTTGAGCGAAGTACCGCCGCGGAGAATGACGGTCGGCGTAGCGCCCGGGTCACCGGAGACCTGCTGCACGCTGAGGCCAGCCACGGCGCCGGAGAGGGCCTGAGCCGGATTGGTGTGCATACCGGAGGAGATTACGTCTTCCTTGACGGAAGCGATGGAGTTCGTTACCTTGGAGCGGAGCTGGCGGCCGCCGTAGGCAGTAACCACGGTCTCGGCCAGCATTTCGTTGTCTTCTGCCAGCACGACACGAACCGGCTGGCCGTCCCAGACAACTTCCTGCGTTACATAGCCGATGCAGGAGATCACGAGGACGTCCCCTTTCTTGGCATTCGTCTGCACGAAGTTGCCGTCGAAGTCGGTCACGGTGCCGAGGGCGACGGGCTGTCCCTTGATGAGGACGGAAGCGCCGATCACGCCCAGGCCCTGCGTGTCGAGGACGACACCCCGGCAGGCCTGATCCTGCTGTGCGCCAGCCGTGACAGTCGATTCTGCCGCATAGAGGTTCCCTCCCGCCAGCAGAAAGCCGCCTGTCAACAGGACGAGCGCAGCCATTTTCAGAAATCTTTTCATAAAGTGATGTTTTTGGTTAATGAGAAATTATTGCATTGTTGGTTTCTTTTCAATCATTTCCAGGCATAGTTTCCGGGCCTGGACCATCATCCGGGGAATGTGGAACGGGCCCTTGAACAGATTGCCTTTGGCGTGGTGGGCGGGTGTGCCGTCGCGGTGCAGGTAGCCATACCACTCCCCTTCAACTTCGTCGGGGAAATGGGCGTAGGTCCACTCGCTGACACGGCGGTGTAGTTCGAGATACTTCTCGTCGCCCGTAGCCTCATAGGCGTAGAGCGTGCAGATGATGGCCTCGCAGTGCGGCCACCAGAATTTCATGTCCTGGGAGTAGTCCTGGTTAGGGAAACCCTTGCAGTCACGGAAATTGAGGATGCCTCCGAACTCCTCGTCCCAGCCCCAGTCCCACGACCAGTCGAAGATGGTGAGCGCCATCTCGGTCAGGGCTTTGTCCCAGCCGCGGTGCTTCGCTTCTTCGAGCAGGAACCAGGCCGTCTCGATGCAATGGCCGGGGTTGATGGTGCGGCCGATGAGCGTATCGATGAACTCGCCGTTCGGACCGACGGTCTCGAGCAGGGCTTTGTATTCGGGGTGCATGAAATATTTACGAAGCGCGGCGATGGAGCGGTCGATCTGCTGATCGAGGCACGGATCGGTAATGACCTTGCGGATGCAGGCCGCCGTGTTGACCAGGATCATCGTGATGGAATGGCCCTGGGTCTGGAACACCGGTTCGTATTTCGACGGCAAGAAGCCCGGCTCGGCGAGGAAGCGCTGCATGCGTTTGAAGAGTTCAAGCGCCTTGACGGCATAGCTCAGGTCGCCCGATGCGAGGGCATACTCGCTCATAGCGATGGCCGCAAAGGATTCGGAAAAGACGTAGCGGCGCTTGCGCAGCCCTACCCCGTCTTCCGTCACTTCGAAATACATGTGGCCGTCGGGAGCGAAGCAGTGCGCTTCGATGAAATCGATGCAGCTCTTCGAGGCAGCCAGCCACTCCAGATTCTTTTCAACGTTATTGTAAGCGAATGCGGCCGTAAAGCCGAAACGGCCCTGGAACCAGACGGACTTGGTGGTGTCCATCAACGTCCCGTCACGGTCCACGCAGGTATAGACGCCGCCGTGGACGCGGTCCAGCCCGTGCTTGAGCCAGAACGGCAGGATGTCGTCCACCAGGTCTTTCCGGTAACGCTCAGCCCAATTGTTTAAGTATAGGTTCGTATCCATATTCGAGATGCCCGGTCGGAGCCGGGCATGACGGGTTAAAAGATATTACAATGGTTGAAGAAGTCGATGGCTTCGAGTTCGGCGCGGAGCCGGACTTCCTCCTCGTCGGTGACGTTGCGGAACGGTGTGCGGTTGGGGCCGAGGTCGAGGCCGATGAGTTTCATGATGCGCTTGCCGCCCACGATGTTGCCGCGGAAGTGGCAGATGACGTCGATCACGTCCTGCGCGTAGTTCTGGAACGCCCGGGCTTTGTCCATGTCACCAGCGTAAAAGGCTTCCTGGATACCGACGAGGCAGCGGCCGTTATAATTCGAGGTGCCGCAGATGCCGCCGCGGGCACCGCCGAGCGCCATCGAGGCGAGGATGGTCTCGTCCTGGCCGTGGAGCATGTCGAACTTGCCGTCCTTGTAACGCCGGCACTGGTTGTATTCATAGAGGCTCTCGAAGGTATACTTGATGCCGGCGAAATTGGGCACGCGGCCGTCGAGGGCGGGCAGCAAGTCGGTCATCGGCAGGAAAGCGCCGTTGAAGGCCGGAATGTGGTAGTAGTAGAACGGAAGCTTCGGTGCTCCGCAGGCGATCTCCTCGATGTATTTGCAGAGTTCTTCGATGCGGCCGATCTTCGGGAACGGCGGCGCCATCGCGCCGACGCCCCAGGCGCCGATGGCCTGCGCATGCTCGGCGAGCTTGCGCGAGTCGCGCACACAGCAGCTGCCTACGTGCACGATGACCTTGAAGTCTTTCGGCGCGTACTTGATCCAGGTCTCGGCCAGTTTGATGCGTTCTTCCGTGGTCAGCATATAGCCTTCGCCAGAGGAGCCGTTAATGAAGACGCCGGTCAAGCCGTTCTTCTTGAGCATCGCGGCATACGCCGGAATGGGTTCGTAATTGACGTCACCGTTCTGATAAAAGGGAGTGAAAGGTGCGTCGATGAGTCCGATGATCTTGTCCATATAATTATTAATTAATTTCAATTTATATGATATTCATTCCATGTTATCTGTTTTGGGTTTGAGGAAGATGAGCTGCAGGGCGAGGGCGGCGATGACGATGCAGCCCAGCACGGCGAAACTCACGCCCAGCGAGACGCCCTGGTCTTTCCAGCGGCCCAGCAGCGTGGTCACGAGCGCGCCCATCGCTACGCCCGTCATATTCATGATGCCGTAGGCCGTAGCCCGGTACTTCGAGGAGATAAACTGGCAGAGGATGGGCATGTTGTTGGCATCGAACATCCCGTAGCCGATGCCGAAGAGCAGGCCGGCAGCGATAAGCGGAACCAGGCTGTGGCCCAGGCCCAGCAGGATCAGCGCCGGAATTGTCAGGCCGAGACCGATGGCGCCGGTATAGACGCGGCCGCGGATGTTTTTCTTCACCCAGTTGTCGGAGAGCCGCCCACCCGCGATCACCCCGACGAACGAAGCGGCGGCGATGGTCAGCGTGGAGATGATGCCAGCGCGCTCGGGCGAGATGCCGAGATTGTCACGGAAGAGCGTCGGCAGCCAGTTCTTCGTGGCCCAGCCGGGCAGCGACGGAACGGCGAAATAGATCAGGATCACCCAAAAAGCCCAGGTGCCCAGCACCACGCCAAGCCCTTTGAAGATCGATTCCTTTTTTACCGGCTTGTCAGCCAATTTCGGTGCGGGCGCCGCTTCATGCTTCGGATTCTCATGCAGGAAGATGATCAGGATGAGGCCGTACACCACGCCAATGATGCCGAACCAATGGAAAGTGAGGCGCCAGGAGAGCATGGCGGCAAGGATGGCGCCAAAGCCACCGATGGCCTGCCCTACGTAGAGGCCGGTCATGTGGACGCCCACGGCGAGGCTTCGCGACTTGCCCTCATGCCAGTCGGCTATCAACGACAGAGCGGAAGGAATGTATAGCGCTTCGCTGACACCCATGATGGCGCGAAGGGCATAGAGCTGGCGGAAACTGCCGGCATAGCCCATCAGGAAAGTAACGGCCGACCAGACGATGAGGCTGCCGACGATGAGCCATTTACGGCTGAGCCGGTCGGCCACCATCCCGGCAAATGGACTCAGGACGGCATAGACCCAGAGGAACACCGCCATCAGGGCGCCGAAGGCCTCGGCTTTCTGCAACTCCACGATGTCGGCCTTCATGGCCTCCTGCATGGTGGAAAGCATCTGGCGGTCCATATAATTCAGAAGAGCCACGACCCAGAGCAGGCCGACGACAACCCAGGGGTATGACTTGGCAGATTTCAGTTTTTCAAGCATGATTTCACGTTTCAGGTACTACAAATTTATAAATTATTTTAATTAACAAAACATATTTTCACTAATTTTTGAAAAATTATTTTTTGCATTTTTTCAAATTTGAAATATATAAAAGATTATTTGGTGCATTATTCCAAAAATTATTTATTTTTGTTCAAAATTCCAGAAAAGGATGGATAAGAACGCGCGACAGATCATAACCCGGCTCATCGAAAAAGGCGGCGCCACGCTCCCCGAACTGGCCGACATTCTCGAAGTCAGTATCGGCACGGTCACCAAAGAAATCGCCACGCTTCAAGAGGAGGGCCTGGTCGTGGATACCGGTAAAATTGAAACGGGAAGCGGCCGGAAACCCCGGCTGTACAACCTCAATCCGGAAGCAGGCTACTACGGCGGCATCGACCTCAACGACAAGTATGTCAGTTTCGGGCTGATGGACATGGCGGGTACCATGGTCCGCCAGCGTACGAACGTAGCCTACAAGCTTGAGAACACGCCCGCCTCCCTGCGCACCCTCTGCGACATCGTCCGGGATTACATGGGGCGGATTCCGCAGTATCTTGACCGGATCAAGCGCTTTTGCGTCAACATTCCGGGACGCATCAACCACATCACGGGATACAGCCACACCAATTTCAATTTTACCGAACGCCCCATCACGGAAATCCTTACCGAGGGTTTCGGCATCCCGGCCAGCATCTGCAACGATACGCTGGCCATGACCTACGGCGAGTACCTGCAAGGCTGCGGATCCGGGGAACAGAATTTCATCTATGTGAATGTCAACTGGGGGCTGGGCAGCGGCCTGATCCTCGGCGGACGGCCCTATTTCGGAAAATCGGGCTACTCCGGCGAATTCGGGCACATCCACGCCTACGACAACGAAGTCCTGTGCCGCTGCGGCAAAAAAGGGTGCCTCGAAACCGAGGCTTCCGGCCAGGCGCTCCGCCGCAAAATCCTCGAGCGCATCCGCAGCGGTGAATCTTCCATCCTGACCGAACGGGTCAACCGGTCGGATACGCCGCTCACGTTAGAAGAGATCACCGACGCAGTCCGGCGGGAAGATCCGCTCTGCCTCGAGGTGATCGACGAGATCGGCGACAAGCTCGGTGTCCATATTGCCAACCTTATCAATATCTTCAATCCCGAGACCCTGGTCATCGGCGGAGAGCTGGCCGCTACCGGCGACTATTTGCTTCAACCGCTCAAGACAGCCGTCAACAAACACATCCTCAACCAGGTCAGCCAGGACACGACGATCCGGCTCGCCCATCTTGGCGAGAACGCCGGCGTCATCGGCGGCTGCCTCATGGCCCGGAGCATCGATTTCGGCCTCTTTTAAATCCTTCACGACAACAAACCAACCCTATGTACAAGAAATTCTTTGTTCTCCTCCTGGCCCTTGCCACTTCACTCCCAGCCCTTTACGCCCAGGATGACGAGTCCCTGATGCGTGGCTGGATCCAGACGCTCGGTTCCGATGACTTCGGCGGGCGCAAGCCGATGACAGAATACGAAACCAAGACGATCAACTACCTGGCCGGACAGATGAAAGAACTGGGACTGCAGCCGGCCTTCGGTGACAGCTATTTCCAGCAGGTCATGACGATTTCGACCATCAGCCGTCCTGTGGGCGGCAAGTTTCATGTCAAGGGGGCCGGCAAGAAAACCGACCTGGTCTATCCCGACGACCTGGTGGTCTGGACCGCCCGCGCCACCCGGAAAGTGGAGATCCCTTCCGCCGAATTCGTCTTCTGCGGCTTCGGGATCGACGCGCCGGAGTTCGGCTGGAACGACTTCGACGGCATCGACGTCAAGGGCAAGATCGTCATCGCCATGGTGAACGATCCGGGATTCTACGATGCGAAACTGTTCCAAGGAAAGAACATGACCTATTACGGCCGCTGGACCTATAAGTTCGAACAGGCCGCCCGGCTGGGCGCCGCAGGATGCCTCGTGCTGCACAACACGGCCGCCGCCAGCTACGGCTGGCATGTCTGCCAGAACGGACACGTGGACAGCAACCTGGCGCTCTACGATCCGGAGACCCGCAACGAAGGGGAGCTGGCCGTCAAGGGCTGGCTCCACGAAGACGGCTGCCGGAAACTCTTCGCGGCGGCCGGCGTCGACTTTGATAAAACCATCGCCGCCGCCAAACGCCCCGGATTCAAGTCGTTTGTCCTCAAAGCCAAGGGAAAGGTGGCGATGAACGTCTCCTATGAAATCCAAAAGACCAGCAATGTGGCCGGTGTCCTGCCCGGCACCGACCTGAAAGATGAAGCCGTGGTTTTCAGTGCCCACTGGGACCATTTCGGCTTCGGAACGCCCGATGAGACGGGCGACCGCATCTACAACGGCGCCGCCGACAACGGATCGGGCATGGCGGCCGTCCTGCTGCTCGCCAAGAAATACGCCGAGCTGCCCGTCCGTCCCCGCCGCTCCCTGCTCTTCCTGATTCCCACCTTGGAGGAGAGCGGCCTCTTCGGCTCCGAATACTACTGCGCGCACCCCGCCTTCCCGATGGAGAAGACGGCCGCCTGCATCAACTTCGACTGCATCGCACCGGAACCGCAGACCCGCGATGTCGTCGTGCTGGGCGGCGGGGCCAGTGAACTGGACCGCTACCTGCTGGCAAGCGCCGGCGCCCAAGGCCGCTACGTCGTCTTCAACGACGATAACTCCGATGGCTGGTTCTTCCGCTCCGACCACTTCAATTTCGTGAAGAAAGGCGTCCCCGCCGTCGTCATCGAATATGGCAAGGACCTGGTCGATCCGGCCCACCCCAACAAGTATCCCCGCTCCGACTGGTATCACAAGCCTTCCGATGAGTATAAAGCGGACTGGGACTTCTCCGGTACCCTGCTGCACGTCAACATGATGTTCGGCGTCGGCCTTTCCGTGGCCAATGCCGACCAAAGTCCCAAGTGGTACAGATAGGGTTCCTCCCGTCATGGCCCTGCCGCGTCTGAAATACCATCTGCTCGCCCTGGCGGTCGTCGCCGTCTGGGGCGTCACCTTCGTCTGCACGAAAGTGCTCATCAACGCCGGGATGGAGCCCGCCGGTATCTTTACCATCCGCTTCATCCTGGCTTATCTCGGCATCTGGGTCTTTTCCCTGGTCCGGTCCGGCCGCACGAAAATCTGGAGCGCCAACTGGAAAGACGAACTGGTGTTTCTCATGCTGGGCGTCACGGGCGGATCGTTCTATTTCCTGACGGAAAACACGGCGCTGGCTTACACCCAGGCGGCGAATGTCGCCTTCCTCGTGAGCGCAACTCCCTTGCTGACCATTCTCTTTACCTTGGTTTACAAACGGTTCGGAAAGAGCCGCTTCGCCCGGGGCCTGGAAGAGGTACGGGTCGGCTTGCCGCTGATCGGCGGCACGATCCTGGCCCTCACGGGCATGGCGATGGTGATTTTCGACGGGACCCGGCTCCAGCTCTCGGTCAAGGGCGACCTGCTTGCCGTCGGAGCGGCCCTCTGCTGGGCTTTCTACAGTCAGTTCATGGGACAGATGGCCCGTGATTACGGTGCCGTTTTCGCCACCCGGAAAGTATTCTTCTACGGCCTGGTCACCATCCTCCCGTTCCTCGGCAACTGCACCGGATCCTTCTCCACCGCCGTCCTCGGACAGCCCGAGGTATACCTCAACCTGCTTTTCCTGGGACTGATTGCCTCCCTGGCCTGTTTCATCGGCTGGAACCTGGCCATGGACAAACTGGGCAACGTCTCCGCCACCAACTATGTCTACCTGAACCCGGTCTTCACGCTCATCACGGCGATGATCTTCCTTGGAGAACGGATGACACCCCTGGCTGCCATCGGCTGCGCCGCCATCCTGGCCGGCGTCGTCTGGTCGGGAAAATCCCAAAGTCGTTGAAAGGGTTGCCGATCAGATCTCGGCAATGACGGAATGGACAGCCTTGACAAAATCCCCCACTTTGACACGGATCTCCGCATCGAGCGGGAGGAAATAATCGATCCGTGAGCCGAATTTGATGATGCCGCACTGGTCGCCGGCCTTGACTGCCAGGCCCTCTTTGGCGTAGCACACGATGCGGCGGGCGAATCCGCCTGCAATCTGCTTGAAGAGCAGTTCTTTCCCTGCTGGCGTACGGATGATCGTGCAACTGTGCTCATTTTCCTCAGAAGCCTTGGGCTTGAAGGCCAGCATATGCTTTCCCGGATAATAGTCGGCGTAAGAGACTACGCCGGTCACGGGCCAGAAATTGGCGTGCAGGTCCCAGAAATCCATATAGACCGACACCTGGATGCATTCG